>DATBLP010000093.1:0-60810 GCA_036555245.1 Burkholderiales bacterium
GACCCGGAGAAGGCCAATCCGGTGTCGGTTTAGGACAATAGAGAATACGGGGCGCGGGCTGAGTCCGACCCCCTGTTCCAGCGTTCCCTCGACAAGAAGAAAAGCATGGCGACCGTCAGAGAGGTCCTGGTTCCGGACATCGGCGACTTCAAGGACGTCGACGTCATCGAAGTCCTGGTCAAGCCAGGGGACGCGATCAAGCCCGAACAGTCGCTGATTACAATCGAGTCCGACAAGGCGACCATGGAAATCCCGTCGCCTTCGGCCGGGACGATCAGGGAACTCAAGGTCAAGAACGGGGACAAGGTCTCGCAAGGCAGCTTGATCCTCCTTCTTGAGGAGACAGAGGGTGTTTCGGCTGCGCCCGCAAAAGCGATGCCGCTTGCGGCGGCCGTGGCGCCGGCAGCCCCGCCGACGCCCGTGCGAACGCCCGCCCCTGCGCTGGCATCCGTCCCGAAGCCGGCCTTCAGCAGGCCAGGCCCAGTTCCGGCAGCGCCAACCGCATCGGTGGGCGCGCCGCACGCCAGCCCTTCGGTGCGCAAGTTCGCCCGCGAGCTGGGTGTCGACCTTGTGCGGATAAGCGGGACCGGCCCGAAGGGACGCATCACGCAGGTCGATATCCAGGAATTCGTGAAAGGCGTCATGAGGGGAGCGCCGTCAGCCGCCGCTCCGGCCGCGCGCGGCGGACTGACACTCGACTTGCCCGATTGGCCTCAGGTGGATTTCGCGAAGTTCGGCCCGGTGGAGGCGAAGCCGCTATCGCGCATCAGGAAGCTGTCAGGCGGATTCCTTCACCGCAACTGGGTTTCCATTCCCCACGTCACCCAGCACGACGAGGCCGACATCACCGAGCTCGAGGCCTTCCGCAAGGAAAACGCCCAGGTTGCCGAAAAGGGAGGCTTCAAGCTCACCATGCTCGCCTTCCTGGTCAAGGCCTCGGTGAACGCCCTCAAGCAGTTCCCGGAGTTCAACGCCTCGCTCGACAAGACCGGGGAGAACCTGATCGTGAAGAAGTACTATCACATCGGTGTGGCGGTCGATACGCCCGAGGGTTTGGTGGTGCCCGTGATCCGCGACGCGGACCGCAAGGGTGTGTTCGACGTCGCCCGCGAGCTGGCGGAAATATCTAAGCTCGCGCGCGAGAAAAAGCTCAAACCCGATGCCATGCGCGGCGGAACCTTCAGCATTTCGAGCCTGGGCGGGATCGGGGGCACCGCGTTCACGCCGATCATAAACGCTCCCGAAGTCGCAATTCTCGGGGTGGCGCGCTCGCAAATGAAGCCGGTGTACAAGGACGGCACGTTCGTACCACGCCTGATGCTCCCGCTATCCCTTGCATACGATCACCGCGTCATCGACGGCGCCGCCGCGGCACGTTTCACCACCCATCTTGCCTCGGTGCTCTCCGACATTCGCCGAACCCTTCTGTGAGACCGGTGTGGCGCAGATGATCGAGGTGAAGGTTCCGGACATCGGCGATTTCAAGGACGTCGATGTCATCGAGGTCCTGGTCAAGCCGGGTGACCGGGTGTCGAAGGAAACCTCCCTCATCACGCTCGAGTCCGACAAGGCGACGATGGAAATTCCGTCGTCGGACGCCGGCACGGTTAAGGAACTGCGGGTCAAGATCGGCGACAAGCTGTCCACCGGCTCGGTGATTCTGCTGCTCGAGCCCGAGGAGGCCGTACCCCAAGCGCCGCGGCAGCCAGCTAGGACCGAGCAAGAGCCGCAACCGCGAGCCGTCGCATCTGCGGCGCCTGCGGTCGGCGCAGACTTGCGTGCCGAGGTCGTTGTGCTCGGCTCCGGCCCCGGCGGCTACACGGCTGCTTTCCGTGCGGCGGACCTCGGCAAAAGCGTGATCCTCGTCGAACGCTACCCGAATCTGGGCGGGGTGTGCACCAACGTGGGCTGCATTCCTTCCAAGGCCCTGCTGCACGTTGCCCGGGTACTCACCGAAGCCGAGGAGTCGGCGGAGGCAGGCGTCGCGTTCGGCAAGCCGGCAATCGACGTCGCCAAGCTGCGGACCTGGAAGGACGACGTCGTGGGCAAGGGAACGAAGGGCATTGCCGGACTGGCGAAGCAGCGCAAGGTCACCGTGGTCGAGGGAGTCGGCCAGTTCGAATCGCCGAAAACGCTGTTGGTGAAGGCGAAGGACGGAAAGAGCAGGCGCATCGCGTTCGATCACTGCATCATCGCCGCCGGCTCTTCGGTCGCACGCATCCCGGGTTTTCCGTACGACGATCCGCGCCTCATGGATTCGACCGGCGCGCTCGAGCTTCCGGATGTTCCGAAGCGCCTGCTCGTGATCGGCGGCGGGATCATCGGTCTGGAAATGGCTTGTGTGTACGACGCGCTCGGCTCGAAGGTCACCGTGGTCGAGCTGATGGATGGCCTCATTCCTGGCGCTGACCGCGACCTCATCCGGCCCCTGGAGAAGCGCATCCAGAAACGCTATGAGGCGATCCTGCTGAAGACCAGGGTTGCCAAGCTCGAAGCGCAGAAAGCGGGTCTGCGGGCCACGTTCGAAGGCGACGGGGCGCCCGCGCCGCAGCTCTACGACCGCGTGCTGCTCGCGGTCGGCCGGCGGCCGAACGGGCGCGAGATCGGCGCGGAAGCCGCGGGCGTGACGGTGAACGAGCGTGGCTTCATCCAAGTGGACGAGCAGTGCCGCACCAACGTGCCGCACGTTCTCGCGATCGGCGACATCGTCGGCGAGCCGATGCTCGCGCACAAGGCGAGCCATGAAGCCAAGGTGGCGGCGGAGGTGATCGCGGGGCACAAGGTTGCATTCGACGCCCGGGCGATTCCCTCGGTCGCCTATACCGATCCGGAGGTGGCATGGATGGGCCTCACCGAGACAGAGGCGGCGAAGCGGGGCATCGCTTACGAAAAGGCAAGCTTTCCGTGGGCGGCCTCGGGGCGCGCGCGCTCGATCGGCCGGACCGAGGGCAGCACCAAGCTGCTCTTCGAGCCGGAATCGAAGCGCATCCTCGGTGCGGGCATGGTCGGCCCGAATGCCGGGGAGCTGATCGCCGAGATGGTGCTGGCGCTTGAGATGGGGAGCGACATGGAAGATATCGCGCTCACCATCCATCCGCACCCGACGCTTTCCGAAACGCCGGGATTCGCCGCAGAGATGGCGCTTGGAAGCATCACCGACCTCTACGTCCCGCGGAAAAAGTGACCCAGGACGAGCTCAAGCAGGCGGTTGCGCGCGAGGCGGTCAAGCACGTCGTCGAGGACGCCGTCGTCGGCGTCGGCACCGGGTCGACCGCCAATTTCTTCATCGACGAGCTGGCGAAAATCAGGAACCGCATCCCCGGCGCGGTAGCCAGCTCGGATCGGTCTGCCGAGAGGCTGAGAAGGCACGGCATCCGGCTCCTCGACCTTAACGGGGTCAACGAGCTGCCCGTCTACATCGACGGCGCCGACGAGATCACCGAGCATCTGGCTATGGTCAAGGGCGGAGGGGGCGCGCTGACGCGCGAGAAGATTGTCGCTGCAGTAGCGACGAAATTCGTCTGCATCGCTGACGAATCGAAGCTCGTGCCCGTGCTCGGGAAGTTCCCGTTGCCGGTGGAGGTGATTCCGATGGCGCGGGCTTACGTCGCGCGCCAGATCGTCAAGCTCGGCGGCCAGCCCAAGCTGCGGGAGGGTTTTACGACCGACAACGGCAACGTGATTCTCGACGTGTGGGGCCTCTCCATCCTCAACCCAGTCGAGTCGGAGGCTGCTTTGAACAATATCACCGGCGTCGTCACCAACGGGCTGTTCGCCCGCCGCGGGGCCGACGTGCTGCTGCTGGGAACGAAATCGGGCGTGAGGACCATCACCCGCAAATAAGGCGCTATTTCTCGGGAGGGACGTAACCGGAGGCCGTGTCGGCCCCGGATCCGAAGAAGTGCTTCTCCAGTTGCTCGGCGAGATACTTGCGGGCGCGGGGATCGGCGAGATTGAGCCGGTTTTCGTTGATGAGCATGGTCTGATGCTTGATCCAGCCCTGCCACGCCTCCTTGGAAACACTATCGTAGATTCGCTTGCCCAGTTCTCCGGGATAGGGCGGCAGGTCGAGACCTTCGGCCTCGCGCCCGAGCTTGATGCACTTCACCATCCTCGCCATCGTTTGCTCCTTTGAAATACGGCGTCGATTCTAGCGCGGTCGAGGCGCAAGGAGAAACGCGTGCGCGACCTGGCTAGAGCGACTTGACCAGGACTTTCGAGCGTCGCTGGTAGTTGTACAGATCCTTCTTCTCCTTGGGCAGGGCATCGACCGCGGTTTCGGCGAAGCCGCGCTCGATAAACCAGTGCGCAGCGCGCGTCGTCAGCACAAAGACCTTTTTCATTTTTCGGGCGCGAGCCTGAGCTTCGACTTGCCGCATCAGACGCTCGCCATAGCCGGCGTCACGATAGTCGGGACGAACCGCCAGGCAGGCAAGCTCGCCCGCGCGGACGCTTGGGAAGGGGTACAACGCCGCACATCCGACGATGACGCCATCGTGTTCGATTACGGAGAACCGCGTGATCTCGCGCTCGAGCAGCTCGCGTCCGCGGTGCACTAGCGTTCCGTCCTCCTCGAGCGGCTCGATCAGTTTCAGAATGCCGCCGGCGTCGTCGATCGCCGCCTGGCGCAGCTTGACCACCTTGTCGGCGGTGATCATCGTGCCGGACCCGTCGTGCGTGAACAACTCGACCAGCAGGGCGCCGGGCACCTTTCGGCTGATCACGTGAGCGCGTTGGACGCCGCCACGCACCGCTTCGGCCGCGTGCGCGAGATAAAGCCGCGTATCGTCGGTCAGGCGATTGCTACGGGCGAGAAGATCAGCCGCTTCAAGTGCAGTGAGCTCCGGCAGAAGCTCGCCCTCCTTGTCTTCAACTGGCGCATCGGAGAAGAAAACGAGCTTTTCGGCGCGCAAGGCCGTTGCCGACGCTACTGCCGCGTCCTCCATCGCCAGATTGAAGACCTCACCCGTGGGTGAATATCCGACCGGCGATACGATCGCGATGTTGCCGGCGTCCAGGCAGCCGGCAATTGCCTGCGCGTCCACTTTGCGCACCGAGCCGGTGTACTGGAAGTCGATACCGTCGTGCACGCCCATCGGCTGCGCGGTAATGAAATTTCCGGATACGGTATTGATCACCGCACCCGCCATCGGCGAATTCGGAAGGCCGAGCGAGAGCAGCGCGTCGATCTCCACGCGCAGAAGGCCGACCGCCTCTTTCACGCACTCAAGCGCCACCGGATCGGTGATACGCAGGCCTTTGGCGTAGCGCGACCGCGCCTTGCGGCGCTTCAATTGCGCCTCGATCTGCGGGCGCGAGCCGTGCACAAGCACCACGCGGATACCCGCGCTGTGGAGCAGATTGATGTCGTGCGCGAGCTCGACGAAGCGGCCTTCCACGAATATCTCGCCGCCAAAGGCAATTACGAAGGTCTTGCCGCGGAACGCGTGGAAGTACGGCGCGACCGAGCGAAACCAGCTGATGAACTGCGCGTCGAGGTGGGACGACATATCGTTGTACTTATCGGAAGGGCGATTTTAGCCAGTTGCCTACGGGGGACACAATCATTGGCGCACGCAAGATGGGCCTTCCCAGGCTCAACAGTCACCCCACAATGCCTGCATTGCCGCGATCGCGGCCAGCGAAGCGGTTTCAGTGCGCAGCACCCTGGGTCCAAAACGCACCGGGATGAAACCGCTGCCTTCGGCACTCCGGCGCTCATCCAAACTGAGACCTCCTTCCGGCCCGACGAGCAGCGTCACGGCCGCCGCCGGCGCCAGCGCTTTCAGTTCTTGGGTGGCGTCCGGTGCCAGGAGGAGCCGCAGCCGCTCCCCGGTCGTAGCCGCGAGAAACGTGTGGAGGTGCGTGATCGCGGTGACTTCGGGCACGCGGTTGCGCCCACATTGCTCGCACGCCGCGATGACCACATTGCGCCAATGAGTTATCCGCCTGTCGGCTCTTTGCCCCGCGAGCTTTACGATGGAGCGGTCGCTCGCTATGGGTACGATTCTGGAAACGCCGAGTTCGGTGGATTTCTGCAGGGCGAGGTCCATGCGATCTCCGCTTGATACGCATTGGGCAAGCTCTATGGTAAGGGGAGACTCACGCCCCGGTGCCCGCTTTGACACCAGACGGGCACGGATGACGTCGCGGGAATCCCGGGTCAGCTCGGCGAGGAACTCGCTGCCGTCGCCGTTGAACACGACGACAGGCTCCCCGCGGTGGAGACGCAGCACGCTGCAATGGCGGGCGGCGCGCTCGGGGAGCTCGATCTCGACACTCAACGAGAGTTCTGCCGGAACAAAGAGCCTGGGCGTGCGCCGGGTTTCGGACTCGCTCATGCTGCGATTCTAAACGTATCCCGAGATGCATCTTTTCAGACGCCGGGCGGCGAGTCATCCGCTACGCCCTTTTGGTCGTCTACGCGCCGGTCTGCTGATCGCAGGCCGGAGGCGAAGGAATAACTCCCCGACGGGGTGCCGAGCTGATACAATGCGCGCCCGATTTAGGTGGCAGCGCCTGCATGTCCCGCCCTGTACGAAATCTCGCGATCATCGCCCACGTCGATCACGGCAAGACCACGCTTGTCGACAAACTGCTTCACCAGGCGGGGACGTTTGCCGCACATGAACACATCGCCGAGCGGGTGATGGACTCAAATGAGCTCGAGCGCGAGCGGGGTATCACAATCCTCGCCAAGAACACTGCGATCGACTACGAGGGCGTTCATATCAACATAGTGGATACGCCAGGCCACGCGGATTTCGGTGGCGAGGTCGAGCGCTCCCTGTCCATGGTGGACGGCGTGCTGCTCCTGGTGGACGCGGTCGAGGGCCCGATGCCGCAGACGCGCTTTGTAACCCGCAAGGCGCTGGCGATCGGGCTGAAACCGATCGTGGTGATCAACAAGATGGACCGCCCGGGTGCGCGGGCGGACTGGGTCCTCAACGCCACTTTCGACATGATGGATAAGCTGGGCGCCTCCGAGCACCAGCTTGATTTTCCAGTCGTGTACGCCTCGGCGTTGCTAGGTACCGCCAGCCTGGACCCTAGGCTGCCCGGCAGAGACATGCGACCCTTGTTTCAGGCAATACTCGAACATATTCCTCCCCCGAAAGGGGATGCTGACGGCCCGCTCCAGCTGCAGATCAGCAACCTCGACTATTCCAGCTATGTCGGGCGAATCGGCATTGGCCGCATCTCCCGAGGGCGGCTTGCGCCCGCCCAGGAGGTGCTGGTGCTCGAGGAAGGGCGGGCGCCCGTGAAGGCCAAAGTCAGCCAGGTGATGGGTTTTCGGGGCCTTGAGCGAGTTCAGATGGACGATGCAGCTGCAGGCGATATCGTGCTGGTAACGGGCGTGGAGCAGGTGGGGATCGGGGTCACGCTTGCCGATCCACTGCAACCCGAGGCGCTACCCATGCTCAAGGTGGACGAGCCGACGCTCACCATGAATTTCCAGGTGAACACCTCGCCGCTTGCCGGGCAGGAGGGGCGGTTCGTCACCAGCCGACAGCTCAGAGAGCGCCTCCTGCGCGAGCTGCAAGGCAATGTCGCGCTGCGCGTCGAGGAAACCGGCGATGCCGACGTTTTCGTGGTATCGGGCCGTGGCGAGCTTCATCTGACCATCCTTCTTGAGAACATGCGGCGTGAGGGGTATGAGTTGGCAGTCTCGCGCCCTCAAGTGGTCACCAAAGAGATTGGCGGCGTCAGGCACGAACCGTTCGAAGTCCTTACGGTGGATATCGAGGAGAACCACCAGGGCCTCGTAATGGAGGCCTTAGGTGCGCGAAGAGGCGAATTGCTCGACATGGTGCCGGATGGGAGAGGTCGTGTGCGGCTCGACTACCGAATTCCGGCTCGCGGGCTCATCGGTTTTCAGTCCGAGTTTCTCAATCTCACGCGAGGCAACGGCGTCGCAAGCCACGTGTTCGACGAGTATGGACCGGTGAAGCCCGAAATTTCCTCGCGCCGCAACGGCGTTCTGATCTCGGGCGAAGAGGGGCGGGCGGTGGCTTACGCTTTGTGGAAACTGCAGGAGCGCGGTCGCCTGCTGGTGAGCCCGGGCGAGCGCGTATATGAAGGCATGGTCGTCGGAGTTCACAGCCGTGAGAATGATCTTGTGGTCAATCCCATTCGCGAAAAGCATCTCACAAATATCCGGGCAGCCGGGAAAGACGAAGCGATTCTGCTCACTCCGCCGACCAGATTGACACTGGAGCTCGCCGTGGAATTCATCGACGACGATGAGCTTATCGAGATCACCCCTCAATCAATCCGCGTACGCAAGCGCCACCTTACTGATCACGAAAGGCGTCGCGCCGCACGCTCTGGCGGACTCGGAGCCGCAGACCGCGCAGCTCAGCCCGTCACCTAGCCTCGCTTGGCAACGAAGCCGGAACCAGCGCCAAGCGGCGCGTTTTCCCGGTGCAAGTCCCGCCGACGGTGTGTACCTAAGGCTATGATTCACTTGAGTTAAGTGGATTCTTCGAGCGTGCGCTGATATAATTCCTGCAGCGAATCTGCAGGTGCCGCCTGCCTATTCGTCGGCGGCGGACGGTCTCAAGACAGGGGAAAGGAAACAAGAAGATGAAGCTTTGTCGTTACGGCAGGAACGGATTCGAGAAGCCGGGCGTTATCGACGCACAGGGTCAGTTGCGCGACCTTTCCGGAATCACCCCGAACATCGATCAAGACGCCCTTTCTCCCAAGGGCCTCGCCAGACTACGCAAGATTCGTCCGGAATCCTTGCCCTTGGTGCGCGGCAACCCGCGTTTCGGCGTTCCCTATACCGGCATCTCCAAGTTTGTGGCCATCGGTCTGAACTATGTCGATCATGCCCGCGAGGCGGGATTGCAGATTCCCGCTGAACCCGTGATCTTCATGAAGGCCACTACATGCATCAGCGGGCCAAACGATGATATCCAGCAGCCGAGAAATTCTACCAAGCTGGACTATGAAGTCGAGATTGCCATCATTGTTGGATCCCGGGCGCAATACGTTCCGGAGGACAAAGCCCTCGACTACGTCGCCGGCTATGCCATCGTCAATGACGTATCGGAGCGCGCTTTTCAGCTGCAATCTTCTCAATGGGACAAGGGCAAGGGATGCGATACGTTCGGGCCCATAGGGCCTTGGCTCGTGACGTCGGACGAGATCAGCAACCCCCAGACTCTCGATATCTGGCTGGACGTGAATGGCGAGCGCAGGCAATCATCGAATACGAGAAACATGATCTTCCCTTGCGCGAAGCTCGTCTCCTACGTCAGCAACTACATGACCTTGCTCCCCGGCGACATCATTACCACGGGCACTCCTGCAGGAGTTGCACTTGGCATGAAGCCGACTCAAGCGTGGCTGAAACCGGGCGATGTGGTCACTCTGGGCATAAAGGGACTTGGCGAACAGCGACAGAAAGTGATTCCCCACTCGGGGAAGTAGGTCCCGCACAAAAGAGATGTACGGGAAGCCCGGAGTCTTTCGGGCTCTTCATCGTTCCCTGCGTGAATTTCCGGCAAAACGGCGGCAGAACTTGCTTGCTGTACAAAGATCTACAGAGTACATTCCGCATTCCAAAGCGGGTGCAGATCCGCAGGCTGGCCCGCCGCAAGAAACCCAGCTGGCGTTGCCCTAGCATCGGCTCGATTCTGTCAGGCAAGAGAACGGGGACTAAGGCGGAAGCTTGGCCCCTTTGTGCTTTCACAGGAGGAAAGCATGAGAGTAGTCGTTCTCGGGGCTGGAGTCATCGGCACGACAAGTGCATGGTACCTCGCGCGGGCTGGCCACGAAGTCACAGTCGTGGATCGTCAGCCGGACGTGGCACTCGAGACGAGCTTTGCCAACGGCGGCCAGCTTTCGGTCAGCCACGCCGAGCCTTGGGCGAACCCCTCCGCGCCGTTCAAGCTCCTGCGGTGGCTTGGGCGCGAAGACGCGCCCTTGCTGTTCCGACCCCGCGCCGATCTCGCTGAGTGGTCATGGGGTCTACGCTTCCTGTATGAGTGTCTGCCCAGTCGGAGCCTGAGGAACGCGGAAGCCGCGCTGGCGCTTGCCCTGTACAGTCGCGAACAGCTCAGGCACCTGCGACGCGATACGGGCATCCTCTATGATTCTGCGACTTCCGGTATTTTGCATCTCTACGAGGAGCGGCGCGAATTCGAGCGCGCGCGAGCCCAGGTCGAATGGTTCAGAGGGCGTGGCCTCGAGGTTGAAGCCAAGACCCCGCAGGAATGCGTCTCGATAGAACCGGCGCTCGGCAATTCAGCAATCCGGATTGCGGGCGGTGTCCACGCACCCGCCGATGAGTCAGGAGACGCGCAGCTTTTCACGAAAAATCTAGCCGATCTATGCCGTGCGCATGGTGTCGCGTTTCGCTTTAACGTCTCGGTCAGGCGTGTCGAAGCAGCACACGCCGCCATTGACCGGGTAGTGATCGACGACGAGGAGGGTATTGAAGAATCAGTGCGCGCCGACGCGTATGTCGTCGCTCTGGGTAGCTACAGTCCCTTGGTGCTCAAACCCATTGGGGCTGCGGTCTCGGTATATCCCGTAAAGGGTTACTCGATCACCTTGCCGCTGGATCCTGGTGACCGGGCGCCTCAAGTGAGTCTCACCGATCATTCACGCAAGATCGTATTCTCACGGCTGGGTAACCGCCTGCGTGTGGCAGGGACTGCCGAGTTGAACGGCTACAACACCGAAATCAATGAATATCGCTGCCAAGCGCTGGTAAAGCGCAGCTTCGAGTGGTTTCCCGAGGCTGGGCGAGCGGATGAGGCGCAATTCTGGACAGGCCTGCGGCCGGCGACGCCAGGGAACATACCCGTCATTGGCGGCACCAAGTACCCCAATCTGTTCATCAATACCGGACACGGAACCCTTGGCTGGACCTTGGCGTGCGGCTCGGGTCGGGCCTTGGCGGACATAGTCAGCGGCCGAAGGCCCGAGCCGGAATTTCCCTTCCAGGGTGTCGACGCGACCCCGAAGACAGCGGGATCCAAGACCGCGCCCGCCTGACCGGGCGCAATTCCTCAGCAGCAGTTACTTGGCGCCGCCGGCAGCGCGCTTCTTCGTTGCGACGAGGCGTGGCTTTGGCACAGCGTCGACAGTTAGTTCGCGCACGAAGTTTGGCAGTCCGAAAAGCGCTTGATGCGCAGCACCGTTGTAGTACTGCAACTGCGTGAGTCCGCGCGTGGTCACCCGCGTATCGATCTCGCCGGCGCTCAAAGCCGTCACGTCTGTGGAGTCGGAGCAGGCGCACATCGACCACAGGCAGCCATACAGAGGGATGAACATCGTATACGGTCGCGCTATCTTGAACATCTTTGCCAGGCGCCCATAGAGCATCTTGACCCTATCAGGTCGCGACCAAGGGGAGCCCATGTGGAGAGTAAGGACGCCTCCTGCGGCCAGCGCTTTTTTGCAGTCGCGGAAGAACGCCTCTTCGTATAGGGCTGTGGCCGGGCCGATCGGGTCGGGCAGGTCGAGCGCGATGTGATCGAACTTTTCCCTGGTGTCGGCGAGATATTTCAGTCCGTCCTCGATGAGAACCTTGAGCTTGGGATTGTCGAAAACGCCTCGGTGGATCGTCCCGAAGTGCTGCCTGGCGATCTCGACGACCTTTTCGTCGAGCTCGACCATGACGACCTGCTCCACAGACGGATGCTTGAGGGCCTCTTCTGCCGCTCCGCCATCTCCGCCGCCGATTATCAAGATTCGCTTGGGAGCGGGGTGCGCGGTGAGCGCCGTGTGCATCAGCGTCTCGTGATAGACGAACTCCTCGCGCTCGGAGGTCATGAAACAGCCGTCGAGACGAAAGAGCTTCCCGAATTGGGGGGTCTCGTGGATCTCCAGATCCTGGAATCGAGTCTTGGAGGATTCAATGAGCTTCGAGGAGCGAAGGAAAAAGCCATAGTCCTCGTTCAATGATTCGTACATGAATTGCTTGTCGCGCGGCACATCGTGCTGGACGCGTTCCTCGGGACGAAACACCTCCATCAGGTCGGCGACGACCTGGCGTGCCTTGGCGCTGTTGTCCTGGGTGTAGTTACAGACGTAGACGTCGAGGGTGACGCTCTGGAGTTCCGGCCACGTATGGATGGCGAGATGCGACTCCGCCAGGACCACCGTGCCTGTGACTCCGCCACCGTCGAACTCGTGGAACAGGTCACCGAGTATCGTGAGACCGGCCCTGTTGATGGAGTCGTGACAAAAACGACGCAGTCCCGCTGCGTCAGTCAGATACCGTGCGTCCCCCCGGCAACGGTACAGATTCGCGACAACATGTAATCCGTCCAATTTGCATAAATCCCCACAAGCGTTGACAAATGAGATGCTGCGCTAGCAGGCTAGCATCTCCCCGATTGCCGCATCAATCAGCCTGCGAGCGATACTGATTCTAGCAGGTAGTCGCGGCAAATTTTCAAGATTTCCGACCTTGAACCACTGAGCATCCTCGATCTCCACTCCATCGACGCGAATCTCTCCGCTTTCGTAGTCTGCGAAGAACGCGATCATGAGCGAATGCGGGAACGGCCAAGGCTGGCTGGCGAAGTAACGTACCCTGCACACGTGGATGCCAACTTCCTCATATGTTTCCCGCTCCAAACACTGCTGCAAAGTCTCGCCCGGCTCTACAAAACCGGCCAAGGCGCTATACATGCCCTCGGGAAACCGGGGCGAGCGCGCGAGAAGAATCTCTCGATCGCGCCGCACCAGCCCCATCACTGCCGGTGCGAGCCGGGGATATACCACCAGCCCGCAGCTCGGGCACTCGCGGCTGCGCTCGCTCACGCGAGCTACCGTTGCCGCACCGCACGCCCCGCAGTACTGGTGCGTCCGGTCCCAGTCGACGATCTGGAGAGCCCGGCCGGCCAGTGCAAACTGCGCTTCGTCCAACACGCCGAACAGCGCACGCAATCCCTGCCACTTCCACCCTTGCGGGGCCGCTGCTCCCGCCGCAAGCTCGGCTGCAAAGCAATGCTGATCGCCGAGAACCCCAAGATATTGTATTCGTTGGGCCATGATACCCAAAACATTGGGGTTATTGCAATGGGGAAGCGCCGCAGCAGGCGGCGTTGCGACCAGGAGCTCCGTGCCGCGAAAAACGAACCAGAGGGCCCGTTCAGGGGGCTCGGCCGGAGGCCGGATGGCCGATGCGTAGCCTGCCGGCCATTGAAAGGGCATGCTCAATGAACTGGCCTGCGGGGAAGGCGACGGGCGCGGTCAGGCTTTGCGCAGCCGCCGGATCAGGCTGGAAGTATCCCAGCGCCCCCCGCCCATCTTGGAGATCTCGTCGTAAAAGGCTGCGACCGTTTGAGTGACGGGAAGCTGCGCGCCGATCTGCCGGGCTGTCTCGGAGCAGATGCGCAGATCCTTTCTCATCCAGTCGACGGCGAAACCGAAGTCGAACTTGTCATCAATCATGGTCTTGCCGCGGTTTTCCATCTGCCAGGATTGCGCTGCGCCCTTGGAGATGACGTCGATCGCGAGCTTCGCGTCCAAGTCAGCCTTGAGGGCGAAATTCAGGCCCTCCGACAATCCCTGGAGAAGTCCGGCGATACAGATCTGGTTGACCATCTTGGTGAGTTGCCCCGCCCCGGACGCGCCCATCAACGTGACTGCCTTCGCAAAATGCGAAATGATCGGCTTCGCCCGCTCAAAAGCCGCGGCGTTGCCGCCAACCATGACGGTGAGCTGACCGTTGTCGGCACCCGCCTGGCCGCCCGACACCGGCGCGTCGAGGAACTCGAATCCGCGTCTGGTCGCTTCCGCAGACAGCTCCCGGGCGACCTTCGCCGAGGCCGTCGTGTGATCCACAAAAATCGCTCCTTTGGCCATGTTATCGAATGCACCGCCGGCGCCCAGCGTGACCTCGCGCAAGTCCGGATCGTCACCGACGCAGGAAAACACGATGCTCGCACCGTCCGCGGCCTTGGCAGGTGTTTCAGCGAGCCGGCCGCCGTGCTTCGCGACCCAGGCCTCTGCCTTGGCGCGGCTGCGGTTGAACACAGTCACATCGTGGCCACCGCGTGCGGCGAGATGTCCGGCCATCGGAAAGCCCATCACGCCGAGGCCGATGAACGCCAGTTTTTGTTTGCTCACTGCTCCTCCAATTGTGGGTTAGGCGAGATTCGCCGATAATTATAAGGTTTCAATCCCACTCACTCCGAGATTTCCCCGTACATGGGCAACGACTTGACCAACGCCATACGCGCGTTGGCCATGGACGCCGTGCAGGCGGCGAATTCCGGCCATCCCGGAATGCCGATGGGCATGGCCGAAGTCGCACTGACGTTGTGGGGCACGCATCTGCGGCACAATCCGGCAAACCCCAAGTGGATCGACCGCGACCGTTTCGTCCTGTCGAACGGTCATGGTTCCATGCTGCTCTACGCGCTTCTGCACCTCACCGGTTACGATCTTCCTATGGAAGAGCTGCGGCGCTTCCGCCAACTGCATTCGAAGACCCCGGGTCACCCCGAACATGGGCTCACGCCCGGCGTCGAAACGACCACCGGGCCGCTCGGGCAGGGATTGGCGAACGCGGTAGGCATGGCGCTTGCGGAAAAGATGCTCGCGGCAGAGTTCAACCGTCCCGGCCACGAGATCGTCGATCACGCGACCTACGCATTTGTCGGGGACGGCTGCCTGATGGAAGGGATATCTCACGAGGCCTGCTCGCTCGCCGGGACGCTTGGGCTCGGGAAGCTGACTGTCTTCTACGACGATAACGGCATCTCCATAGACGGCAAGGTCGCCGGGTGGTTCAACGATGACACGCCCAAGCGTTTCGAGGCTTATGGCTGGCACGTGATTCGCGACGTGGACGGGCACGATGCTGCCGCGGTCGATCGTGCGGTCCGTCAGGCGAAAGCGGTTGCGGAGCGCCCGAGCCTGATTTGCTGCAAGACGGTCATCGGCAAGGGAGCGCCGAACAAGGGTGGTTCGCACGAGGCCCACGGCTCGCCCCTCGGCAAGGAGGAAGTCGCCGCGACCCGCGCCGCGATTGCCTGGGACCACGGCCCATTCGAGATCCCGCCCGATGTCTACAAGAAATGGGATGCGCGCGATGCGGGCGCCGCGGCTGAGCGTAAGTGGGACCAGGGGTTTGGCGCCTACGCGCGGGCGTATCCCGAGCTCGCCGCCGGACTCCGCCGCCGTTTTGCCGGCGAGCTGCCGGCAAGCTGGGCGGCGGATTGCGCAGCCTTGATCGATGGCGCGAATGCAAGAGGCGAAGCGATCGCCACCCGCAAGGCATCACAGAACGCAATAGAAGCGATCGCGTCGCGACTCCCGGAACTCGTAGGAGGGTCGGCGGATCTCGCCTGGTCGAACCTTACCGTATGGTCCGGCACGCGCCCGGTAACCAGGCGAGACGGCGGCAACTACATCTACTACGGGGTCCGCGAGTTTGCGATGTGCGCGATCATGAACGGCATTGCGCTGCACGGCGGCTTCATTCCCTATGGGGGCACGTTCCTCGTGTTCTCCGACTACGCAAGGAACGCGCTGCGTATGGCGGCGATCACGCGCCAGCGGGTGGTCTATGTGTTGACCCACGATTCGGTCGGACTGGGCGAAGATGGCCCGACGCACCAGCCGGTGGAGCACGCGGCCAGCCTGCGCCTGATCCCGAACATGGAAGTGTGGCGTCCCTGCGATAGCGTCGAAACCGCGGCTGCGTGGACTGCGGCGATCGAACGCAGGCACGGGCCTACCGCGTTGCTGCTGTCGCGTCAGAACCTGCCCTTCAACAAGCGCGATGCGCATACCATCGCCGCGATTCGACGCGGCGGCTATGTTCTCGCGGATGTCCAGGGTCCCAAGGCAATCATCATCGCGACTGGATCCGAAGTGCAACTTGCCCTCGAAGCGAAGAAAAAGCTCGCCACGGAAGGCATTCCGGTACGAGTGGTATCGATGCCTTGCACCTCGGTTTTCGACAGCCAGCCCCCGATGTACCGGGATGTCGTCCTCATACCGACTTTGCCCAGAGTGGCGATCGAGGCCGGGGTGAGCGACTATTGGCGCAAGTACGTCGGCCTGGGCGGGGCCGTGCTGGGAATCGACCGTTACGGGGAATCGGCGCCCGGCCCGAGCCTGTTCGAATACTTCGGCTTCACCGTCGAGAACGTGGTGAAGGCCGTGAAGAACGTTCTCCCCTAGAAGAGCCCAAGGAGCAACTGCATGAGCATTCGAGTCGCCATCAACGGCTACGGCCGCATCGGCCGCAATATCCTGCGCGCGCACTACGAGGACGGGAAAAGACACGACCTGCAGTTCGTCGCGATCAACGATCTCGGCAACGCCCAGACCAACGCGCATCTCACGCGCTACGACACGGCGCACGGCAAATTTCCCGGGACAGTCACGGTCGATGGTGACGCGATGCTCGTCAATGGTGACCGCATCCAGGTCTGTGCCAAGCGCAACCCGGCGGAGCTGCCTTGGCGGGACCTCAAGGTCGACATCGTGCTCGAGTGCACCGGGCTCTTTACGAGCAAGGAAAAAGCCTCGGCGCATATCGGGGCGGGCGCCAGGAAGGTGATCATCTCTGCACCTGGCGGCAAGGATGTGGACGCAACGCTCGTGTACGGCGTGAACCACAGGGTTCTGAAAGCCTCGCACACGGTAATATCGAACGCCTCGTGCACTACGAATTGCCTCGCGCCGCTGGTCAAGGCGCTGCACGACCGCATCGGCGTCGTCTGCGGTCTCATGACGACGGTCCACGCCTACACGAACGACCAAGTACTCACCGACGTCTACCACGAGGATCTGCGCCGCGCCCGCTCGGCCAGCATGAACATGATTCCGACCAAGACCGGCGCCGCCGCGTCGGTGGGCCTCGTGCTGCCTGAGCTGAACGGGAAGCTCGACGGCTTCTCGATACGCGTGCCCGTTATCAACGTCTCGATCGTCGACCTCTCTTTCGTGGCAAAGCGACCGACCAGCGTCGAGGAGGTCAACAAGGCTGCAAAGGAGGCGTCCGAGTCGGATCTGAAAGGTATTCTCGAGTACAGCAGCGAGCCGCTCGTATCCTCGGACTTCAACCACAATCCCGCGTCTTCCATCTTCGATGCCACGCTCACCAAGGTTGCCGAAGGGACTCTGGTGAAAGTGTCCAGCTGGTACGACAACGAATGGGGGTTCTCGAACCGAATGCTCGATGCCACTATCGCGCTGATGAACGCGAAATAGGCATGCAGTTCAAGCGGATGATGGAGCTGGACCTGCGAGGGAAGCGGGTCTTCATTCGCGCGGACCTGAACGTGCCCCAGGACGACCAGGGCAACATCACCGACGACACCCGCATCCGGGCATCGGTACCCGGGATCCGCCACGCTCTCGGGCAGGGTGCCGCGGTCATGGTGACTTCGCACCTCGGTCGCCCGAAGGAAGGCGAGCTGAAACCAGAGGACTCGCTCGCCCCGGTAGGCAGGCGCCTCTCGGAACTTCTCGGCAGGCCGTTGCCGCTGAAAGCAGACTGGGTGGAGGGAGTCGATGTGAGGCCCGGGGAAGTCGTGCTGCTCGAGAACTGCCGCGTCAACAAAGGCGAAAAAAAGGACGACGAAGCGCTCTCGAAGAAGATGGCGACGCTCTGCGACGTCTACGTGAACGACGCCTTCGGCGCCGCACACCGCGCGGAGGCCACTACTCACGGCATCGCGAGGTTTGCCAAGGTCGCCTGCGCGGGGCCGCTCATGGCCGCGGAACTCGACGCGCTCGGAAAAGCGCTGGCGAACCCGAAGCGGCCGCTTCTCGCGATCGTAGCGGGCTCGAAAATCTCAACCAAGCTCACCGTCCTCGCCGAGCTGGCGAAGAAAGTCGATCAGCTCATCGTCGGCGGCGGCATCGCCAACACCTTCATGCTTGCCTCGGGTCTGCCGATCGGGAAATCGCTCGCCGAGCCGGAGTTGGTCGGCGAGGCAAAAAAGATAATGGCGGCGACCAGGGTGCCGCTGCCGGTCGACGTCGTGGTGGCAAAGGAGTTCTCGGCGGCGGCGGAAGCGACTGTCAAGCCGGCCAAGGAGGTGGCCGCGGACGAAATGATCCTCGACATCGGGCCGAAGAGCGCCCAGGCGCTCGCCGCGTCGCTCGCGCAGGCGGGGACCATCGTCTGGAACGGCCCGGTGGGGGTGTTCGAGTTCGATGCGTTCGCGAAGGGCACGGAGACCCTCGCGCGGGCGATCGCCGGCTCGAGAGCGTACTCGATCGCCGGGGGCGGCGACACGATCGCCGCCATCAACAAATTTGGGGTCGCCGACAAGATTGGCTACATCTCGACGGCAGGCGGGGCATTTCTCGAATTCGTGGAAGGCAAGAAACTGCCGGCGATCGAGGCGCTCGAGCAGCGAGCGAACGACTAAGGAACTGCCCTGGAGCCCCCTACTTGCTGGGGCGGGTTTCGATCCCCGCAGCCCGGGCGAGCTCGCGGTGCACGCGGGAAACGCGTTCGACTTCCCCCTTGGCTGCAAAGCGCTCGTAGAATCCTTCCGCGCGGAACGCCCGCTGCTGCTCGCTCCACGGAGTGAGCCGCTCCTCCCAGCGCTTCAAACGCCCTTCCGCAGGGTCGCCGTCGTCGCGGGCGAGATCTGCGCAGACGCGGATCATGGCTTTGAGCGTGACCGGTTTGGTGACCATGTAGTTGGCGTGGCCCCAAGCCTCGCCCCATACCTTCTCCGCCGCCTTGAGGAAGTCGCGGACCATGCCGTAGTAGCGCGGTGCCTCCCTGCTGCTTCCGCCCGCAATCTGGATCTTGCGCCAATCGCGGTTGACCCAGCGGTGCAGCTCGTTGAAAAGCTCGGCCTGCAGGATCCACTTGTCCTGCTGGCTGCGCCCCCCGAGCCGATTGATCCGATATCGAAGCGGACTATCCCCCTCGCTGTACAGGCTGCCGACCAGGCGGGCAGCGAACTTGCGGTGAGGTTCAGCCCAGGACACCCTCTCATAGAGATCCACTAGGTGGCTCTTGTTGATGCGGGTAGGCGTGGAATTGATGATCACGAACATCTCGGTCGCGAAATCCTCGCTTCGCCCGTCGAAGATCACGCACGGTACATTGATAGTTTTAGCGTCGTCGGGGTGCTCATCCAGGTAGAAGCGCAGCGCAGCAAGGCGGTGCTGGCCGTCGATAATGAGGAACTTCGATTGCGGCTCGGAGAGCTGGCCAATCCCTTCCGTGACACCGGCGGTCTGGAAACGCAGCTTTTCCGAGGTGAACAGCAGCACGGTTCCCGGGATGGGCGGCTGCGTAATGGCGGTTTCGTAGAAATTCTTGAGCTGGCGCACCTTGGCCCGGGACAGCGTTCTCTGGAAGGCGCGATCGGTGCGCTCGATCTTGGAGATGAACTGTGCGATCTCGTCGTCCTGGGAGATGCGTGCCGGGGCGATCTCCTCGCCTTCGCCGTAGAAGCGGCTGATGAAGCGGACCTTGGCGAGCAACTCAGGCGCGCGGACGCTGCCGAAGTAGAAGATGCCGTCCTTCTGGCGAATCTGCGTGGCAAGCACGGGTGTTCCCCCTGTCGATTTGGACGCTACCGCTGGCGCAGACCGGAAATATAACCGACTCGGGGTGTTCGCCGCCAGAACGGCGTCACGGGCTGGCCGGGGGCGCTTTGGGGCGATCGACCCGTCCTTGTCGCGCTCCCGGGCACTGGTCGAATCGGAATAAGCCGAACCTGCACCCCCGGGGGTACGGCATGGGCGCCCTTAAGGATGGGCCGCCTCGGGTCGAAAGTCGCCTGGGAGGCTTCTGGTAAAGTAGGCCAACAATCGAGGTAGTCCGATGCCACGCAGCACCAAGATCGTCGCCACGCTCGGCCCCGCATCCAACGATTCCGAAACCCTGGAGCGCATGTTTCTCGCCGGCGTCGACGTCGTTCGCATGAATTTTTCCCATGGCACGGCCGCCGATCACGAGCGGCGCGCGGATCTGGTGCGCGAGACCTGCCGCAAGACGGGACGCACCGTCGGCATCATGGGCGACCTCCAGGGGCCAAAAATCCGCGTCGGCAAGTTCAAGGATGGCAAAGTCACGCTCAACCCCGGGGACGCCTTCGTGCTGGATGCCGACTGCGAGCTCGGCGACGGCAAGCGGGTCGGCCTTGACTACAAGGACCTCCCTCGCGATGTGCGGCCGGGGGACGCGCTGCTGCTCGACGACGGCAAAATAGTGTTCGATGTCGAGAAGGTCGTAGGTGGCGAGGTCCATTGCCGCGTGCGCCACGGCGGTGTGCTCTCCAACAACAAGGGCATCAACCGTCTCGGCGGCGGTCTTACCGCCCCGGCCCTCACGTCGAAGGACATGGAGGATATCCGCACTGCGGCCAGGATCAAGGTCGACTACCTCGCCGTGTCCTTCCCGAAATCCGGCGCCGATATGTACATGGCGAGGCAACTCCTGCGCGCCGCCGGCGGGGAGTCGTTCCTCATCGCCAAGATCGAGCGTGCGGAGGCGGTGGAGCCCAGGGCGCTCACCGACATCATGTCGGCATGCGAAGGGATCATGGTCGCGCGTGGCGACTTGGCGGTCGAGGTCGGTGACGCGTCGGTCCCCGCGATGCAGAAGCGAATGATCCGCATGGCACGCGAGCAGAACAAGCTCACGATTACCGCGACGCAGATGATGGAATCGATGATCTCAAGCCCCGTGCCGACCCGCGCCGAAGTATCGGACGTCGCGAATGCCGTGCTGGATGGAACCGATGCGGTGATGCTGTCCGCGGAAACCGCCAGCGGAAGATTTCCGGTCGAGACGGTCGCTTCCATGAGCCGGATCTGCGAGGTTGCGGAGGATTCGGCCCAGGTGACGCTGGAGCGCGATTTCCTCGATCGGGTGTTTTCCCGCGTCGACCAGTCGATTGCCATGGCCGCCCTCTTTACCGCGTATCACCTCAAGGTGAAGGCGATAGCGGCGCTCACCGAATCGGGATCTACCGCTCTCTGGATGTCGCGCATCAATTGCGGGGTCCCGATTTACGCGCTCACCTCACAGACGCAGACGCGGTACCGCTGCGCGTTGTTCCGCGACACCTATCCCCTGATGGTGAAGTACGTTGGTCACGACCGCGAAGAACTCCTTGCGGAGGCCGAGGCCGTGTTGGTGAGCAACGGTGTCGTTCAAGAAGGCGATCTAATCGTGCTCACCATCGGCGAGCCGATCGGAAAGGCAGGCGGGACAAACACGATGAAGATCGTGCGCGTGGGCGAGCACCGCAGGGGATAGCTCGGAGCACGCAATGGCCGAAAAGAGACTGGGGATCGTCATGCACGGCGTGACCGGGCGCATGGGGATGAACCAGCACCTCGCTCGCTCGATAGTGGCGATCCGCAGGTCGGGCGGCGTGAGGCTTTCCGACGGCACTTGCGTCATGCCCGACCCACTGCTTGTCGGGCGCGACGGCGAGAAGCTGCGGGGAATTGCAGCGGAGCACGGCATAGAGCGCTGGACTACGGACCTCGACGCGGCGCTGGCGAGTCGCGACCATGCGGTTTTTTTCGACGCGGCATCGACCAAGCTTCGCCCGAACCTGCTCAGGAGGGCCATCGCCGCCGGGAAGCACGTCTATTGCGAAAAGCCGGTGGCGACGTCTTTCGCCGAGGCGATCTCGCTTTACCGCAAAGCAAAGAAAGCCAAGATCAGGCACGGCGTAGTCCAGGACAAGCTGTGGCTGCCGGGGCTCCTCAAGCTCAGGGCGCTGCGTGACACAGGATTCTTCGGTCGGATACTCTCGGTGCGGGGCGAGTTCGGCTATTGGGTGTTCGAAGGTGACCAGCAGCCGGGCCAGCGTCCTTCCTGGAATTACCGCAAGAAGGACGGCGGCGGGATCATCCTCGACATGCTATGCCACTGGCGCTACGTGATGGACAATCTTTTCGGGGAAGTGGAAAGCGTCTCCTGCCTCGGCGCCACTCATATTGCCGATCGTTGGGACGAAAGCGGCAGGAAATACAAGGCGACTGCGGATGACGCAGCGTATGCGAGCTTCCGGCTGGCGGGCGGCGCGGTCGCGCATTTCAACAGCTCCTGGTGCGTGCGGGTGCGCCGCGACGATCTCGCGACCTTCCAGGTTGACGGTACCAAGGGCTCGGCGGTTGCCGGCCTCACGCGGTGCTTTAGCCAGTCGCTCGCCGAAACGCCGCGGCCGGTGTGGAACCCCGACGTTCGCCAGTCTCACGACTTTTTTGCCGACTGGAGGGAGGTCGCTGACGAGACGGTCTGCGACAACGCCTTCAAAGCCGAATGGGAGCTGTTCATCCGTCACGTCTGCGAAGGCAGCCCGTTCAAGTGGAACCTGCTGGAGGGCGCCAAAGGCCTACAACTGGTCGATTGCGCGCTCAAGTCCTGGCGGACGCGGCGCTGGATCGATATTCCGCGGCTGAAAGCATGAAGACACAGGCATGAACGCCCCCGAAGAACTTGCCCTGCGAATCAAGCTTCCCTCGGCAGCCGGCAGACTCGAAGAGTTCCGTCTGAGCGCGCCCCGCGATTTCAGCAGCGCCGGCAGGAAACCGCTCAATCGCATCGCGCTGGCCGCCGCGCACGTCGTCGCCGACCCGCTCGCTAGGGGCAATCCCTGGCTCGATGTCGCGGTGGACTGGGAGGCGACCATCGCCTACCGGCGCTATCTGTGGTCGCTGGGACTGGGAGTCGCCGAAGCCATGGACACCGCGCAGCGCGGGATGGGGCTCGACTGGAAGAATTCGCTAGAGCTGATTCGCCGCTCGATAGCTGCATCGAAGGGCATCGAAGGGGCGGTTCTGTTCAGTGGAGCGGGGACCGACCAGCTCGAGCCAGCTGCCGGAGCGGGGCTCGACGAGGTGATCGCCGCGTACGAGGCGCAGTGCGAGGCCGTCGAAAAGCTAGGCGGCCGTATCGTCCTCATGGCCAGCCGCGCGCTTGCCGCCTGTGCGCGCTCCCCAGACGACTACCGCAAGGTCTACGCGCGCATCCTCGCGCAGGTGAGCGCGCCTGTAATCATCCACTGGCTCGGAGACATGTTCGACCCCCAACTTGCCGGCTACTGGGGTGAGACAGACCCCAGCCGGGCCATGAACGTCGCGCTCGAGGTCATCGATGCGAACCGCGCCAAGGTGGACGGCATCAAGATCTCACTCCTCGATCGACAGAAAGAGATCGACATGCGCCGGCGTTTGCCGCCGGGGGTACGCATGTATACAGGGGACGATTTCAACTATCCCGAGTTGATAGAAGGGGACGGAAAGAACGCCTCGGACGCACTCTTGGGGATCTTCGACGCAATCGCCCCGGCCGCCTCGGCGGCGCTGGCACGCCTTGCCTCGGGCGACACAAAGGGCTTCCGAGATATTCTCGCCCCGACGGTGCCGCTGGCACGTCATGTCTTCCGAGCGCCGACGCGGTTCTACAAGACGGGCCTCGTGTTCCTCGCCTGGCTGAACGGCCATCAGGACCATTTCATCATGGTCGGCGGGCAGCAATCGGCACGTTCTCTGATCGATCTGGCCGAGACTTTCCGCCTTGCCGACGCTGCCGGACTGCTGAGCGACCCGGAAGTTGCTGTGTCGCGGATGAAGCGCGTCCTGACCATGAGCGGTTTGGCCGGATGAAAATCAACCCGCCAAACCCGGAGTTCCTCTCGCTCAACACGGCAACGGTGCGGGAAAGGTGGAACCTGCGCCAGATGATCGAAGGCTGCTCCCGCCATCGCATCCGCGGCATCTCCCCGTGGCGGGACAAGCTCGCCGAGATGGGTGCCAAGGAAGCTGCAAAGGCGATTCGCGACCACGGTCTCACGGTGACCGGCCTGTGCCGCGGCGGTATGTTCCCTGCCCCCGACCGCAAAGGGCGCACAGCCGCACTGGATGATAACCGCCGGGCCATTGACGACGCCGCCATTCTGGAGGCGAGGTGCCTGGTCCTCGTCGTGGGCGGACTGCCGGCGGGCTCCAAGGATCTCGCCGGGGCGCGCGAAATGGTGCGGGACGGGATCGGCGAAGTCCTCGATCACGCGCGCTCGGCCGGGGTGCCGCTGGCGATCGAGCCCCTTCATCCGATGTACTGCGCCGACCGCGCGTGCGTGAATACGCTCGCGCAGGCGCTCGATTTGTGCGACGAGATGGGCGAGGGCCTGGGCGTGGTGGTGGATGCGTACCACGTTTGGTGGGACCCGCAGCTCAAGGCTCAGATCGAGCGCGCCGGCGACAAGCGCCTGCTCGCGTTCCATATCTGCGACTGGCTGGTGCCGACGACCGACCTACTCACGGATCGCGGGATGATGGGCGACGGCGTGATCGACCTGCCGCTCATGCGCAGCTGGATGGAACGGGGCGGGTATCGCGGCTTCCACGAAGTGGAGATTCTGTCGGCGGGCAACTGGTGGCGGCGAGATCCCGACGAGGTGCTCGCGACTTGCCGCGCGCGGCATCAGACGGTCTGCTAGGGGCTTTTCGACGACACTGGTCTTGGCTGTGCCGCCTTCAGGCGCGGTAAAATCACGCCTCTCCCACTTCATCCCCCCGGGCAACGGAACCTCTCATGGACAAGAATCTTCTGTCAAAGACCGCGGCGGCAATGGTCGCCAAGGGCAAGGGTCTGCTCGCCGCCGACGAATCGAGCGGCACTTGCGAGAAACGCTTCAAGTCGGTTGGCGTCGAGTGCACGGAAGCGAACCGCCGCGCCTACCGCGACCTCCTTTTCACAACCAGGGGAATCGAGGAATTCGTGAGCGGGGTGATCCTGTTTGACGAAACCCTCCGGCAAAGCACGCTCCAGGGCAACGAGCCCTTCCCGAGCTACCTTGAAGGCAAGGGGATCATTCCAGGCATCAAGGTCGACAAGGGCACACACGATCTCGCGCTGTGGCCCGGAGAGAAGGTGACCGAGGGCCTGGATGGCCTGAGAGGTCGTCTCGAAGAATACTTCAAGCTCGGGGCCCGCTTCGCCAAGTGGCGCGCAGTAATCACCATAGGCCCGGGCATCCCCAGCCACGCCTGCCTGTACGCCAATGCGCACGCCCTTGCGCGCTACTCGGCGCTGTGCCAGGAGACATCGATCGTGCCGATCGTCGAGCCGGAAGTGCTGCTCGACGGGGATCACACGATCGAGCGCTGCTACGAATCGACCGAAGCGACGCTCTCGGCGCTTTTTGCGGCCTTGCGGGCGTACAACGTCTCCTTCGAGCACACTATCCTGAAGGCATCGATGGTCGTTTCGGGCAAGGACTGTCCGAGGCAGGCCGGCGTCGAGCGTGTCGCGGAAGAAACGGTGCGCTGCCTCAAGCGCACGGTGCCCGCGGCGCTGCCGGGGATCGTGTTTCTTTCCGGGGGCCAAGGCGACGAGGCCGCGACGGCGCACCTCAACGAAATGGCGAGGATGACCGGCCTCCCCTGGCCACTCACTTTTTCCTACAGCCGCGCGCTGCAAAACCCGCCCCTCAAGACATGGCGCGGCTCGCCGGCAAACGTCGCCGCCGCGCAGCGGGCGTTTTACCACCGCGCCCACATGAATGGGCTCGCCGCGCAGGGGAAGTACCGCCCGGACCTGGAACAGCGGGCGGCCTGAGGATGGCCGCCGCGCTCTACGAATCGAGCATCAAGAGTCTCCCGCTCCTCGCGCGCGGCAAGGTCCGCGATATCTACGCGGTGGGCGACGACCGGCTCCTCATCATCACCACCGACCGCCTTTCGGCGTTCGATGTGGTTCTCCCCGATCCGATCCCCGACAAGGGCAACGTGCTGAACGAAATGTCGAACTTCTGGTTCGGCAAGCTGGCGCATATCGTACGCAATCATCTGAACGGCGCGGCGCCCGAGACCGTCGTCAAAGGCCCTGAGGAAGCCGCGCAGGTCAGGGGTCGGGCGGTGGTCGTGCGGAAGCTGAAGCCGCTGCCGATCGAGGCGGTGGTGCGCGGCTATCTCATCGGTTCGGGATGGAAGGACTACCAGAAAACCGGCGCGGTTTGCGGGATTGCGCTGCCTGCCGGCCTCAAGCAGGCCGACAAGCTGCCCGAGGTGATCTTCACGCCCGCGACCAAGGCCGAAGTCGGCGCGCACGACGAGAATATTTCTTTCGCGCAGGTCGAGAAAATGATCGGCAAGGAGCTTGCGGCGAGAGTCCGCGATATCAGCATTCGGCTGTACCGTGAGGCCGCCGACTATGCGCGGGAGCGCGGCATCATCATCGCCGACACCAAATTCGAATTCGGCACCGACGCAAGCGGCGACTTGGTGCTCATCGATGAAGCGCTTACCGCCGACTCGTCGCGCTTCTGGCCGGCCGACCGGTATCGACCCGGCATGAGCCCACCTTCCTACGACAAGCAGTACGTTCGCGACTACCTTGAGTCCCTTGGCTGGAAGAAGACGCCCCCCGCGCCCAGGCTCCCCGCCGAGGTGATCGCGAAGACTTCGGAAAAATACCGGGAAGCGTTGTTTCGCCTCAGCGGGCGGAAACCGGGAGGATGACAATGGCCGGGAACAAGCCGCTCGTTGGGATCGTCATGGGTAGCGCCAATGACTGGGAGATCATGCGCGAAGCGGCCAAGCAACTCGACGAGTTTGCCGTGTCATACGAAGCCAAGGTGCTCTCCGCGCATCGCACGCCGGAAGCGCTCGAGGAGTGGGTGGCGCAGTTGTCGGCAAACGGCGCGAAATGCTTCATCGCCGGGGCCGGAGGCGCCGCACATCTGGCCGGCGTGGTTGCCGCAAAGACGGTCGTCCCGGTCCTCGGCGTGCCGATTCCTTCCAAGTATCTCAAGGGCCTGGACTCGCTGCTCTCCATCGTTCAGATGCCGAAAGGGGTACCCGTCGCGACCTTCGCCATCGGTGAATCGGGCGCCGCCAATGCGGGTCTTTTCGCCGTGGCCATGCTTGCCAGCCACGATGCGGCAATCGCTGAACGCCTTGCGCGATTCCGCGCAAAACAGGCGCAGGCGGTGAAGGACACCAGACTCCCCGACTGACGCCCGCTTCAATTGGCTGCAACGGAGAACGCCAGTCTTTCACTCCGGATACGGGAGGCCGCGGCAATATTGAGGCGCGGGGGCTTGGTCGCGTTTCCGACCGAGACGGTATACGGGCTCGGGGCCGACGCATCAAACCCTGCTGCCGTCGCCCGCATCTATGCGGCAAAGGGACGCCCCGCGCACCATCCCCTCATCGTCCACGTTGGAGATCCGCGACAAATCGCGAACTGGGCCCGGGACGTGCCCGATACCGCGAACAAGCTGGTGGCGCGCTACTGGCCCGGTCCGCTTACCCTCGTGTTGAGGCGCGCGGACGGCGTCGGGGACTACCTGACGGGCGGCCAGGACACGATCGGCCTGCGCATGCCCGCGCATCCCATCGCCCTGCAACTGCTCCACGAGTTCGGCGGCGGCATCGCCGCTCCTTCGGCCAACAAGTTTGGTCGCATCAGCCCGACTACGGCAGAGCACGTGCGCAAGGACCTGGGGGATGAGGTCGACCTGATACTTGACGGCGGCCCGTGCGATATCGGCATCGAATCCACGATCCTCGATCTCTCCCGAGCAAGACCGGCATTGCTAAGGCCGGGTCGAATCAGCGCGGAAGACATTGCGGCAACCCTTGGCTACGCACCGGTTCCCGCTGAGCCTGGAGCCCCGCGGGCGCCGGGAATGCTCGAATCCCACTACGCGCCGCGGCAACCGATGCGGCTCGTCGCGTCGTCGCAGTGGAGCGAAACGATGCGAGCGGGGTCGCCGCGCCGCGGGGTGCTGGCGCTGCATCCGCAACCGGCACGGGATTCGAGCACGACGTGGATAGACGCGCCCAGGGAACCGCAGGGCTACGCGCATGACCTGTACGCAAACTTGCGCGCACTCGACGCGTCGGGTTGCGACGAGATATGGGTCGAGGCCCCGCCCGCAACGGCCGATTGGGCGGCGGTGCGTGATCGACTCAGTCGGGCGCGATCGGCTTGAGGTTTTTCGCCTTGCAACACGGATCTCTCCGTTGTCCAGCCTGGGGTTTGCAGCTAAAATTCCCGGCTGTGGGGTTGTAGCTCAGCTGGGAGAGCGTCGCGTTCGCAATGCGAAGGTCGGGAGTTCGATCCTCCTCAACTCCACCAGCATTCCCCAGAACGCCTGCTTTATAGCAGGCGTTCTTATGTTGAATCCTCAACTCGCCGAACCGGCCTAGGCGCTTAGCTTCATGGGCAGGATCACCATCTGCATGCCGCGCAGGTGGAAGCGGCGCTGCAGGACCATCGCGGCCTGGTTGTGCAGCAGACCGGTGAACCAGTTGTCCTTGTCGAAGATCAGCTTGCTGGTGAAGAAAATGGCGTTCGGGAATTCCGCCCAGACGTGCTCAGCGAGGCGCGTGAACTCGTCGATCGGGTCAGTGCCGAAGGACAGAAACGATTTTGCCGCCCAGCCTCTGCTGTGACAGAAGTTCACGAAGTAGCGCAGCGAGGCATTCGCCTCCACTTTCATACCCTCGAGCTGCTCGCGGCCGCCGAAGCTCTGTGAATCGACGGCACGGGCGTTCACAAAGAGGAAGTTCTTGAAATGGTCGGGAAACATGCGCTGCACCCAGAGCAGCGCGTGCAATCCGCCGCCGCGCGACGAGCCGACCAGAAATACCGCTGTAGGCTGGGCGGGATCCGGTTTGGGGGGATTGACCATGCTGCCGAACGGGATTCCCGAGAAGTCGGCGTCGATTTTCCTGAGCTGAGCCTTGGTCCAGTCGTAATGACTGCGGACGGTGAGGCATCCGCCGACGATTGCGGCAATGATGAGAATTGCCAGCCAGCCCCCTTCGGCAAACTTCTCGACAAGAAGCATGAGCAGGATTCCCGCGCACACCACGAATCCTGCGGCCGACAGCGCCAACCGCCCCAACCAGTTGGAGCCGGTACGATGCCTTGTCCAGTACACGCACAGACTGAACAGCGAAATGGCGAACGTCAGGAACACGCTCACGCTGTAGAGCACGACAAGCAGCGCGACGCTGCCCCCGGTCCACGCGAGGATCGCCAGCGCGGCGACCCCAAGGA
Organism: Burkholderiales bacterium; assembly: GCA_036555245.1. Classification (GTDB taxonomy): domain Bacteria; phylum Pseudomonadota; class Gammaproteobacteria; order Burkholderiales; family SG8-39; genus VBDM01. The sequence goes on from DATBLP010000093.1 coordinate 28,994, forward strand.
CTACGATGCCGTTCTCGGTAACCAGCCTCGTCGACAGGTAGCGGAACTTGTGGGGAACCCAGGAATCGGCGGCCATGTTGGCGAGCACCGCCGGACCTCCGAGGAACCCGGTGTTGGCCGCGACAAAGAGCAGTCCGGCTTCGAGCGCGAGCACGACGAGCAAGGCCGTCTGGCTAACCCAGGCGTCCCAGCCAAAGCTGTTGATGATGGAACCGAACGCGACTGCATTGAGCGTTTGCCCTTCCACGGGACGCGCATCCCACAGGAGGTAGAGGAGGATGATGCCGCCTGCTGTGAACGCGAGCGACAGCGCCATGTACAGCATCGTGATCTTCCCGGTATGCACGCGCGGTTCGGCGAGCACATTGACATTGTTGGACACGGCCTCCAGTCCGGTATAGGTGCCTCCTCCTTGAGAATAGGCAACGAGCAGCAGGGCGGCCACGCCGGTCCAGCCAAGCTGTGTGGATAGACTCGAGGTCTCGTGCCAGATTTCAGGCACGAGAGTCGGAAGAGCCGTTGCCTGGGAAAGCACGCCGTACACGATGAGAACGGCGTGAGTGAGAACGAAGCCGAGAAAGATCGGGAGGAGCACCGTGATCACCTCTTTCATCCCGCGCAGGTTGAGGAGCACCAGCGCCGTGATCATGGCCAGCTCGGTGGCAAGCTTGTACGATTGAAAGCCGACCGGAAGCAGCGAGAACAGCGCATCGACACCGCTTGCGACGGAGATGGAAATGGTGAGCACATAGTCCAGTATCAAAGCCGCACCGCAGACAAGCCCCGCATGGGGGCCGATCAGGCTCGAGGAAACTCGATAGCCACCACCGCCCGTAGGAAACAGCTCGATAACCTGGTTGTAGGCGAGGGCGATGATGAACACCGTCCCGGCCGTGGCAAGCGCAAGGTAAAGGCCGAGGTGGGTGTGCGACCCGAGGGCGCGAAATGCTTCCTCCGGACCGTAACATGAGGAGGAGATTCCGTCCGCGCCGAGGCCTACCCAAGCGAAAAACGCAACGAGCGCGATATGCCGGCGCGTCCTGATGTCCAGAGGATCGAGCGGCTTGCCGAGCAGCTTTTGCAGGAAGCTGGCGAGCACGCTCACGGGTCGGTCCCCGGTCCCCCGCTTGAGGCAAGGCTCTTCGCCAGGCGTCGCGCGAACACCGCCATTTCCTTTGCCGCTTGCTTGTCGCCCCTGCGGTCCGCAACGGCGATACCTTGACGGTATGCTTCCAGCGCCTGCTCGGGGTGGCCGGAGCGATCCAGCGCCGTACCGAGCAGCTTCCAGGCTGCGGAGTACTTGGGGTCCCTTTCCACCGCCGCACGAAAACTGGCCACCGCAGACTCGAATTCCTGGAGCTTGAGATATTCGCTGCCGAGAGAGAAGCGCAAGAGCGCGCCGTCCCTGGCCGTTCCGATCAGCTTGAGAAGCTTGTCGATGTGCGCGGAGGTCATCGGCGAGGCAACGTGCTGGCGCTGCCTGCCCCAGCGCAGATATTATAGATCACTCTTCCCGATCGAAAACCCCATGACCAAGTCGATCGTTTCAACGCGAAATGCGCCCGCCGCAATCGGCACCTACTCGCAGGCTGTGCGCGTCGGCGACACGGTCTATCTCTCCGGGCAAATCGGGCTTGATCCGCGGTCCGGCGAACTCGTCGCGGGAATCGAGAATCAGATCGAGCAAGTTTTCGCCAATCTGAAGGCGGTTTCCGAGGCCGCGGGTGGAACACTCGCCGACGCGGTGAAGCTTACGGTCTACTTGACCGATCTGGCGCATTTCGCGCGCGTGAACGAGACTATGGCGCGGCATTTCGCCCAGCCCTATCCGGCGCGCGCTGCCGTCGGTGTCGCGGCGCTGCCGCGCGGAGCATTGGTCGAAGCCGACGCCGTCCTCGTTTTCGGCGACTCACAACGGAAAGCGCAGCGTTGACGGCAAGAAGTCGGGCGAGGCGCGGTGGCCCGGGCGCGAAGCGAAAACCGGAAGCCGCCACGCGCGCAACGTCGCTTCGAAGCAAACTCGAGCGCCTGGGCATACGGCGCGATTCGGATCTGATTCTTCACCTCCCGCTCCGCTATGAAGACGAGACGCGCCTCAGCTCCATAGCCAGCCTGAATCCCGACGCGCCGGCGCAGGTGCAAGGCACGGTGCGCTCCACCGAGCTCGTGTATCGGCCTCGTCGCCAGCTCATTTCGCGCATCGAGGATCCCACCGGCGAAGTCGTGCTTCGCTTTTTCAATTTCTATCCGAGTCAGGCCAGGGCGCTTGCTCCCGGGGCGACCGTGCGAGCCTTCGGCGAAGTGCGTACAGGCTTCTTCGGTGGAGAAATGATTCACCCGCGGTTTCGCGTGCTGCACGGCGAAGCTCCGCTCCCGACGGCCCTTACGCCGGTCTATCCGACGGTCGCCGGACTGGGACAGGGCCCTTTGCGGAAAATGATAGAAGGCGCCCTGTCCCGCGCATCGCTCGACGACACGCTTCCCGAAGAGGTGCGAAAGCGGCTCGGATTGTGCGAGTTTCGCCAGGCCATTGAAGCCCTGCACCGTCCTCTACCGGGAGCGACCGGCGCGGACATGGACGCGCGCGCGGAGCCGGCGTGGCGACGCATGAAATTCGACGAACTACTCGCTCAACAGCTCTCGATGCGCAGGCACTACCGGGAGCGCAAAGCCCGCATCGCGCCGCGGCTCGTTCGGCCTGCGGAAAGGGAACGGCTCTACGCTGACGCCCTGATCGCGGGCCTCCCGTTCCGGCTGACGTCGGCGCAGACGCGGGTCTGGCGGGAAATCGAGCGCGATCTCGAGCAGCCGCATCCCATGCACCGGCTCCTGCAGGGCGACGTCGGCAGCGGCAAGACCCTGGTTGCGGCACTCGCGGCTCTTCGTGCGGCCGAAAATGGCCTGCAGGCCGCGGTCATGTCCCCGACGGAAATTCTCGCCGAGCAGCACTTCCGCAAATTCAGCGAATGGTTGCGGCCGCTCGGACTGGAGCTTGCGTGGCTCACCGGAAGCCAGACGAGGAAGGAACGGGACTCGGCGCGGGCCGCCATTGCCTCCGGAAAAGCAGTGATCGCCGTCGGCACGCATGCGCTATTTCAGGATCAGATCCAATTCCGCTCGCTCGGCCTTGCGATCGTCGACGAGCAGCACCGTTTCGGGGTGGCGCAGCGACTGGCGCTCCGCACGAAAGGACGCGAGCCGCACCAGCTGATGATGAGCGCGACACCGATTCCACGGACGCTTTCGATGAGCTACTTCGCGGATCTGGATGTGTCGGCAATTGACGAGCTGCCGCCAGGGAGGAAACCCGTCATCACGAAGCTCGTCGCCGAATCACGCCGGCCGGAAGTGATGCGCAGGATCCTCGAGGCCTGCCGCGCCGGCCGACAGGCGTATTGGGTTTGTCCCTTGATCGAGGAATCCGAGCAACTGCAACTGCAGACGGTGCTTGACACCCACGCCGCGCTCAGCAGGGAATTTCCGGAACTCAGGGTGGGCCTGATCCACGGACGCATGAAACCGGCCGAGAAGACGCGGACGATGGCTGCCTATTTCGCCGGCGCCATCCAGTTGCTGGTCGGGACCACCGTGATCGAAGTCGGGGTGGATGTCCCCAATGCCTCGCTCATGGTGATCGAGCACGCAGAGCGTTTCGGGCTCGCTCAACTCCATCAGCTGCGCGGGCGCGTCGGTCGCGGAGCGGAGGAATCGGTGTGCATCCTTCTGTACCAGAATCCGCTCGGCGAGTCGGCGCGCAAGCGCCTGCGCGTGGTCTTTGAGAATTCCGACGGCTTCGTCATCGCGCGCGAGGATCTGCTCTTGCGCGGTCCGGGTGAGTATCTGGGGGCGCGCCAGAGCGGGGCGCCGCTGCTGCGGTTCGCCGATCTTGAGCGGGATCTCGATCTGCTCGAATTGGCGCGTGAAACGGCCGAGGAGCTTCTCACTCGATATGCGGAATCGGTGGAAACGCACCTCGAACGCTGGCTGGGAGGCCGCGACAACTTCCTGAAAGCCTGAGGAGGGCGCCCGGGCTAGAATGGCCGCCTCATGAATCTGTACGCCTTGGGAGCGCGGCTGACTCTTTACGAGCGCCTAATGCGGCTCGACAAGCCGATCGGGACGCTCCTCCTGCTGTGGCCGACGCTTTGGGCGCTGTGGCTCGCCGGAAGCGGAAATCCCGACTGGCGAATCGTCTGGATCTTCGCTCTGGGCACCCTGCTCATGCGTTCCGCCGGGTGTGTGATGAACGATCTGGCCGATTGGCGCTTCGATGGGAAGGTGAGACGTACGCGTGATCGTCCGCTTGCGACCGGTGCCGTCAGCCGGCGCGAAGCCCTTCTTCTCGCTGCCGCGCTCCTGCTTGCGTCTTTCGCCCTGGTGCTGGTGCTGAATTGGCTCACGGTCATGCTGTCCTTCGTCGCCCTCGTCCTTGCCGCGACCTATCCGTTGACCAAGCGCTTTCTCTCTCTTCCGCAGGCCTACCTCGGAATCGCATTCGGATTCGGCATCCCGATGGGCTACGCCGCCATCTTGTGGACCGTCCCGCCGGAGGGCTGGTGGCTGCTCCTCGCCAACATCTTCTGGGCGATCGCCTATGACACCGAATACGCCATGGTGGATCGCGACGACGATCTTCGCATCGGCATCAAGACCGCCGCCATCACTTTTGGCCGCCACGATGTCCTGGCGGTGATGGTCTGCTACAGCGCTATGCTCCTCATCCTCGCCGGCATCGGGGTGCACCATCGGCTTGGGCCAGTCTACTATCTCGGCCTTGTCGGAGCGGCCGCGCTCATGGTGTACCACTTTTACCTCATCCGCGGCCGCGATCGGGAGGGATGTTTCAAGGCCTTCAATCACAACAACTGGGTGGGCGGCGTAGTGTTTGCAGGAATTTGCGCCGACTTCGCAGCGAGGCGGGGATTACCTTGGACCTGAATCCCGCAGGCCGAGCCGTCCTTGGCACCGTTCCAGCGGCTTCGGATCGCGCCGTCACGCGAGTGGCATCTCGATGGACCGCGCCGTCTCAGCAACGATCGTGCAGGCACCGATGAGCTACCAGGATTTGCGCGAGTTCCTGCTGCAGCTCGAGCGCGCCGGCGAGCTGAAACGCATCCATGCCGAGGTCGATCCGAAGCTGGAGATGACCGAGATCTGCGATCGCGTGCTCAAGGCAGGCGGCCCCGCACTGCTATTCGAAAAACCGAAAGGCCACGCGATACCAGTGCTCGGCAACCTATTCGGGACGACGCGTCGGGTTGCCCTCGCAATGGGCGCAGACGCGGGCTCCGATCCGCTAGAAGCACTTCGCGAAATCGGCAAGCTCCTTGCTTTTCTCAAGGAGCCCGAACCGCCGAAAGGGTTTCGCGACGTCCTCGAGCGCTGGGTTCCAATCGGCAGGCAAGTCCTGCACATGGCCCCCAAGGAGGTACCCAGCCCCCCTTGTCAGGAAACCGTCTGGGAGGGCGAGGACGTAGACCTTTCGCGCCTCCCGATCCAGACTTGCTGGCCCGGTGATGCCGGACCGCTCATAACCTGGGGGCTAACTGTGACGCGGGGGCCCCGCAAGGCGCGCCAGAACCTGGGCATCTACCGTCAGCAGGTGATCGCGGCTAACAAGGTCATCATGAGATGGCTTCCCCATCGGGGTGGCGCACTGGATTTCCTGGAGCATTGCGCGGCGCGGCCCGGGGAGCCATTTCCGGTGGCGGTGGCGATCGGTGCCGACCCGGCTACGCTGCTCGCCGCCGTTACGCCCGTGCCCGATACGCTTTCCGAATACCAGTTCGCAGGCCTGTTGCGCGGATCGCGCACCGGGCTTGCGAAATGCCTTGGCTCGGACTTGCAGGTTCCGGCGTCCAGCGAGATCGTCCTCGAAGGCGTGATTCAACAGGGCGAGACATCCGTCGAGGGTCCGTTCGGCGATCACACCGGTTATTACAACGAAAAGGAGTCCTTTCCGGTGCTCACGATCGAGCGCGTTTCCATGCGCAAGGCGCCGATCTACCATTCGACATACACGGGCAAGCCGCCGGACGAGCCTGCCGTGCTTGGCGCGGCCCTGAACGAAGTCTTCGTTCCGATCTTGCAGAAGCAGTTTCCCGAGATCGCCGACTTCTATTTGCCGCCCGAAGGCTGTTCGTACCGCATCGCGGTGGCGAGCATGAGGAAACAGTACCCCGGCCACCCCAAGCGCGTGATGTTCGGAGTCTGGAGCACCCTGCGCCAATTCATGTACACCAAATTCATCATCGTCACCGACGAGGACGTGAATATCCGCGATTGGAAGGAAGTGATGTGGGCGCTCACGACAAGAGTGGATGCCGCCCGCGACACGCTCATCCTGCGGGACACGCCGATCGACTATCTGGATTTCGCCAGCCCGGTTGCCGGACTCGGATCCAAAATGGGAATTGACGCCACGAACAAGTGGCCGGCAGAGACTTCTCGGACCTGGGGCCGGCCGATCGCAATGCAGGCCGAAGTGAGAGAGCGGGTCGACCGACTCTGGGAAGACTTGGGTCTCTAGGAAGGGGGAATCTCGGGCGGCATGTTGTCAAAGGGCTTGAAATTGAACACGCCCGCCCGTATCATTGGCACTCGTCGAACTAGAGTGCTAGCAGCGACATATTCCCCGTTTTCCTTGGCCACTAGGTGTTTGTGGCCACTAACTTACGCATAAAGGAGATAGCTCTATGAAGATTCGTCCCCTTCACGACCGGGTCGTGGTGAAGCGCCTCGACGCGGAAAACAAGTCTGCCGGCGGCATCGTGATTCCCGACACGGCCGGAGAGAAGCCCGACCAAGGCGAAGTCGTGGCCATCGGCAAAGGCAAGATTCTCGAGGACGGGAAAGTCCGCCCGCTCGACGTCAAGGTCGGCGACCGTATCCTCTTCGGCAAATACACCGGGCAGGCCGTCAAGGTCGAAGGCACCGAGTATCTGGTCATGCGCGAAGACGACATCATGGGCGTCGTCGCATAGTCATCGTTCAACCATTCCCAATTTCAGGAGTAAAAAATGCCTGCTAAAGATGTACGTTTCCACGAGCCGGCGCGGCACAAACTGCTCGCGGGTGTAAATATCCTGGCTGACGCTGTCAAAGTCACCCTTGGCCCCAAGGGCCGCAATGTGGTCCTGGAACGCTCCTTCGGCGCGCCCACGGTGACCAAAGACGGGGTGTCGGTGGCCAAGGAAATCGAGCTGAAGGACAAGTTCGAAAACATGGGTGCGCAGATGGTGAAGGAGGTCGCCTCCAAGACCTCGGACGTGGCCGGAGACGGCACCACCACTGCGACTGTGCTGGCGCAATCGATCGTCAAAGAAGGCATGAAGTTTGTCGCCTCGGGGATGAACCCCATGGATCTGAAGCGCGGCATCGACAAGGGCGTCATCGCGGTCGTCGAAGAGCTGAAGAAGCTCTCCAAGCCCTGCACGACCAGCAAGGAAATCGCCCAGGTGGGCGCAATTTCCGCCAACGCAGACAGCGAGATAGGCAAGATTATTGCCGATGCGATGGATAAGGTCGGGAAGGAAGGCGTCATCACGGTCGAAGACGGCAAAGGCCTGCAAAACGAGCTTGAAGTGGTCGAAGGCATGCAGTTCGACCGCGGTTACCTATCGCCTTACTTCATCAACAACGCGGAAAAGCAGATCTCGATCCTCGAGGATCCTTACGTTCTGCTGCACGACAAGAAGGTCTCCAACATTCGCGAGCTGCTGCCGATTCTGGAGCAGGTGGCGAAGTCCGGAAAGCCCCTTCTGATCATCGCGGAAGAAGTCGAGGGAGAGGCGCTCGCGACGCTCGTGGTGAACAACCTGCGCGGCATCCTGAAGACCTGCGCGGTGAAGGCGCCGGGGTTCGGCGACCGCAGGAAGGCCATGCTCGAGGACATCGCCATCCTCACCGGCGGCCAGGTGATCGCCGAGGAACTGGGCCTGACCCTCGAGAAAGTGGCGCTCAAGGACCTGGGTCGCGCCAAGCGCATCGAGATCGCCAAGGAAGAAACCACCCTCATCGACGGTGCGGGTGATGCGAAAGCGATCGAAGCGCGCGTGAAGAACATCCGCACCCAGATCGACGAGGCAACCTCCGATTACGACAAGGAGAAGCTTCAGGAGCGCGTGGCAAAGCTCGCCGGAGGCGTCGCCCTGATCAAAGTCGGTGCCGCCACCGAAGTCGAGATGAAGGAAAAGAAGGCCCGGGTCGAGGATGCGTTGCACGCTACTCGCGCTGCAGTCGAGGAAGGCATCGTCGCCGGTGGCGGCGTCGCCTACATCCGCGCCCGCGGCGGGCTGGATAAGCTCAAGGGCGACAACCCGGATCAAGAAGCCGGAATCAAGATCATCCGCCGCGCTCTCGAAGAGCCGCTGCGGCAGATCGTGGCCAACGCCGGTGCCGAGCCCTCGGTTGTGCTGAACAAGGTCGCCGAAGGCAAGGGAAATTTCGGCTTCAACGCTCAGACCGAACAGTTCGGCGATCTGGTCGAAATGGGTGTGCTCGACCCGACCAAGGTGTCGCGGACGGCGCTGCAGAACGCGGCCTCCGTGGCCGGCCTGCTTCTTACAACCGATGCAACGGTTGCGGAGCTGGTCGAGGAAAAGAAGAACACCGGCGGCCACGCACACGGCATGGGCGGCATGGGCGGCATGGAAGGCATGGACATGTAATGCGCGCCTAGCGCGCATTACATTCCGGCAGGTCAGGAACAGGGGAGCCCGAGGTTCCCCCGTTACCCCCTCCGCATCAGAGTGCAAAGGCCCCGCTCCGGCGGGGCTTTTTATTTGTGGATGCGCGGTCGCGTCTTCCGCCGACCTGGAGCGCACACAGCGGCTTTGCTAGACTGACCGTCCAGGCGGCCCAACCCCGGAGCCGAGAGAGGAGGAGCGGATGCCAGTACCGGTCCTAGAGGTCGGTCGAGGGGCGCATTACCTGCGTCCCGATCCCCGCCGGATCCGGCAAGTCCCATGATCCGGCCGAGCATCAAAGGGCAGCGCCTCGCAGCGCTTTTCCTGCTTGGCCTGCTGCTACTCAACTACCCGCTTCTCGATCTGTTCGCGGGCCCGAGTCAGATGTGGGGCATCCCGGCGCTCTACGTCTACGTGTTCGCGGTATGGACGCTTCTCATCGGTCTGATGACGCTGGTGGTCGAGAAGCGCAATGACTGAAAGCCGATAAGGGCGGATTCCGGGCCCGGATTCATGCTGACTGCGCCGGTCATCGTCATCGCCTCATTCGCCTACGTGGGGCTGCTGTTCGGGATCGCCTACTACGGGGACAAGCGCGCGGACGCCGGGCGCAGCGTCATCGCCAACCCCTACATCTACGCGCTCTCTCTCGCCGTCTACTGTACCTCCTGGACCTTCTACGGAAGCGTGGGGCGCGCCGTGACGAGCGGCATCGGTTTCCTGCCGATCTACCTCGGGCCGACCCTGATGGCGGCCCTGTGGTGGTACGTGATGCTCAAGATTATCCGGATCAGCAAGCAGAACCGCATCACCTCCATCGCAGATTTCGTCGCCTCCCGCTATGGCAAGAGCCAGACCCTGGGAGGAATGGTTACGGTGATCGCGGTCGTGGGCATCATTCCCTATATCGCGTTGCAGCTTAAGGCGATCTCGAACACCTTTTCAATCATCCTGCGGTACCCGGAAACGGTATCGCTCGAGCAGCGCGCCGCGCCGCTGTTTCTCGGGGACAATACGTTTTACATCGCGATGCTGCTCGCGGCCTTCACGATTCTGTTTGGCACCCGGCATCTAGACACCACGGAGCGCCACGAAGGGCTGGTGGCGGCCGTGGCATTCGAGTCCCTGGTCAAGCTCCTCGCGTTCATCGCGGTGGGCTTGTTCGTCACCTTCGGGCTCTACGACGGTTTGGGCGATATTTTCGGCCGCGTCGCCCAGACCCCTGATCTGAGTGCCCTCCTGACCTTCGGCGGTGAGAACGGCAGCTACGCGACCTGGGCATCGCTCACCTTCCTGTCGATGGCCGCGGTCATGTTCCTGCCACGGCAGTTCCAGGTAACGGTGGTGGAAAACGTCGACGAGCGCCACCTCACCAAGGCGATCTGGCTGTTCCCACTCTACCTCCTGGCAATCAACGTCTTCGTGCTGCCGATAGCCTTTGGCGGCTTGCTGCACTTCCCTGACGGGACGGTGGACGCCGACACGTTCGTGCTCACGCTGCCCATGGCGGAACGGCAGGCCTCGCTCGCGCTGTTCGCCTTCATTGGCGGACTTGCGGCCGCGACCGGCATGGTGATCGTTGAGACCATCGCGCTCTCCACCATGGTGTGCAACGACCTGGTGATGCCTGTCCTGTTGCGCTTGAAAGCACTGCGGCTCGCTGAGCGACGCGACCTCTCCTGGCTGCTTCTCGGGATCCGACGCGGCGCAATCGTGGCGATCCTGGTGTTGGGCTACCTCTACTTCAGCCTGGCCGGGGAAGCGTATGCACTGGTCTCCATAGGACTGATCTCGTTTTCGGCCGTGGCCCAGTTCGCGCCTGCGATCATCGGCGGCATCTTTTGGAAAGGGGGGACGCGAGCCGGTGCAATCAGCGGCTTGGCCGCAGGATTCGTCGTGTGGATCTACACGCTGCTCTTGCCCTCCTTCGCCAAGTCGGGCTGGCTGCCGATTACTTTCCTCTCCCACGGTCTGTTCGGCACCGATCTTCTCAAGCCGCAGCAACTCCTCGGGCTCCAGGGGCTGGACGACATCACGCACTGCCTGTTCTGGAGCATGTGCGCGAACGTCGGGTGCTATGTTGGCATATCGCTCATCAAGGGGCCGAACGCCACCGAGCACGGGCAGGCGACGGTATTCGTCGATGCCCTCAAGCATCCCGTGGCGGCTCCTGGCTCGCGCTTCTGGCGGGGCAGCGCCTCGGTGAACGATCTGCTGGCGCTACTCGGCCGCTTCCTCGGGCCAGAGCGGGCGCACGAAGCGCTCGCCGCCTACGCCCGCAGCCGCGGGGCAAAGTCGGTCGAGGCGCTCTCGGCCGACGCTGTCTTCGTGCATCACGCCGAGTCATTGCTCGCCGGGGCGATCGGCAGCGCTTCGGCCCGGGTCATGGTCGCCTCCGTGGTCGAGGAAGAGCCGCTCGGCATCGACGAGGTCATGAACATCATCGACGAGGCCTCGCAGGTTCTCGCCTACAGCCGGCAACTGGAGCAGAAATCCCGCGAGCTGGAGGCGGCGACGAACGAACTCCGCAGCGCGAACCGGCGGCTTCAGGAACTCGACCGTCTGAAGGATGACTTCATTTCCACCGTGACGCACGAACTGCGCACGCCGCTAACCTCGATCCGGGCATTCTCGGAGATCCTCAACGACAATCCGGCCATCGAGGAAAACGAGCGCGCCCGGTTCCTCGGCATCATCGTCAAGGAGTCGGAGCGGCTGACGCGCCTCATCAACCAGGTGCTGGACCTCGCGAAGATAGAATCCGGAGCGGCTGAGTGGCATTCCAGCGAGATCGACATGTGCGATGTGCTCGGGGACGCGGCTGGCGCGATGAGCCAGTTGTTCAAGGACAAGGGGATCGATCTCATTGTCGAGCTGCCGCAGAAGGTGCCCGGGATCCTTGCCGACCGCGACCGCCTGATGCAGGTGATGCTCAATCTTCTCTCCAATGCGGCCAAATTCTGCAAGCGCGCACGGGGTGTGGTGAGGGTATCGCTCGTGGAGCAGGGGGGGTTCCTGCGTGTGGAGGTGAGCGACAATGGCATCGGGATCAGCGCCGCCGATCAGGAGGTCATATTCGAGAAATTCCGACAGGCGGGCGACATGCTTACCGGCAAGCCGCGGGGCAGCGGCCTGGGGCTGTACATCAGCCGCCGGATCGTCGAGCATTTTGGCGGGAGCATGTGGGTGAGCAGCCGCCCCGGCGAAGGGGCCTGCTTTTCGTTCACCCTGCCGCTCGCGCGCCGGCCGGCGCTGGCGGCGAGAGCGGCCTGAGAGAGCGGGTGACGCGGCCATGAGCTACAGGGTCCTGATCGTCGATGACGAGCCGAACATCGTCGCCTCGCTCGAGTTTCTCATGCGGGGAAGCGATTACGAGGTGCGGGTCGCGGGCAACGGGGAGGACGCCCTGCGGCTCGCGACGACTTTCCGGCCGAACCTCGTCCTCCTCGACGTAATGATGCCGCAGCTGAGCGGCTTCGAGGTCTGTCGCAGGATCCGGGAGACCTCTGCTCTTGGCGAAGTGAAGATCGTGATGCTGACCGCCAAGGGCCGCGACGTCGAGCGAGGCGAGGGACTCGGGCTCGGCGCGAACGCCTACGTTACGAAGCCGTTTTCGACGAAGGAACTCATGAACACGGTGCGCGGTTTGTTGCATTCGACTGCTCATCCCGATTTCTCGCCCCGGTGAACGACATGCGCCGCGACCAGGTGCCCACTGCGTACGTTGTCGACGACGATGAGTCGATCCGCACGCTCTGGCGGTGGCTCATGGAGTCGAACGGTATCGCCGTGAGGACGTTCGCCACCGCAGCCGAGTTCATCAGTGCCTACCCGCCGGAGGCTCCGGGTTGCCTTGTGCTCGACCTGCGGCTGCCCGGGATGAGCGGCCTCGAACTTCAGCAGTACCTCAAGCAGAAGGGGATCGAGATCCCGATTGTGATCGTCACCGGACATGGAGACATTCCCACCGCCGTAAGTGCGATCAAGGGCGGCGCTGTCGATTTCATCGAGAAACCGTTCGGCTATCGGGAGGTCCTCGCTGTCATTCAAAACGCTTTCCGGCGCGACGCCGAAATTCGCACTGCGCGCGCGCGGCGGCTGGCGGTATCGGGGCGCCTCGCGGCCCTCACGGAGCGCGAGCATGATGTGCTGCGCCGCGTCATCGAAGGGAAGCCCAACAAGATCATCGCGGACGAGCTCGACATCAGCGTGAAGACCGTCGAGTTTCACCGCTCCAAGATGATGGAAAAGATGGGGGCCGACTCCGTGGCCGAGCTGGTGCAGCTCACCCTAGGGTTTTCCCTAGTGGAAACGCCCGGACCCGGGGGCTAGCATCCCCACGCTTGTCCGGGGAATCCCGGATGCTCATAAGAGCTAACCCGACATAGGAGGAGGGGAACATGGCCGAAATAACGCCAGCGCAACGCGAAGCGTACTGGGGGAAAACGACCCGCCTGATGTGGACCATCATGGCACTCTGGCTTTTCTTCAGTTTCGTCATACATCTGTTCGCCGTACAGCTCAACTCGATCAGGATTTTCGGCTTCCCGTTTGGCTTCTACATGGCCGCTCAGGGGTCGTTGATCGCGTTCGTGGTGCTGTGCTTCTGGAACGCGCGCGCGCAGAACAAGATCGATGAAGAATTCGGCGTCGCCGAAGACTAACCCGGCGAAAGGACCATCCCATGGCAAACCAAACCAGCAAGAGTTTCGTCGATAACCTCGGCAAGATCTACGGCGGCTACGCCGGGGGCTTCATCGGCTTCGTGATCATCCTTGCCATCATGGAGCAGATGGGCGTGCCGAACAAGGTGATCGGCTACTGCTTCGTCTTCCTGACCATCGGCGTGTACGCGTACATCGGCGTCATCTCCCGCACTATGGAGATTTCCGAGTACTACGTCGCCGGGCGCGTGGTGCCGCCGTTCTTTAACGGCATGGCGACCGGCGCCGACTGGATGAGCGCGGCGTCGTTCATCTCGATGGCCGGCGGCCTGTATCTCGCGGGCTACGGCGGCCTAGGCTACGTTCTCGGCTGGACCGGGGGCTACGTGTTGGTCGGCGTGCTACTCGCGCCCTACCTGCGCAAGTTCGGCCAGTTCACGGTGCCCGACTTCCTCGGCGTGCGCTACGAGGGCAACACCGCGCGCTTTTGCGGCGTGGTCGTGCTGTTTTGCGCGTCTTTCACGTACATCGTCGCCCAGTGCTTCGGCATCGGCATCATCACCTCGCGCTTTCTCGGCATCCCGTTCGAGATCGCCATCTTCGTCGGCTTGCTCGGGATCCTCGTATGCTCGATGCTCGGCGGAATGCGCGCGGTGACCTGGACCCAGGTCGCGCAGTACATCATTCTGATCATCGCCTACCTCATACCGGTGGTCTGGCTTTCCACCAAGCTCTTCCACAATCCCCTCCCGGAGCTTGCCTACGGTCAAGCGCTGGATCAGATTGCGCTTCTCGAGCAGAAGCTCGGGATCGTCAAGCCGCACGTCGCGGCTTATGTCGACGCCAAGGGCCAGTTCAGCTGGGTGGAGTTCAACAATTTCTGGGCGCTGGTTCTGTGCCTCATGATCGGCACGGCGTCGCTGCCGCACATCCTGATGCGCTACTTCACGACGCCGAACGTCCGCGACGCGCGCGTTTCCGTGGGCTGGAGCATTTTCTTCATCTTCCTGCTCTACTTCACCGCGCCCGCCTATGCGGCGTTCGCCAAGCTCGAGGTCTACCAGAACGTGATCGGCCAGCCGCTTTCTGCGCTGCCTGCCTGGGTGCAGAACTGGTCTCAGGTCGGGGGGCTCCTCACGATCAAGGACGCCAACAGCGACGGCATCGTGCAGCTCGCCGAGTTCGTCATCAACCAGGACATCATCGTCTTGTCGATGCCGGAGATCGCCGGTCTGCCGTACGTGATTTCCGGCCTGGTGGCGGCCGGCGGCCTGGCGGCGGCGCTATCGACCGCAGACGGGCTCCTGCTCGCGATCGCCAACGCGCTCAGCCACGACGTCTACTACAAGATGATCGACCCGAAGGCGTCCACTGCGAGGCGTTTGATCGTGGCGCGCGTGCTGCTGGTCGGCGTGGCCATTGTCGCGGCGGCGGTCGCCGGAACACGGCCTGCGGGTATCATCCAGATGGTTGCCTGGGCGTTCTCGCTGGCCGCGGCGGGCCTGTTTGCGCCCTTGGTCCTCGGAATCTGGTGGAAGCGCACCACTGCGACGGGGGCCATCATCGGCATGATCGGGGGCTTCGGCGTCTGCCTGTACTACCTCGTGGGCACGCGCTACTTCGGCATGGCGGAGTGGTTCGGCATCCGCAACATCTCGAGTGCCCTGTTCGGCTTGCCGGTGGCGTTCTTGTTGACTTGGATTGTCAGCCTGATGACACAGGCACCGTCCAAGGACATGCAGGATTTCGTCGATTCGATCCGCGTGCCCAAGGGCGAGCTGCATTGGGTTGCAGGCGCTGTGCACGACTAGCCGTAGGCTGGAAGCTCATGACAAGGCCCGCTCGATGCGGGCCTTGTGCTTTCTAGCGGGAGCCGCGAGAAAGCCAGCGCTCGCCTGCCGCCGCTTTGCGCAGCGCAGGCACGGTTCGGATTCCTTGTTGCTCGGCCGTGCATTCCAGAACGAGCAGCAACTGCGCTGCCGCCAGAGCGTCGCCGAGCGCATGGTGGCGCGCTACCGACGCGATGCCGAAGGCCTCCAGCCAGACGTCGAGCGGCTGCCTTGCGCCGGCGGTCTTGCGGGCCACGGCAGGAGCGAGCCAGGCAAGGTCGATCCAAGGCAGACGCAGGGCCTCGCCCAGCCACTTGCGCGTTGCCCGCTTGAGCACGGCCGCGTCGAACGATGCATTGTAGCCGGCACACGGCGCTTTCGCGGCGAATTCCAGCAAACCGATGAGGGCGTCGCGCGGGTCCACGCCTTCGAGCTGCTCGGAGGCGCCGATGCGATGCACGAGAATATTGTCCGTCCCGCTTGGTGCTTCCTGGCGCAGCACGCGATAGTAGCTCTGGCCGAGCTCGATCCGGCGCGCGACCACCGCGATCGCGCCGACCGCGATCAGAGCGTCGCGCCGGGAATCCAGCCCGCTCGTCTCTACGTCGATGACGACCCAGCGCGCTTCGGCAGCCGGCACGTCAGCAGGATCCGGCAGCGCGCGCCAGGAATCCAACCGGCGCCGCTGCTCCGGGGTGAGCGCGGTGCCCCGGCCGAGCAGGCGCGCGAGCCAGCCGCTCACAACTGGTAGTCGAGCGCGAGCCGGCGTTGCAGGCGCCGCGCCTGAAGCAGGGATTCCTTGAGCACTCGCCGCTCGAGCGAGTTGAGCGCGGCGGGGTCGATGCGGTTCGGGTCGGCGGTGGCAGCCCCCGGCTGCTGACGACGCAGCCGCAGCAGCAGGAGGTAGAAGAATGCCGCCACGCTCGATTCGGCCTCGTCGCCGGGTACTCCGAGCATGCGGCCCGCGTCGCGCAGGCGGGTCGCCGTGTGCGTCGAGACCGTACCGGAGGCCAGTGCATACACTCGCGCCGCATCCACGAACACCCGCGTGCCTTGCGTCTTCAGGTTGATGCCTCCGGAGTCTGCGCCCGACTCGAGGTTGCCGAAGAAGCCGATCGGCGGGCCGGCGAGCAAGGCGTTCTTGGCCATGAGGTGCAGGAAAGTCTGGTTGCCCGGGATCGATTGCGCGATCCAGGCGCGCAGATCGGCGGCCAGCTCGGCGTCGCCTGCGAGCGGCCGGAAATCGAAGAAGATGCTTGCGTCGAGCAAGGCTTGCGGCGTCGGCGCGCGCAGCCAGGTGGCGAAGCGCGCGCGCCACTGTTCCAGGGAAAGACAGTTCTGCGGGTTGCCGGCCATGATGCCACCCTTGCACAGCGGAAATCCACAGGCGTCGAGCGTCGCGTTGACGGCGCGCGCGAAGGAAAGGAGCCTCGCCTGAGCTGCGGACTCCGGCGACTCGAATACGATCGCGTTGTCCTGGTCGGTGGCGATCGTCTGCTCGCCGCGTCCCTCGCTGCCGAGGGCGACCCAGCACCAGCGCAGGCCGGAGAGATCGTGTTTCGCCGATTCGAGCTGGATGATGCTTTCGGTGAGACGGTCGTTGAGCGCGGAAATAAGTTGCGTGAGCGGCTCGGCACCGAAGCCCTGTGCGAGCATACTCGCCGCAAAGCGCCGGATCGCATCGGCGGCACCCACAAGCCCCTCGGTGTCGCGCGCCAGTTCGATGGCGTGGCTCACCACGCGCATCGACAAGCGCTCGCGGGCGAAAAGCGACCGCTCCGATACCACGCCCTTGACGCGCCCTGCGTCGAGCACGAGCAGATGGCGGATGCCGCGCCGCGCCATGAGCAGCGCCGCCTCCTGTACGCTCGCCGTGGCGGGCAGGCCGACCGGATCGCGAGTCATGAAGCGCGCGATCGGAGCCGCCGGGTCGGCTCGTCCCGCAGCGCTTTCCCGGAGGAGGTCGCGCTCGGTAAAGATTCCGAGAGGAGTCACCTGCTCGTTCACGACGACCACGGAACCGACCTGGAATTGCTGCATCAGCTCGAGTGCCCGTTTCAAAGGTGTTTCCGGCGTGCAGGTCACCGGCGCGAGGTGCAGGACTTCGGCAAGGGGCGTCAACATTGTGCGTTCGCGTTCCCCCTCTTCGCTGTAGCTGTCTCTCATGCGCCGGTACGCCTGCTGCAGAAGCGAGTCGACCTGGGCCGTGCAATAGCGCCGGAACGCCGCTGAGCGCAGCATCAGCTCCTCGACCGTAGCGGCGTCGATCTCGTAGCTGAAGCAGTCCTCGGCTGCGCGGTATTCTGCTGTCGTGGGCCGCCGGCCGATTACCGCGCTGATCGGGAATGGTTCGCCGGGCGCGAACACCAATTCATCGAACAGGGTGGGTCCCGAAGCGAAGCCCCTCCGTACGGCGCCGCGCTGGAGGACGTACAGCACGCTCGCGGGTCCGGAGCCCGGACTGACGACCACCGCGCCGGCCGGATGGTAGGAGAGTCGTGCGCGGGCCGCGATCAGGGCGAGCGACCCCGCGTCCATCTCGTTGAACGGCGCGTGCTGGCGCAGGAACTCGATCGTGGCGGAAGCGAGCACGGAACTCATGGCGTGGCGGCTCAGAATACAGCGGACGCGTTCAAGCGGCCAGATGCCGGCCGTGGGCAGCCGATGCCGCCCTGCGACAACCTGATTTGCAGAGCCCGCCCGATGCGGACCCCGCCGTCTTTCATTTGGCTAGAACGTGACCTTGTAGCTGCCGTCGGTCTGCTTGTCGGCAATGCACTGGTACAAGCCCTTCTTGCCGTCCAGCTCGTAAGGGATGTTGACGCGTATGCCGGACTCTCCAGTCGACGCCTGGATGTTTGATTTCTCGCGCGTGGCGAATTCCGCCTTGGCGTACTTCGGGTCCTTCTTCGCGCCCGCCAGGCAAACGTTGTACGCAAGCTGCTCGGCCTCGCCGGTCTTGGCGCAAGCAGCGACGGCAAGGGCGAGCGCGCCGGCGCTGAGCACGGCGGCCGCCAGGCGCTGGAGGTGGCCGTTCGGATGCGGTCGGTCAAGGACAGTGATAGGCATGAGTGAAAGATTCCTTTGCATAGTCGAAATTGAGTGCGGCAGCGGCGGATGTTAGCAAATATTCCGCGCTAGGAGATGGGTGTGGCAAGCAGGTCCTCTATCAAGTCTGCGGCGGCCACGCGGCGACAGAATTCCTGGCTTACTGCGATCATGCGGAAGCGCACGGCCCCATACACGACTTCTTCATCCAATGCCCGCATGCTCGCGTGAATAGGCAAGGTGTCAAAGAGCCGCTTGGCCGAATAGTCCGCAACATCCAGCGCCTGCCGCGGTTCCGCGTGGCTTGCTTCCTTGAGACGCTGCGTGAACGAGTCAATCGCGTCGCCCCAGCCGTGCGCCCGGTGCACGGGTGCCGGCATGGCAGCCAGAACGGCCGAGTACAGCCCGACGAGGGCCTCGAATAGGCGCGGTTGCCGTGCGGCCGTAAGCTGCGGTCGCAGGTTTCCCTCTGCAATGATCAGCAAGTCACCGAGGACCGCGACGAAGGTTTCCCATCGACAGACGTCGAGCGCCTCAAGAAAGGGTTTTTCGGTGAACAGCGCGTAACTCGCCAGCCCGGTCTTGCCGCGGCAGTAGTCGATCGCGCATTTCTGGGCGATCAAAGCAGCGCGCTCCTCCAGGAAGATCCTCAACGCCGGGACCGAGGTGATCGGCTGCGGCCCAAGGCGCGCCTTCAGGCCTTGCCAGAGACGGCCTGCCGGCCCTGGAGCCGAACGCTTCCTGACGGCCGCTCGGGGGTTCATGGGAGAGAACTTTCTAGCATCGCGGATATTGGTCGGGCTTCTTATGGTAGCGTACGCGGCGAGGGAATGGCTTCTGTGGGTGAATAACGGCCTCTCTTTCGGGGTATAGAAGACCGCGGCGATGCAAACTGAGAACATCTGGTGGTCGTACTTGTATTTCCATCTGCCGAACTACGCCCTGGCGCTGCTCTTCTGGACGCTGATCGGCAGGTTCCTGTTCGCGTTCTTCCTTCCGCCCGACTCTCCCAACTTCATCTACCGCTGGTTCCGGCGCCTGACCGATTGGGTGATGCGGCCGGTCGCGTACATAACGCCCTCGATCGTGCCGCCTCTGGCGCTCCCCCCGATCGCCGCGTTCTGGGTGGCTATCGCGCGCGTCGTGTTCTTCATGGCCATGTATTCCCTGGGGCTGACGCCCCGCATCGCGCACTGAATGCCCATGCTCGACCGCAACAACCTGTTTCTGGTCGTACTCTGTCTCGCGGTCGTCAACGGAATCTTCTCGCCTTTTCTCAGTATCGCGATCCCGGTCAGTGCCGTTCTATTGCCGGAGATTTTTCCGCGCACCGTGAACTGGGTGTTGTTCTGGAGTTCGATCCTGCTCGCGAGCGCAACTTTGCTCTTCAGCGGCGTTCCAGCGGCCCTCTACGAGCGCCTGGTGGAGCGCGAGGGCAAGAGTACGACTTCGATGTGGATCTGGCTGGCCGGCGCAGTAATCTTGAGCCTGCCGATCGTGCGGAGAGTGCTGTAAGGCGGCTTGGGGTGCCCCGTTCGTCCGGTTCCTTGGCGGGGCTGGTCTTTGCCCGTATAATGCGCGCTCCCTTTCCGCGCGCTCGGGCTTCCCGAACGCACCGGCCCGGCCAAGTAGCTCAGTTGGTAGAGCAGAGGACTGAAAATCCTTGTGTCGGTGGTTCGATTCCGCCCTTGGCCACCATCGATTTCGCCGAGCGGAGCGAGGCAAAATCGATGGGGTGGCGAACCGCCCTTGGCCACCATCGATTTCGCCGAGGCGAAGCCGAGCAAGAATCGGATCCGGCCACCACGATCCTGGTGACGAACGCCGGCATCAAAAATAGAATTCAAATTAACCGTGAGCGGCGCATCGCAGATCGTCATCGATAGGGTGAGCCATGTCTATCGTCCGCCGCGCGGGCGCGAAGTGCTCGCCCTCGACGAAGTGTCCCTTGAGGTGCGCGGGCGCGAGTTCATTGCCCTGCTTGGACCCTCGGGCTGCGGCAAGTCGACGCTGCTCTACCTGATCGGCGGCTTCATGCCGGTGGAGCGGGGCACGATCAGCGTGGACGACAGGAGGGTCGCAGGCCCTGGTCCGGACCGAGGGATCGTATTTCAGCATTTCGCGCTCTTCCCCTGGAAAACGGTGCGCGAGAATGTGCTCTACGGCCTGGAAAAACAGGGCCTCGCGCGGCAGGAGCGCGAGCAGCGCGCCCGGCAATATATCGACATGGTCGGCCTGTGCGGTTTCGAGGAAAGCTATCCTTCGCAGCTCTCCGGCGGCATGAAGCAGCGCGCCGCGATTGCGCGTACGCTCGCGATCGACCCAAAGATCCTGCTGATGGACGAGCCGTTCGGTGCCCTCGATGCGCAAACCCGCAGCCTCATGCAGTCCGAGCTTCTCGGCATCTGGCGACGGTCTCCCACGACAGTGATCTTTGTTACGCACGATGTTCAGGAGGCGGTCTATCTTGCCCAGCGCGTTGTCGTGATGTCGGCGCGGCCCGGCCGCGTCAAGGCAATCGTCGAAACCGATATCGACCGCGGCGACCCCGCCGTCTTCAAGTCGAAGATCTTCATCGACAAGGTGGACGAAATCTGGGGTCTCGTGCGCGCTGAGGCGCTTAAGGCGCAACAGGAGCAGGACCGGTGAAAGCCGCGCTCCTGCGCTATTCACCGCTCTTTCTCCTCGCGGTGCTGTGGGAGGGCTCCGCGCGCCTCGGCCTGGTTTCCGCCCTCGCGCTGCCGCCCCTCACCGAAGTAGTGACATCGTGGGCTGCTTTGTTTCGCGAAGGAGATTTGTGGTCGAACACCGCAGCGTCTCTTTACCGCGGCGGCGTCGGCCTTCTGCTCGCCGTCGCCTTCGGCGGAACGCTCGGCGTCCTCATGGCGTGGTGGCGGCCGGTGGATGCGCTGCTGAGCCCGTTGGTGGAGGTCTTCTATCCGCTGCCGAAATCGGCGCTGATTCCCATCACGGCGCTGTGGCTCGGTTTTGGCGACGGCTCGAAGATCCTGCTGATTTTTCTCGGATGCATGCTGCCGGTGACCTTGGGAGCCTTCAACGGCGCGCGCAGCACCGACCAAGTGCTCGTCTGGTCGGCGCGCAGCATGGGGGCGAGCCGTCTGCGCACGCTCTGGGACGTCGTATTGCCGAGCGCGCTTCCGGAACTGCTTAACGGGGTGCGCACCGCGCTGGCGCTCGCCTTCGTGCTGCTGGTGAGCGCCGAGCTGATCGTGGCGCGCTCCGGCCTGGGGTACCTGATCGGTTTCCTCGGTGCAGGGGGTACCTACGACGCCATGTTCGCGGTCGTGCTGACGGTGGCATTTCTGGGCTTCGTCGCCGACCGGATCTATCAGCGCATCGTCGATCGCGTGCTGCAATGGCGGGAATAGGCTTCAGCGCGACCGCAAGACGGCCCGGAAATTGGTGGGGCTGGCGTGTCCTGCCATGGCTGTCCATGGCTGCATTCTTTCTCGCCTGGGAGGGCTTCGCGAGAAGCGGACTCGTGACCCCGTTCATGCTTCCTGCGCTCAGTGTCGTCGCAGAGCGCATCGCGGGCGACGCGATGTCCGGCGATCTTCTGCAAAATCTCGGCTTGACCTTGTACCGCTCGCTGGCCGGCTTTCTGATCGCGGTCATGGCGGGTGTCGCGCTCGGCATCGGGATGGTACGAAACCGCGTTCTGCGCTGGTTCTTCGACCCGATTATCTCGATCGGGTTTCCCATGCCGAAAATCGCCTTCCTGCCGATCGTCGGGCTGTGGCTTGGCTATTACGACGCCTCGAAGATCTCCATGATCGTGTTCGATGCGATATTTCCCGTCGTGACCGCGACCATCGCGGGCGCCCAGGCCGTTGAACGCGAGCTCGTCTGGTCGGCGCGCAACATGGGCGCGGGCGAGCGACGAATCCTGTGGGAGATCGTGCTTCCCGCGGCCTTGCCGCAGATTCTCACCGGCCTCCAGGTGGCTTTGCCGATCGCGCTCATCGTTTGCATCGTGGCCGAGATGACGATGGGGGGGATCGGCCTGGGTGGGGCGATGCTGACGGCGTCCCGCTTTGCCGACTCGCCCGGTGTCTTTGCAGGTATAGTCGAGATCGCGGTCGCGGGCCTCGCTCTGGTGAAGGGCATGTCCATGGTTCGGCGGCGCCTGCTTTTATGGCATCAGGAAGCGCTCGCCCCGGCCACTATGTGATGCTGATTCACGGCGCGACGACTGCAGGGTTGACAAAAGGCCGCACGGACAACAACAATCCGGGAACGTTACAGAAGCCGCGGCTCGGCTCGGCGAGCGGCCAAACGATTACCGGCCATTTCAAGGAGGGAACTATGCGTTCTACGAAATTCCTGGCAGCGCTTCTCGCCGTCACCCTTGCAGTCGCAGTGACCAGTGCGCGCGCCGAGCCCGTAAAGATACGCGTTGCCTGGGTGGTGCCCGTCGCCAACTGGCCTTCGATCATGTTCGAGAAGGCGGGCCTCGCCCGGCACATGGGAAAGTCGTACACCTTCGAAGCGATCCGTTTCCAGGGGACTCCCCCCATGATCACCGCGCTCGCGAACGGCGAGCTCGAGATCGCTGACCTCGCCTTCTCCTCGTTTGCCCTTGCCGTGCAGAATGCCGGCATGAATGATCTCCGCGTTATCGCGGACGAGTTTCAGGACGGCGTGAGCGGCTACTACACCGGCGAATTCTTCGTGCTGAAGGAAAGTCCGGTCAAATCGGTCAAGGACCTGAAGGGCAAGGTGCTCGCCACCAACGCGGCCGGCAGCGCAGTCGACATCGTCATGCGCGCCGCGCTCAAGAAGGGCGGGCTCGACGACAAGAGGGATGTGACCTTCGTTGAAGCGGCCTTCCCGAACATGAAAGCGATGCTCCTCGAAAAGAAGGCCGACCTCATCCCGGGGGTCGTGCCGTTCTCGCTGGACCCGGAGCTGCGCGGCAAGACGCGGGTGCTGTTTCTGCAAAAGCAGATCGTCGGGCGCACCCAGATGATCGTCTGGGCGGCGCGGGAGGAATTCATCAAGAAGAACCGGGCGGCACTCGTGGACTTCATGGAAGACGCTTTGCGCGCGGCCCGCTGGTGGACCAACCCCAAGAATCACAAGGAAGCGGTGGAGATCGCCGCGAGGGTCAGCAAGCGGCCGGCCCAGGCGTTCGAGAAATGGCTTTTCGTGAAAGCCGGCCAGAGCGGAGACTACTATCGCGACCGGAACTTTCTGCCGAATCTCACGGCCCTGCAGGCCAATTTCAAGCTGCAGCAGGAGCTCGGTTTCCTGAAAACCGATATCGACGCCAAAAAGCACGCCGACCTCAGTATCGCGCAGGAAGCCGCCAAGCGCCTGAAGTAGAGTTGTCACGGTCCCGCGCGCAGCCGGTGCCTGGCGCGCGGGGGCGCCGCGCTCAGCGCCCGGATTTCCGGAAGAGCTCCCTGCCGCCCGTCCACGGGCGGGAGCTATAATGGCGGCCCGATACGAATTTCCGCCATGCAGCTCTTTACGCTCGGTCTGAACCATCACACCGCGCCGCTCGCGGTTCGCGAGCGCGTGGTATTTCATCCCGAGCGCCTGAACTCAGCTCTGGCCGGGCTCGTTCGGAGCGAGCCGCCGGTCGGGGAGGCAGCAATCCTGTCGACCTGTAACCGCACCGAGCTCTATTGCGCTCTGGGCGAGCCACAAGCCGCGCTCGATTGGCTGGCGGGCTATCACGGCGTCCGGCCGCAGGAGCTGAAACCTTATCTCTATACGCTCCCGCAGCGCGAAGCCGTGCGGCATGCCTTCCGGGTTGCCTCCGGACTCGACTCCATGGTCGTCGGCGAGCCGCAGATTCTGGGTCAGATGAAGGAGGCTGCACGGGCCGCCGAATCTGCAGGGACACTCGGGACGCTGCTCAACAAACTGTTTCAGCACTCCTTCGCCGTTGCCAAGGAGGTCCGCAGCAACACCGGGATCGGCGCCAATGTCGTCTCCATGGCCGCGGCGTCAGTGAAGCTGGCGGCGCGAATCTTTCCGAGCCTTGCCGAACAGAGAGTGCTCCTCATCGGCGCCGGGGAGATGATCGAGCTTGCCGCGACGCATTTTGCCGCCCAGCGGCCTCGCGCCATGACGGTTGCCAACCGCACTCTCGGACGCGCCGAATCGCTGGCGCACCGCTTCAATGCCGAGTCGATGGAATTGCGCGACCTGCCCGAACGCTTGCCGGAATACGACATCGTGATTTCGTGCACCGCGAGCTCGCTCCCGATCATCGGCAAGGGCATGATGGAGCGGACCCTGCGTGCCCGGCGCCGCCGGCCGGTCTTCATGGTCGACCTCGCGGTGCCGCGAGACATCGAGGCCGAAGTGGCGGCGATGGACGACGTATTCCTGTATACTGTCGATGACCTCGCTTCGATGGTCCGCGAGGGTATCGACGCGCGCCAGTCGGCTGTGGCGCAGGCTGAAGCCATCATCGAGTCTCAGGTCGGCTCCTTCCTGCACTGGATGGACGTTCGCGAAGTGGTGCCTCTCATTCGCCAGCTCCGCGAGTCGGCCGAGGGGGTGCGACAACACGAACTCGAACGGGCAGCGCGGCAGCTTGCCCGCGGTGACGACCCCAAAGCGGTTCTCGAGGCACTCTCGCACGGACTCACCAACAAGCTCCTGCACGCACCCACCCAGGCCCTCAAGCAGGCCAACAGCGACGAATCATTCAAGGCACTGGTCGCAAGGCTCTATCACCTGCGCTCTCGCGGTTAACTCGAGCGCAGAGTTCCGGGGCGATGAAGTCAAGCATTGCGGCGAAGCTCGATCAGGCGCGCCAGCGTCTGGGCGAAATCAATGCGCTCCTGTCTTCGGAAGACGCCACGCGGGACATGGGGCAGTATCGCGAGCTTTCGCGGGAGCATGCCCTCCTCCAGCCGATCGTCAAGCTGTTCAACGAGTACCGCGAGACGGAGCAGGATGTAGCCGAGGCGCAAGCGCTGCTGGCCGATCCCGAAATGAAGACTTACGCCGAAAGCGAGGTCAAGTCCGGGCGCGAGCGGCTCGCCGCGCTCGAAGACGAGCTGCAGAGACGGCTGCTTCCCAGGGATCCGAACGACGATCGCAATATCTTCCTGGAGATTCGCGCGGGAACCGGGGGCGATGAATCGGCGCTTTTCGCAGGAGACCTGTTTCGGATGTATGCGCGCTACGCGGAACGCCAGGGATGGCAGGTGGAAGTGATAGCGGAGTCGGCGGGCGACGCCGGCGGATACAAGGAAATCATCGCGCGCATCATCGGACAGGGCGCATACTCGAGGCTGAAGTTCGAATCCGGCGGCCATCGCGTGCAGCGCGTGCCTGCCACCGAAACGCAGGGACGCATCCATACGTCCGCATGCACGGTCGCAGTGCTGCCCGAAGCCGACGCCGTAGGCGAAGTGGTGCTCAATCCGGCCGAGCTGCGCATCGATACCTACCGGGCCTCCGGGGCCGGCGGGCAGCACGTTAACAAGACCGACTCGGCCGTGCGGGTCACGCACCTGCCGACCGGCATCGTGGTGGAATGCCAGGATGCGCGCTCGCAGCACAAGAACAAGGAAAAGGCGCTGGCAGTACTCGCTGCGCGCATCAAGGACAGGCAGCGTCGCGAGCAACAGGCCAAAGAGGCTGCAACGCGGAAATCCCTTATCGGGTCGGGCGACCGCTCCGAGCGAATCCGCACCTACAACTTCCCGCAGGGAAGGGTGACCGACCACCGTATCGGACTGACGTTGTACAAGATCGACAACATCATGGACGGGGATCTCACGGAGCTCGCGCAGGCTCTGCTCGCCGAGCACCAGACCGAGCAGCTTGCGGCGCTCACCGAAGACCGCTGAGGCGCGCGTGCACGTGAATTCCATCGACGACGTTGTTATCGACGACCTGGTGCGCGATTCGCGCCTGCCGCGGGCCGAGGCGGAGTTGCTGCTCTGCTTTGTTCTGGGCTGCGAGCGGGCGTATCTTGCCGCCCACCGCGACCAGGCGATGCCCCGGTTGGACGCGGACCGGGCAAGGCAGTGGTTCTCCCGGCGGCGCGCCGGAGAACCCGTCGCATACATCACCGCGCGCCGGGAGTTCTACGGGATCCCCTTGCACGTCACCGCGGACGTGCTCATTCCGCGTCCGGAAACGGAGCGGCTGGTCGAAGTCTCCCTCGAGCGGATTCCGTCCAGCGCTTCGGCGCGCGCGCTCGACCTGGGAACGGGCAGCGGGGCGATTGCACTGGCTCTTGCGCATGAGCGGGCCGGGCTTCACATCACCGCAAGCGATGTTTCCGAGGCCGCGCTGGCAGTGGCGCGGGAAAACGCCCGACTCCAGGGGGCGGAGATCAAGTTCGCACGAAGCGACTGGTTTGCAGACCTGCAGCCCGGGCGTTTCGACCTGATCGCCTCGAACCCACCCTACGTCAAGGCGGGGGATGAGCACTTGGAGATCGGCGACGTGCGCTTCGAGCCCCGCATTGCGCTGGTCGGCGGCGTCAGTGGCCTGGACTGCATCAAGAGCATTGCGGAGCAAGCGCGCGTCCGGCTTCGCCCGGGCGGCTGGCTGATTCTGGAACACGGCTATGATCAGCGAGACTCCTGCGTAAATCTGTTGCGCGACCTCGGCTATGCGGACACGGAGGATTTCGACGATATCGCCGGCATCCCGCGCGTGTGCGCCGGGCGCTGGAACGGTTGACCGGATCGGGGTCCAGCCGCTAGAATTCCCGATCAATTCACTCAGGTATCGGAAGCGGACATGAACGCACAGGAACGCATCAGGAATCAGGTTACCGGTCACCCGGTCGTGCTTTACATGAAAGGCACCCCGCAGTTCCCGCAGTGCGGCTTCTCGGCAAACGCCGTGCAAATTCTCAAAGCTTGTGGTGTCACGGATATGTTCACGGTCAACGTGCTCGAAGACGAGGACGTCCGCCAGGGCATCAAGGAATACGCCCATTGGCCGACGATTCCGCAGCTTTATGTCAACGGTGAGTTCGTTGGAGGCTCGGACATCATGCGCGAGATGTATCAGTCAGGAGAATTGCAGAAGCTTCTCGCCGGCGAGAAAGCGCCCTCCTAAGTCTGCTGACCGAGCTGCGTCCTACCGCGATTCGGCCAGCAGCCGCTCCATCATCCGCTCCGCCTGCGGCGCGTAGCCACCGCCGAACAGATTCGCGTGGTTGAGCACATGGTAGAGGTTGTAAAGCGTCTTCCTCACGGCGTAGCTCTGATCGAGAGGCGCCGCCTCCCTGTAGGCTGAATAGAAGACCTGGGGATAGCCCCCGAAGAGTTCCGTCATCGCGAGATCGGCCTCGCGGTCTCCAAGGTATACGGCCGGGTCGAAGAGCACCGGCGTACCGTCGGCGAGAAAACCTGCGTTGCCGCTCCAGATGTCTCCGTGCAGAAGTGAAGCCGCCGGCGCGTGCCCGGCGAGAAGTCGCGGCACCATCGCGGCCAAGCGCTCCCCTTTTCTGATCAGGTTCTCGCCGAGACGGTTTCTCCGGGCGAGATCGAGTTGCGGCGCAACCCGTGCCTGACTCCAGAAATCCGCCCAGGACAGCGAGCGAGGGTTGAGCTGGGGTGTCCTGCCGATGTAGTTGTCCCGGTGCCAACCATAGTCCTCGCGCTCGATCGAGTGCAGCGCGGCGAGCGCCCGGCCGAGGGCGGCGTAGTCACCTTTTCCTCGCAGATCGAGATATTCGAGCACGAGAAACGCGTCCGCGCCTGCTTCTCCGCGGCAGATCGGCGCCGGGACGCGCGCGCCCGCCGCGGCAAGCGCTTCCAGGCCGTCGGCTTCGGCCGCGAAGTTGTCCGACTGCGAGCTGTCGTTGATCTTCGCGAAAAATCGCTGCCCCGCGCCTTCGAGTACATAGCAGCGATGGATGCAGCCTCCTGGCGCAGGTGCCGTGCGCTGGAGGTGGAAGGGCCCAACCGCGGTTGAAACTGCGGTTTCGATCGCGACGACCAGATCCGGGGTGAATGCCATGAAGCCCGCTGGCTTTGCGGGCGTGCGCCCTAGACCGCGGTGAGGCGTGAGTTTGCCAGCGTGAGCCTTTCGACCAAAATCGCCATGAAGGCGCGATCGAAGCGGTGCCGGCATGCGTCGGAGGCGTGATCCAGGTCCGCGGCGTGGATTCTGACAATGCGCGAGTCGCTTATCGACCAGACGTCGGCGGTACGCTCCCTTCCGGTGCTGGAAAGGTAAGCCATTTCGCCGAAGCACTCGCCGGGAGTCAGGACATTGAGGAGTTTCTTTCTCTTGGTGACCTTGAGCTCGCCCGAGGCGAGGATGCAGAAGAAGTTCCCCTGGGTGCCGTCCTCCATGATCACGGTTCCTGCGGGCAGATCTATCCATTGCGATATGCGTAGCACTTCCCACAGCTCGGCGTCGGAAAATCCGGAAAAGAAGGGCATTCCGCGCAAGGTGTTGAACTTCTCGCTGTCAGCGACTTCCTGGCTCCGGGCGCGGCGCTGCACGCTGCGAAACGCATCGGCGAGGTCCAGAGAAAATTCTTCCCAGGTCCGGTAGCGCCGCTCAAGTTCCTTCTCCATCGCCTTCTTCACGACCCGGTCGACCGACGGCGGGATGTCCTTGCGCAATGAGGAGGGCGGTTGCGGCTCGACATTGGTGATCTGGTACATCAGGGAATAGTTGTTCGTTGCGGTGAATGGAAGCGCGCCGGTCAGCAACTGGTACATGACCACGCCGAGAGAGTAGATATCGGTCTGGTGGTTGAGCGGGTACTCCTTGATCTGCTGCGGAGACATGTACGCGGGCGAGCCGATTCCGCTCACCTGAGTCTGGTCGGAGCTCGCCATCAGCGCGGCGCCGAAATCCGAGATCTTGATGTCGCTCGAGCCGGAGATGAGGAGATTGGCCGGCTTGATGTCGCGATGGGTGATCCCCAGCTCGTTTGCAAACCCGAGCGCCCGCGTGCACTTGAAAATGATCTCGACGATCTTCTCGACAGGCAGAAGCATGTCAGGCTTGCAGAAAGGCTCGAGTGTGCCCCCCGGGACGTACTCCATGACGATGTAGCTCATCCTGGGCGCGACCACCGCGTCGTAGATCTGCACAATGTGCGGGTGCTGCAATTTGCCGGCGAGGGATGCTTCGGTTACGAACAGCCTCCTGTGCAATCTGCCCGCGTCGCCGGCATCCTTCAGCCGCTCTTCATAGACTACCTTCACCGCTACGGCGCGATCCGCGAAGGGATCGTGACACAGGTACACCTCGCTCGTTGCGCCCTCGCCGAGCTTCTTCTTGACTTCGTATTTCCCGATCTGTTCCATCGCTGAACTTCAGACGGGGCGAAGGGGATTGGCAAGTCTCATCGGCGATTGCCTCATGAACGCAGAGCCTTGCGCGCACGCCGGATTGCCGCGCGGACCTGAGCAGGCGCCGTGCCGCCGATATGCGAGCGGCGGGCGATAGATCCCTCCGGTGTGAGCACACCGTAAACGTCCTTGTTCACTTTGGCAGAAAACCGACGGAGCGCTGCCAGCGGCAGCTGCGCCAGTCGCAGTTTCGATTCCTCGGCGAAGCGCACAGCTCGCGCCACAGCTTCGTGCGCATCGCGGAACGCCAGGCCCTTGCGCACCAGATAGTCGGCAAGATCCGTCGCGGTGGCGAAGCCTTCTTCCGCCGCCGTCCGCATCGCCGCCCCATTCACGCGCAAGCCGGCGACCAGCTCGCCAAGAACGGCGAGCGTATCCCGCAGGGTGTCGGCCGCGTCGAAAAGCGGCTCCTTGTCCTCCTGATTGTCCTTGTTATAGGCGAGCGGTTGTCCCTTCATGAGCATGAGCAGTGCGAGGAGGTCCCCGGTGACTCTCCCTGTCTTGCCGCGGGCCAGCTCAGGGACGTCGGGATTTCTCTTCTGCGGCATGATGGACGACCCGGTACAGAAGCGATCGGGCAGGCTTACGAAGCCGAAACGCGGCGTGCTCCAGAGAATGAGCTCCTCGCAGAAGCGCGACAGGTGAACCATGGTGAGCGCCGCGCAGGCGCAGAATTCGATGGCGAAATCGCGATCCGATACCGCATCGAGCGAGTTCTCGCTCGGCGCATCAAAGCCGAGCTCGCGCGCCACCCGTACCCGATCGATCGGAAAGGAAGTCCCGGCGAGCGCAGCTGCCCCGAGCGGGAGGCGGTTCAGACGCTCGCGGCAGTCGGCAAGGCGCGAGCGATCCCGCTGGAGCATCTCGAAATAGGCAAGGAGGTGATGGCCGAAGGTGATCGGCTGTGCGACCTGCAGGTGGGTAAATCCGGGCATGACCGTGGCAGCGTGCTTCTCCGCCTGCTCGAGCAAGCGGCGCTGCAGGCTGCGCACGAGATCGCGAATCTCGTCTATGGCGTCGCGCAGCCACAGGCGCAGATCGGTCGCTACCTGATCGTTGCGCGAACGCGCGGTGTGCAGGCGTTTGCCGGCTTCGCCGACGAGGCTTATGAGCCGCCGCTCGATGTTTACGTGCACATCCTCGGCTGCGAGGGACCAGCGGAACTTTCCGGATTCGATCTCGCGGGAAATCGCAGCCAGGCCGCGTTCGATGGCCTTGAGATCGGCGCTCGACAGGATCCCGGACGCGCGCAACATGCGCGCATGCGCCAACGAGGCGCGGATGTCGTGGGACGCAAGGCGCTTGTCGAATTCCACAGACGCTGTGTAGCGTTTGACGAGCTCGGACACGGGCTCGGCAAAGCGCCCTGACCAGGGTTTCTTGGCGCTCATTGCTGAGCGAGGGGACACGTCCCGTCGTCCTCCTCCGTGCCGCGCGCCGGTTCGGCGCCCATGGTTGACTGTAAAATGTCCAAATTCCCGAGTCCCGCGATGCAGAGCTGCAAACGGCGAGTCCGACGTGCGCACGAAAACGCAAAGTATACGGCAAAACGACCTCCCCAACGCCCTGCCGGACTTCCGCAATCTGGGCGTGATGTCGCGCATTCTCGTTCTGGCAAACGCGCTGGCCGTCGTCTTCGCGCTTGCTCGCTCGAGGGAGTTTGCCGAGTTCTCCGCGAAGTTTACCGAGATAGCCGGCCAATTGGAGCCCGTGCTGCTGGTGTCGGTCGTTCTCCTTTATGCCGTGTCACCGCAGCTCGAGCGGCTCGGCTATCGCCTTGGATTGCTTGCCGTTGCGGTCATCGTGCTCGCAGCCACGGCGGCGCTCTTTTTTTTCCAGAGCGGAGTCGGCGGAAGCGACGGATGGCGCGGGTTTGGCTACAACGTCGGTTTCGCCGCCCTCGCGACCGCGCTACTCGCATGGTATTTCTACCTGCGTAACCGCGCGTTTTCTCCGGCGATCGCGGAGGCGCGCCTGCAGGCGCTGCAGGCGCGAATCCGCCCGCATTTTCTTTTCAACAGTCTCAACGCCGTGCTTTCCCTGATTCGCAAGGATCCAAAGCGCGCGGAAACGGCCCTGGAGGACCTTGCCGAGCTTTTCCGCACCGTGATGGCGGACAACCGGGAGCTGGTCGCCCTCGGCGACGAGCTGGCACTGTGTCGGCAATACCTGAATCTTGAGCAACTTCGGCTGGGCGAGCGACTCCGGGTGGAATGGCAGATCGAGCCCGGTGTGGAGCAGGCTCTGGTGCCGCCGATGTTGCTG
>DATBLP010000103.1:0-23289 GCA_036555245.1 Burkholderiales bacterium
CGCTTCGCACCTTTCGCCACCGCGGCTTTCATCGCCCGTTCCACCGCACGCGCATGTCCGGCGATCACCACCTGACCCGGCGCGTTGAAATTCACTGCCTCCACTACTTCACCCTGTGCGGCCTCGGCGCAGGCTTCGCGCACCGCCGCGTCGTCCAAACCGAGCACCGCGGCCATGCCTCCCTGCCCCTTCGGCACGGCTTCCTGCATCGCCCGGGCCCGCAAACGAACAAGGCGAAGACAGTCCGAAAACGAAATCGCTCCGGCCGCCACGAGCGCCGTGTACTCGCCCAGGCTATGGCCTGTAAGCGCCATGGGTTCAAGCCCGTGTAAGTCCCGCCAGGCACGCCACACGCAGATACCTACGGTGACCATTACAGGTTGAGTATTCACGGTGCTATCGAGGGCCTCCGCTGGACCCTCCGCGATCAGTTTGCCGACATTCTGTCCCAGGATGTCCGAGGCCTCCACAAGTGTTTCTCGAATTGCCGGGACATCGCCGTACGCAGACAGCATTCCGACCGACTGCGATCCCTGACCGGGAAATACCATTGCGATTTTCACAGGCATCACATCTCCACCAGCGCGGCACCCCAGGTAAAGCCGCCGCCGACTCCCTCGAGAAGGACCCGGTGCCCCGGTTTGATCCGGCCGTCGCGAATCGCCACATCCAGGGCCAAGGGAATCGAAGCGGCCGAGGTATTGGCATGACGGTCGACAGTCACGATCAGCTTCGACGCATCGACGCCGAGCTTCTTGGCGGTCGCGTCGAGAATGCGCAGGTTGGCCTGATGAGGGATGAGCCAGTCCACGTCGCCGACGGTGCAGCCGCACAGCTTGAGCGTTTCGCGCGCGACCTCGTCCAGTACCTTGACCGCGAACTTGAATACGGCTTGCCCGTCCATGCGCAGGTACGGCGAACCGGCGATCCGGCCGTGGGAGACATTTCCAGGAACGGACAGAATATTCGCCTGGGATCCGTCGGCATGCAGCACACTTCCCAGGACGCCGGGTTTCGAATCGGCCCTGAGAATCACCGCACCCGCGCCGTCACCGAACAGCACCGCGGTGCTGCGGTCGTCCCAGTCGAGAATCCGGGAGTAGACTTCAGCACCGATTACGAGCGCGCATCGATACTGTCCCGAACGAATCATCGTGTCCGCGATAGCGAGCCCGTAGACAAATCCGCTGCATACCGCCTGAATATCGAATGCAGCACAGCCCTTGATGCCAAGTTTCGCCTGCAGAATGCAGGCCGTGCTTGGGAAGACGTAATCGGGCGTCGCCGTGGCAACGATGAGGAGATCGATTTCCTGCGCTGCCATCTGCGCGGCGGCCAGAGCCGCCCGGCTTGCCTCCAGGCCCAGGTCACTTGATGTCTGGGTGGGTTCGGCGATATGTCGCTGCCTGATCCCGGTGCGTGTGCGGACCCACTCGTCGGACGTGTCCATGCGCTTGGCGAGATCGTCGTTGCTGACGATTCTAGGCGGCAGATAGCCGCCCGTACCGACGATGCGCGACCAGGTCACGGCGTTGCCGCCTCTGTTGATTCGGGCGATCCGAAACGCAGCATCAAGCGCTGCAGGACATCGCTGCGCACTTCATCCATGGCACGCTCGATGGCCCGCTCAAAACCGAATATGTCCGCCGCGCCATGGCTCTTCACCACTATCCCCTTGAGCCCGAGCAGCGTTGCACCGTTGTAACGGCGCGGGTCGACGCGCCGCCGGAATGCGAGCAGCACCGGCATCACGACCATCCCGGCAAGCCGGGTGAGGACGCTGCGCATGAATTCCTGGCGAATGAAGCTTCTCACCATCTGCGCCATTCCTTCGGAAGCCTTGAGCATTACATTGCCGACGAACCCGTCGCATACGACAACGTCGGCCTCGCCCTTGAAAATCGCGTCGCCCTCGACGTTGCCGACAAAATTGAGCCCGCTATCGCGCAACAATTCGGAGGCACGCTTCACGACATCGTTACCCTTGATGTCCTCTTCACCGATATTGAGAAGTCCCACCGTCGGCCGGTCCTTGTGCTCCACCGCCGCGACCAGCGTGGCGCCCATGATGGCGAACTGCAGGAGATGTTCGGGCTTGCAATCGACGTTTGCACCGAGATCGAGAACATAGGTACTGCCGCGCAACGAGGGCAGCGCCGAAATGATCGCCGGGCGGTCGATGCCTGGAAGGGTCTTGAGGACGAACCGCGACACTGCCATCAACGCCCCCGTATTGCCGGCGCTTACGCAAGCCTGCGCCTCGCCGCTCTTCACGAGATCGACGGCAACGCGCATGGAGGAGTCCTTCTTGTTGCGCAGCGCGAGCGCTGGCGACTCGCCCATCGACACCACCTCGCTCGCATGGTGGACGCGCAGGCGTGGACCGGATTCTGCGCCGCAGGCTTTCAGCTCGGACTCGATGGCGTCGCGCAGGCCTACCAGAACGATATCGACATCGGGATTCGACTTCAAGCAGCGGAGCGCGGCCGGCACGGTAACGTGCGCGCCATGGTCCCCGCCCATGCAGTCGATGGCTACCGTGGCATCCATAGACGGATCGAAGCGACGCCGCCCGGCTAAATCCGGTCGAACCCGGCCTCCCGAATCCTTGCGCCGGCGTTCCTAGTCGCTCTTGGCCCTTACGACCTTCTTGCCGCGATAGTATCCGCTCGGGCTGATGTGGTGGCGCAGATGCACTTCGCCGGTCGTCGGCTCGACCGCAAGCGGAGGATTGACGAGGAAATCGTGCGCCCGATGCATGCCGCGCTTCGAAGGCGACTTCTTGTTTTGCTGCACAGCCATTTTGAAAACTCCTTCCTTATCTCATAACAGAGAGCCGAACCAGCTCCTACCGTCACCGCGTTTCGCCGCGCTTGAGCGCTACGAGCCCGCTGAACGCCGATCCGCTCGCTTGCGCCCCCATGCTCGCACGGGTGCAAGAGTCGTGTCGAGGCACCGTCGGCAAAGCCAAGATCACCTCATCCTCGACGAGTTGCCCCACGTCCATTGCCCGTGACGCGAGAACCCGATCGATATCGTCGTCCGCTTCCGCGATCTCGCGCAGGCTATCGGCCAGCTGCAACTCGACATCCACCGCGACGGGAACGGAGAGTGGACCAAGGCAGCGCTGACACACGAGCTGCATCTCTCCTGTGACAGAAATTCGCAAGCACGGCTTGCCGAAGCTGGAGGTGCCACCCTGCAGGACGTATTGCAGGCCGTCCGTCGAACACTGCATTTGTGCAAGGCGTGGCAGGTGCTCCATGCCCAGAGCGCCTTTTTGCTGCATCGCTCCGCGGGCAAACTGGAGGCCGTCTATCACCCCCGCTTGCGACATAAGGCGCGCATGATATTATGTTTGCCCCTCAGTGTCAAAAGAAATTCCAAGTTGTTCAGAGCGTTACTGCACTTTTGCGTACTCGCGATCGCGCTCGGACCGGTCTCGGCCCAAGTCTACAAGTGGGTGGACGACAACGGTGTCACGCACTACGGCGAGCGTCCCCCGCAAGGACGCAAATCGACCGAGGTTCCGTATAGGCTCGGAACGCCAGCACCGATCACGAACCCGGCAAGCCCGCCGATGGCGAATCCGGCAAGCCCAGAGGAATCGGCCAAGCAGGACCCGGGCAAGCCCCAGGAAAGGCCTCCGGCAGACCCGACAAAGCGTCGGGAACAGTGCCTTCGCCAGCGAGAGCTGCTTGCGAAAATGAGACGGACGCCCCCAAAGTACGAGCTGAACGAACGAGGTGAGCGCGTTCTGGCCGACAGTGGAGAGCGTGACGCCGCGATCACGAAGCAAGAGCAGGCGGTGCTGGCGGCCTGCGGCGGCTAGCCTCCTCCATGCACCTCGTCCTCGCATCCACTTCCCGATACCGCCGCGCGCTTCTCGAGCGCCTGGGGATGCCTTTTCACACGGCGGATCCGCGCGTGAAGGAAGAGCGCATCCCGGGGGAAGGTCCCGAGCAGATGGCGCGGCGCCTTGCCGAAGCCAAGGCCCTGGCAGTCGCTCCGGATTTTCGCGATGCTCTGGTGATCGGTTGTGACCAAGTCGCGGTGAGGAACGGCGAACTGCTCGGTAAACCAGGCAACCACGAAAACGCCCTGCGTCAGCTCCGCGCCTTGTCGGGCGGCGAGGCCATATTTCATACGGCAATATGCGTGCACAACACCGCCGACGGCAGCACACGAGTCCGGGTGGTCCCATGCCGCGTCCATTTCCGCAAGCTCGACGACGCGACGATCAAGCGCTACCTCGCCCGCGAGCAACCTTACGATTGTGCGGGAAGCGCCAAGTCGGAGGGCCTGGGCATCGCGCTCGTGAGAAAGATGGAGGGTGAGGACCCAAATGCGCTCATCGGTTTGCCGCTGATTGCACTGGTCGACCTGCTGCACGAGCAAGGAATGAATGTCCTCTGAGCGTCGCGCCACGCTATACCTTCTGCCCAACACGCTGGGCGACGTGGTGCCCGAAACGGTGATTCCCGCAGCCTCGCTAGATCGCGCGCGCGCTCTCGACTACATCATCGCCGAGGACCCGAAGGCTGCCCGGGCGTTTCTGAAGCGGATCGGCTCGACGCGAGCGCTGCAAAGCATTCGCCTCGAGCGGCTCGATCACAACACACCGCCGAATGACGTCCCGCTCCTGCTCGAGCCCCTGCTCGCCGGACGCGACGCGGGCCTGCTGTCCGAAGCCGGATTGCCAGCGGTCGCGGATCCCGGGGCGAGCCTGGTGCGGCTCGCACATGCACAGGGCGTGCGCGTCGTGCCTCTGAGCGGACCCTCCTCCATCGTGCTGTCGCTCGCCGCCTCGGGCCTCGAGGGTCAGCGCTTCGCCTTCCATGGCTACTTGCCCGCAAGAGAACCGGAGCTCGCCACAGCACTGAAGGAACTCGAGCGCCAGTCGCGACGGAACGGGCAAACGCAGATATTCATCGAGACGCCCTACCGAAACGACGGCACACTGTCCGCAATGCTGCGCACGCTGAGCGAGGATACGCTCGTATGCGTCGCCGCGGACCTGACGCTGGATTCCGAGGTGGTGAAGACGCAGCCGGTTGCGGCATGGCGCAAGGAACTGCCGCGACTCAAGGGGCGACCGACGGTGTTTCTGCTGTTGGCGCAGTAGGGTGTAGCCGCGGTCGGCGCTCTGGGTCGAACTGAAACGCGGGGCCAATCGTGGAATACCGGAAGACCTAGCGTCCTGACTTCGCTCAATGCATGCCGAACTGCCCCCGCGCCACGACCTTTGCGAGCGCATCCGCCATGGCCGCGCCGAACCGCTTGGCGAAACGTTCGGCGAAATTCTCCTTCTGTGTGAAGTCAACGATATCTTCGGCCTTGATCACATCGCGAGCGACGAAATCCACGCTGCCAAAGCCGTCGGCGAGGCCAAGCTCGATGCTTCTGGCTCCTGTCCACAATAGGCCTGAGAACAAGTCAGGGCCCTCTTTCAAACGCTTGCCGCGCCCCTTGCGCACGACCTCGATGAACTGCTTGTGAATTTCATCGAGCATCGACTGTGCGTGCTTCTTTTGCTTGTCGTCGACCGGCGAGAACGGATCGAGAAACGCCTTGTTCTCTCCGGACGCGAGCACGCGTCGCTCTACCCCGAGTTTTTCCATCGTGCCTGTAAAGCCCCAGCCATCCATGATCACACCGATGGAGCCGACGATGCTCGCCTTGTCCACGTAGATCTTGTCCGCCGCTGCCGCGATGTAGTAGCCGCCCGAGGCACAGATGTCTTCGACCACGGCATATGTAGGAGTATTCGGGTGGAGCCCGCGTAAACGGCGGATCTCGTCGTAGATGATGCCGGCCTGAACCGGGCTGCCGCCTGGCGAATTGATGCGCAAGATCACGCCCTGGGTGTTCTTGTCCTTGAAGGCGAGTTGCAGTGATTCGCTGATTCGGTCCGCGCTCGCGTTTCCTTTAGGATCGATCACGCCTACAACGTCGACCAGTGCAGTGTGCCTTCCCGCGGTCAGGCGCTCATCCCCGCGCCAATCGAGCACCACCAGCAGAAGCGCGACGAGGTAGCTGAAAGTGAGCAGCTTGAAGAATATCCCCCAGCGACGCGAGCGGCGCTGTTCGCGAAGCGCGGCGAACGCCAGCTTCTCGAGCACGTCCTGTTCCCAGCTACCCTCGGCCATCTGGACTGTCCTTGACGATCACCCGTCCGTTCCGCTCTTCGATGGGAACCGGAACCAGCCCCTCCTCGAAGCAGGGCCCGCGAAGACATCTTCCCGTATCCGGCGCGTATGCAGCGCCATGGGTCGAGCATACCAAATGCAGGCCCTCGATATCAAAGAACTTCCCAGGTTTCCAGTCGAGTTCCATGGGCATGTGCGCGCAGCGATTGCGGTAGGCATAGACCCGCCCTTTGAAGCGCACAGCGAATGCGGGTTCGAGCGTGCCATGCACTTCCACCTCAAAGCGCACTCCGTCCCCGGAGTCGATCAGGTCCCGGCTTGCGCAGATCAGGCGTTCCGCTCGAACCATTGCCCCAGTTCGTCGATGTTTTCCGCGCAGGCGAGCGGCGCAAGCGCCAACAGATCGCGCTTCGGATGCGCCCCGTGGCTGACCGCGACAGCTCCCACTCCCGCGCGCGCCGCCATTTGGAGGTCGTGCACCGTATCCCCGATCATCAGGGTTCTTGCGTGCTCCACACCGAGCTCGTCCATAAGCTCGTATAGCATATCCGGAGCCGGTTTGGATACGCATTGATCGGCGCACCGAGACGCGGAGAAAAATGGCCTTGCTCCCGTGTTGTCCAGCGCGCGCGCCAAGCCCGCCCGACTCTTTCCGGTCGCGATGGCCAGTAGGTGACCCCGGCCTTTCAATGTGTCCAGCATTTCCCTCGCTCCCGGAAAAAGCCGGAGACCCGCATCTCTCGCCAAGAAATGATAGCGGTAGCGCTCCACGACCCGGCCGTAGTCGGATGCGGGCAATCCTGGAATTGCGTGGGCGAGCGCGTCGTGCAAGCCGAGCCCGATGACATGGCTCGCCCTGCTATCCTCGGGGACCGGCAGTCCAAGGTCGCGGCAGGCGGCCTGAATGGAAGCTACGATCGTCCCGGCGGAGTCGATAAGCGTCCCGTCCCAGTCGAAAACAAGCAGATCGTAGCGCATGGATCGAATGAATTCGCTTACCGCGACGACGCCTTCTGCTCTTCCTCGAGCAGTCTCAGGAATCTCGAGAGATCGGGTGGTAGCGGCGAAGTCAGGTTCAGGCGGTTGCCCGTCAAGGGATGCTCAAATTCGAGTTCCGCTGCGTGCAGGAACATGCGCCGCAGCCCCTTTTTCGCCAGCGAGCGATTGAGTTCGAAATCGCCGTATTTGTCGTCCCCGGCAATGGGAAATCCGAGGTGGGCGAGCTGAACCCGGATCTGGTGCGTGCGGCCGGTGAGCAATTGCGCCGATAGCAGGGTGTAGTCGCCCAGCTCCTGCCTCTTTCGGAAAAAGGTCTCGGACTTCCGGCCTTCGCGATCGACGCTTACGCGGCGTTCCCCGGCGCGGGTCAGGAATTTCTTGAGAGGTAGACTCACGCGCCTCCCCTCTTCGCTCCACCTGCCCTTAACAAGAGCGAGATAGTCTTTGCGCATTTTCCCTTCGCGCAACGCAGCGTGCAGGGAAGTGAGCGCCGATCGCTTCTTGGCAAGCACGAGCAACCCGGAAGTCTCCCGGTCGAGCCGGTGTGCGAGTTCCAGGAACTTCTGCCGCGGGCGGGCGGCACGCAGCTGCTCGATGATCCCGAAGCTGATCCCGCTGCCGCCGTGCACCGCTGTCCCTGAAGGCTTGTCCACCACCAGGAGTGCGTCGTCCTCGAATACCACAGGAAGACGCATCGGCGGCGGCACGGACTTTTCGGGACGCTGGTCCCGGCGCATAGGCGGAATCCGCACCCGGTCGCCCGGGCGCAGCCTATAGGTCGCGTCGACGCGCCGACTGTTGACCCGGACCTCGCCCTTGCGAAGGATCCGGTAGATATGGCTGCGCGGCACGCCCTTGCAGACGCGCAGAAGAAAGTTGTCTACGCGTTGGCCTTCGCTTGCCTCGTCGACCTCGACTGCAGAGGCATTGCTTAAATCCTTCATTTTGTTTATGATCTGGACGCTGCTTCCATTCCGGGACAGCCGCTTGGAATACTGGATGGCATGAATTGTCGCCCCCTGTCCCCGGTTTCGCCGCTGGTCGAGGCATAGTCCGACACGAGCGCGCATACCTGAAGCCGCAAAGGCGGTTGGTTGGTCCAACCAGTGATAGTAAATGAACAGCGCGCCAACAGCATATCGGCAGAATTGAAGGTCCCTGCTCGGCAGGGACCGACCCGACAAGCCACACAGCGTTCTCATGATCCCAAGATCGATGATGCGAGACTAGCCTGACGAAATTATTAGGCTCGTGGTTTGTCCTGCCCGTGCGCGCGGGAGAATAGAACACAATGAAGCGCATGCTTTTTAATGCGACACAGGCCGAGGAGCTCCGTGTCGCGATTGTCGAGGGCCAGAAGCTCATAGACCTCGACATCGAATCGGCCGCGAAAGAACAAAGAAAAAGCAACATCTACAAGGCCGTTATCACCCGCGTCGAGCCGAGTCTCGAAGCCGCGTTCGTCGACTACGGCACCGAGCGCCACGGTTTTCTTCCCTTCAAGGAAGTAGCGCGCCAGTACTTCAAGCCTGGGATCGACGTCGGCCGTGCCCGCATTCAGGACGCCCTGGCCGAAGGTCAGGAACTGATCGTCCAGGTCGAGAAGGACGAGCGCGGCAACAAGGGGGCCGCGCTCACGACCTTCATCAGTCTCGCCGGCCGCTACCTCGTGCTGATGCCGAACAATCCGCGCGGTGGCGGCGTGTCGCGCCGCGTCGAAGGAGAGGACCGCGACGAGCTGCGCGAGATCATGGACAAGCTCGACGTGCCTGCAGGCATGAGCATCATCGGCCGTACCGCCGGCATCAGCCGGACGTACGAGGAACTGCAATGGGACCTGAGCTACCTGCTCAAGCTCTGGAGCAAGATCGTCGAAGCCACCGAGCCAGCGCGTGACTCGGACGGGAAGCTGCTCAACCCCGCCCCCTTCCTCATCTACCAGGAAGGCAGTCTCGTCATTCGGGCGATACGCGATTACTTTCAGCCCGACATCGGCGAAATTCTGATCGACACCGACCCGATCCACGAGCAGACCGTCGCGTTCATGAGTAACGTCATGCCCGACAACGTCGGTCGAGTGAAGCGTTACCGGGACGACGTGCCGCTCTTCTCCCGCTTTCAGATCGAACATCAGATCGAGACCGCCTATTCGCGCCAGGTTTCGCTGCCTTCGGGTGGCGCCGTGGTGATCGACCACACGGAAGCCCTGGTCTCGATCGACGTCAATTCGGCACGCGCCACGCGGGGTCACGACATCGAGCAAACAGCTTTTCAGACCAATCTCGAAGCGGCCGAGGAAATCGCACGCCAGCTGCGGTTGCGTGACCTCGGGGGTCTCATCGTCATCGATTTCATCGACATGGAGATCGGGCGCAACCAGCGCGAGGTGGAGAACCGCCTGCGTGAGGCGCTGCGATTCGACCGCGCGCGCGTGCAGATGGGAAAGATCTCGCGCTTTGGCCTCATGGAGCTGTCGCGGCAACGGCTGCGTCCTTCGCTAGGTGAAGGCAGCAACATTACCTGCCCGCGCTGCAATGGCACCGGCCATATTCGCGGCACCGAATCCACTGCCCTGCACATCCTCCGCATCATCCAGGAAGAAGCGATGAAGGAGAACAGCGCCGCGGTGCACGCTCAGGTGCCCGTTGACGTTGCCACCTTTCTGCTGAACGAAAAGCGGGCAGACATTCACTCGATCGAAGCGCGCCTCAAGGTAAATGTGGTGCTGATCCCGAACGTGCACCTCGAGACGCCCAACTACAAAGTCGAACGCCTGCGGCACGATGATCTCAACCAGGCGGAGGTCCTGCCGCCGAGCTACAACCTGGCGACATCGCCGGCAGAAGAACCAGCGCCGGCGCAGATTGCCCAGGAAGCGCGACCTCCGCGGCAGCAGGCGGCGGTGCGGGGGGTTACTCCGGAGCGGCCCGCGCCGGTGGCGACGCCGAGAGCGCCGGCGCCGCGTCCCGCAGAAGCGCCAGGCCCGAGCCAGCAATCCGGCTCCGGGTTTATTGGCCGAATCTTCGGCTGGCTTCGTGGCGAGAGCGCGATTCCCGCGCAGCCCCAAGCGCCCGCGCCGGTTCAGCCGCGTCGCGAGCCCCAGCAGGAGCGGTCCGAGCGACGTGACGGAAGAGATCGGGAACGCTTTCGTTCTCGCGGAGAAGGCCGTCAGGAACAGCGTTTCGGACGCGGCGAACGGCCGCGCTTCGAGCGGCCGGACCGCCGGCAAACCCCTCCCGGTGAGCAGCGCCAAGGGCGGGGCGAGCGGCCCGAGCAGCGCAGCCAGCGTCAGCCCATGCAGCCGGGACGCGCGCCTGGGCCGCAGTCGGGTGCCCCCGATCAGAGCGGGAGCGACAATGAACGCAGCCGCCGGCGCCGCGGCAGAGAGCGGGATCGCGGTGAGCGCCGCGCAAACGCAGTCCCGGCACAGCGCAACGATGACCGCCGACCCCTACAGGCCCCGGCGACAGACGCTCCCTCCGTTCCGGCCGTTCCCTCCGCAGAACCCGTACCGAGCTCGCCGCGCGAAGTACCCGCCCAGGAGCACCCGCTTAGCGCGGAGATCCAGGTGGGGTATCAGCCCACGCCGGTGCAGCCCCCCGCCCCGGTTCAGCCCGCCCCGGTTCAGCCTGCGCCGGCTCAGCCTGAGCAGCGGCCAGCTCCGCGCGTTCCGGACCCTGTGGAACTGGAGCGCGCGCTGAGCGAAAGCGGGCTTGAGCTGGTTCGAACACGCTCGGACGCCATCGCCGAACCGGTGCCAGAACCTGAGTTCGTTCCTGCGAAACGGAACAAGCGTTCCGCACCGCCGGAACTCGGCGAGCCCATGGTTCAAGTCGAAACGACGCGAAGGGAAGACGCTGCGACATAACGGGGTAGAGGCGCCGGCGCCGACAATCGCAAAGCTTTCGGCGCCCCCAGCAAAGGATCAAGGGAGCGCGGTCGTCTTCAGTGCCTCGAGCAATCCTTGTGACGCATCTTCCAGCATGTCCAGAACGCGCTCGAAGCCCTGAGGACCTCCGTAGTAAGGGTCCGGCACTTCCTCTTCGCTGAAGCGCCGTGCGTAGGACATCATCAGTCTGAGCCGGTCGCCCGACGAAATGGGCCCCATGCTCTGAAGTATCGAGTAGTGGTCGCGATCCATCGCGAGGAGCAAATCGAAGCGATCGAAGTCCCGGCCCTCCAGTCTGCGGGCGCGCAGACCGCTCAGATCGTACCCGCGCCTGGCAGCGGCCGCCTGGGCACGACGGTCCGGCGGCTCACCCACGTGGTAACCGTGGGTGCCCGCCGAGTCGGCCACTATCTGTTCCGCCAGCCCCGCATCCTTCGCATACTTGCGAAATACAGCCTCCGCCGTCGGCGACCGGCAAATGTTGCCGGTGCAGACAAACAGCACTCCGACCCTCTTACTCAACCGACCGGTCTCCTGCACGGCCGGACCCTCGCCCCGGGACAGAGTCGCTGAACGCAGTCGGCACCCGCCTGCCCTGTGGTTCAACCGACCGCGCGAGCCTGCTCTTCATCCTCGGGCATCGCGCCGAAAAAACTCCTCTTGAGCTCGGCGAGCCGGTCGCGAGCCTCCGCCGCCTTCTCGAATTCGAGATTGCGCGCGTGTTCCAGCATCTGCTTTTCCAGCTGCCGAATCTCCTTCGCAAGCTGTTTTTCGGACATCGATTCATAGCGTGCCTGCTCCTGCGCGGCCTTCAGCTGCGATTGCACATTCGCAACGTCCCGCGCTCCTTCCAGCATGTCCCGCACCTCCTTAACGATGCCCGCCGGCGTTATGCCGCGAGTCGTATTGAACTGCGCCTGTCGGGCGCGACGGCGTTCGGTTTCCTCTATTGCGCGCTTCATCGAGTCCGTCACCGCATCGGCATACAGGATCGCCGTCCCGTTCAGATGCCGGGCCGCCCGACCGATTGTCTGAATGAGCGCGCGCTCGGAGCGAAGGAAGCCTTCCTTGTCCGCGTCGAGAATCGCGACCAGCGACACTTCGGGAAGATCCAGGCCTTCGCGCAGAAGATTGATCCCGACCAGAACGTCGAATTCCCCCAGACGCAGGTCGCGGATGATTTCGACGCGTTCGACCGTCTCCACTTCGGAGTGCAGATAGCGCACCTTCACGCCGTGCTCGGCAAGATAGTCCGTAAGCTCCTCGGCCATGCGCTTGGTAAGCGTGGTGACGAGGACGCGCTCCCTGCGTGCAACACGCAGATTGATCTCCGAAAGCAAGTCGTCCACCTGCGTCGAGGCTGGCCGGATCGACAATTGCGGATCGACCAGTCCCGTCGGCCGCACGAGCTGCTCGACGATTTGCCCGGATTTCTCGCGTTCGTAGTCTGCGGGCGTGGCCGAGACGAAGATCGTCTGGCGCATGACTCTCTCGAATTCCTCGAACTTGAGCGGCCGGTTGTCCAGCGCAGACGGAAGCCGGAATCCGTAGTTGACGAGATTCTCCTTGCGCGAGCGATCGCCCCGGTACATCCCGCCGAGCTGGCCTATGGTCACGTGTGACTCGTCGATGAACATGAGCGCATTGCGCGGCAAATAGTCGATCAGGGTTGGCGGCGGCTCCCCTTCCTTCCTACCGGACAGATGCCGCGAATAGTTCTCTATCCCCTTGCAGAAGCCCAGCTCATTGAGCATTTCCAGATCGAATCGGGTGCGCTGCTCGATTCGCTGCGCCTCGAGAAGCTTACCGGCCTTCCGGAAGAATTCGATGCGCTCGGCGAGTTCCACCTTGATCGCCTCAATCGCGCGCAGCGTGGTGGCGCGAGGAGTAACGTAGTGGCTGGAAGGATAGACCGTGAAACGCGGCACCCGCTGGCTCGCGTGTCCGGTGAGCGGATCGAAAAGCGTCAGGCTCTCGACCGCGTCCTCCGCCAGCGCAATGCGCAGCGCCGTTTCAGAATTTTCCGCTGGAAAGACATCCAGCACGTCGCCGCGCACGCGAAAAGTACCG
Source organism: Burkholderiales bacterium (assembly GCA_036555245.1). GTDB lineage: Bacteria > Pseudomonadota > Gammaproteobacteria > Burkholderiales > SG8-39 > VBDM01. The sequence goes on from DATBLP010000103.1 coordinate 13,108, forward strand.
CGTTTGAATTCCAGCTCGTTTCTTTCGTACTGCATTCCTGCCAGACGCGCGATGACCTCGCGTTGGGAAAGTCGCTCCTTCTCGCGAAGGTGCAGAATCATCCCATGGTAGTCGACCGGGTCGCCGATGCCGTAGATGCAAGATACGGTAGCCACGATCACCGTGTCGTCACGCTCGAGCAGCGACTTGGTCGCTGATAAACGCATCTGCTCTATATGCTCGTTGATGCTCGAGTCCTTCTCGATATACAGGTCGCGTGAAGGAACGTAGGCCTCGGGCTGGTAATAGTCGTAGTACGAGACGAAATACTCGATGGCGTTCTCAGGGAAGAATTCGCGCATTTCGGCGTACAGCTGTGCGGCGAGTGTCTTGTTCGGCGCAAGCACCAGAGCCGGCCGGCCCGATCGCGCGATCACGTTTGCCATGGTGAAGGTCTTCCCGGAGCCGGTCACGCCCAGCAGTGTCTGGTAGGCAAGTCCATCCAGCAGGCCTCCGATGAGCTTCTCGATCGCCTCGGGCTGATCCCCTGCGGGAGGAAACATCTGCGCGAGCCTGAACGGACTCTTGGGAAACGTGACGATCACGGGTACAATCGAAAGCGAAACACTTTTCAGTCTATCACGATGAACGCTCCCCACTCCCCCTCGCCGCTCGCCGGAATCCAGATGGCGCCGCGCGACCCCATTCTCGGCCTCACGGACGCCTTCAACGCGGATGCCAATCCGAAGAAGGTCAATCTCGGGGTAGGCGTGTACTACGACGAGAATGGCAAGGTGCCGCTCCTCGAATGCGTGCGGCGGGCTGAAAACATGCTTCTCGAGCAGGCCGCGCCGCGCAACTACCTGCCGATCGACGGCTTGCCGGCCTACGACCGGGCGGTCCGGGAGCTCGTGTTCGGCCGGGAATCGGCGGCCCTGAAGGAGAACCGCATCGTTACCGTGCAGGCGCTGGGCGGGACCGGCGGCCTGAAGATCGGGGCGGATTTTCTGCGCCGCGTCGCGCCAGGTGCGGAGGTGTGGATCAGCGACCCGACCTGGGAAAACCACCGGGGATTGTTCGAGAATGCGGGGTTTAGTGTGCGCACATACGCGTATTACGACGCGCAGGCGCACGGAGTGAATTTCGAGGGCATGCTCAATGCGCTGCGCTCGATTCCTGCCGGATCCATAGTGGTGCTCCACGCCTGTTGCCACAACCCCACCGGCGCGGACCCTTCCCCCGCGCAATGGGAAAGCATGATCGGGGAGGTCGCATCGCGCGGCCTTATTCCCTTCCTCGATATCGCGTATCAGGGCTTCGGGCAAGGCCTGGAGGCGGACAGCGCGGCGGTCCGCGGCTTTGTCAGAACGGGCATCCCCATGTTCGTCTCAAGCTCGTTCTCCAAATCGCTTTCGCTGTACGGGGAGCGCGTCGGATCCCTCTCGGTGGTCGCGGGCAGTGCCGAGGAAGCCGAGCGGGTCCTATCGCAGCTCAAGCGCCTGGTTCGCACCAACTACTCCAATCCACCCACTCACGGCGGGAGCATCGCGGCAACCGTGCTCACCACCCCGGCCCTGCGGTCGCTCTGGGAGCAGGAATTGGGCACGATGCGCGAGCGTATCCGCGAGATGCGCCGCCAGCTCGTCGCGAAGCTGGCAGTCCGGTTGCCGAAGGCGGACTTTTCGTTCATCGAGCGCCAGCGCGGAATATTTTCCTACACCGGTCTTACGCGCGAACAGGTTGTCCGTTTGCGCGAAGAGTACGCCGTCTACATGATCGAGAGCGGCCGGGCCTGCGTCGCAGCGCTCAACATGAAGAACATCGACTATTCGGCCGATTGCATCGCCCGGGTGCTGACCCGGGCCTAGGGAGCATCACGCTGTCAGCCAGGCGTTGCCTCGAGCAGTCCCTCGAGCGCCGCCAGAAGAAAATCGATCTCCCCTTCACCGATGACGTAAGGCGGCATCCAGTAGACCGTGTTTCCGAGCGGCCGAAGCAGCACGCCGGCCTCAAGCGCCCGCCGGTGGAAATCCTGGCTGAATCCGGGCTTGGTCCCACGCACTTCGAATGCCCAGATCATCCCGGTATTGCGGAACTGCTCTATTCGGGGATGAGAACTCAGGCTCGCCGCCCGGCGGTTCACATACGCGGCCGTGCCCCGGTTGCGCTCTAGAATCCCGTCCTGCTCCAGGATATCCAGCACCGTCACCGCCGCGCGGCAGCCAAGCGGATTCCCGGTGTACGAGTGGGAATGCAGAAAGCCCCGCGCGAGATCGCCGTCGTAGAAAGCCTCATAGACGCGATCGGTGGTCATGACCGCGGAGAGCGGAAGATATCCTCCCGTCAGCCCCTTCGAAAGGCACAGAAAATCCGGAGCGATTCCCCCTTGCTCGCACGCGAACAGCGTACCGGTGCGCCCGAATCCCACCGCGATTTCGTCCGCAATCAGATGAACGTCGAATCGATCACAGAGCCGACGGGCGAGCCGCAGGTATTCGGCGTCGTACATCGCCATACCACCCGCGCATTGCACCAGCGGCTCGACGATCAGGGCGGCGGTTTCGGCCGCATTCCGCTCGAAATGCGCCTCGAGCGCCCCCGCGCAGCGCCGCGCGTACTCGCGCGCTGTCTCGCCTGGCCCTGCCTGCCGCCAGTCGGGCGAGGGCACCCGTATGCCGGCATGAAGCAGCGGTGCGTAGATCTCGCTGTAGAGTGCGATGTCGGTGACGGAAAGCGCCCCAAGCGTTTCGCCGTGGTAACCGTTGGCAAGCGCGGCAAAGCGGTTCTTCCCCGATCTCCCGACATTCCTCCAATAGTGAAAGCTCATCTTCAGCGCGATCTCGACCGCGGAGGCGCCGTCGGAGGCGAAGAAGCAGTGCCCGAGCCCCTCCGGCGCGAGTTTCGCCAGGCGTTCGGCGAGCTCGACGGCCGGCGTGTGCGTGAACCCAGCGAGCATTACGTGCTCCAAGATCCCCAGTTGATCGACGAGTGCCGCATTGACACGCACATTCCCGTGTCCGAGCAGATTCACCCACCAGGAGCTGATAGCATCGAGTATCTGTTTGCCCTCGAAATCGTAGAGCCACGCACCCTTGGCACGGCTGATGGGCACAAGCGGCAAGCTCTCGTGATGCTTCATCTGCGTGCATGGATGCCAGACTGCACGCAGGCTGCGCTCGATCATCCCTGCGTTCGCATTCATGCGGCTTCCATCCACTTCGTTGCCGAAACAAGCCGCGCAATCTCTTTCGCGTCCGGCCGGGCCTGAAACGGAACCGCCGCCCAGAGAGGACAGGCCAAGCGGGCCTTGAGCGCCCGGATATTGGCTTCCAGTTGAGACATCCCCGGATCGATACAGTTGGCCACCCAGCCCGCGCAGTGCAGGCCGGCGTCCTCGATTGCCCGCAGAGTGAGCAGGGCGTGATTGAGGCAGCCTAGCCTCATTCCCACTACGAGCAGGACAGGAAGCCTGAGCCGTCTCGCCATATCCGCGGTCGTTTCACGGGCGTTCAGCGGCACAAGAAACCCTCCCACGCCTTCGACCACGACCGCGTCCGCGCGCCGCGAAAGTTCCTCGAAGGCCCGTGCGATGGTCTCGATATCGATTGAAACACCCGCCAGCTCCGCGGCGATGTGCGGCGCGATTGCTGGGTCGAACGCGTAGGGGTTCACGAGACGCTCGGGCGCGTGCAGCGTGCTTGCGCTCTTGAGCGCTTCCACATCGGACCAGCGATCCCCCTCGCGCCCTGCCGCCACCGGCTTCATTCCTACGACCGCTCTGCCTTCCCCGCCCAAAGCGTAAAGCAACGCGCTCGCGATGAACGTCTTGCCAACGCCGGTATCGGTGCCGGCGACGAACAGTCCCAGCGCCACGCGCGGCACCTTCAGGCGTGCGCCGGAATGCCGCCCGTGCATGCTTCACGTAGTGCCGTGGCAAGCTCGAGCACGTCCTCCACCCTGTGCGCCGCGGACAACGAGATCCGCAGGCGCGCCGTGCCCTCCGGGACCGTCGGTGGACGAATCGCCGGCACGAGAATACCGTGCCCGCGCAGCGCCTCGCTCGCAGCCAGGGCTTCGCTGTTGCCGCCGATGATCACCGGCTGGATCGGCGTATCCGAGCGTGCAAGCGGGATATCGGCCCCCTTCGATTGCGCTTTCAAGATTCCGATGAGCCGCTGGAGGTGTTCGCGGCGCCAGGCTTCCTCGCGAATGAGCCGAAGGCTGGCCTCCACCGCGGCCGCAAGCAAAGCGGGGCTCGCGGTCGTATAGACATAGGTGCGGGCGCGCTGCACAAGCGTTTCCACCACGTCCGCCGACGCGGCGACGAACGCGCCCGACACGCCGGCCGCCTTCCCGAGCGTTCCCACATAGACGATGCGCGGGGAGCGCAAGCCGAAATGCTCGACTGAACCGCGGCCCTCTGGCCCCAGCACTCCGAAGCCGTGGGCGTCATCGACCATGAGCCACGCATCGTACCTCTCGCAAAGCTCCAGTATTTCCGGCAGCGGAGCGATATCGCCGTCCATGCTAAAGACACCGTCGCTTGCGACGAGTTTGGTGGAAACCCGGGAGCGCGCCAACGCTTCGCCGAGAAATCCGGTATCGCGATGCGGATAGCGCACAACCTCGGCCCCAGACAAACGCATACCGTCGATGAGGGACGCGTGATTGAGCGAATCCGAGAACACGGCGTCGCCACGACCCGCGAGCGCGCAGATCGTTCCGATGTTTGCCTGGTAGCCGGACGAAAAGAGCAAGGCGCGCGGTGTCCCAGCGAATTCCGCGAGCTTCTCCTCAAGGCGCCGGTGGATCGCGCTGTGCCCGGTCAGGAGATGCGAGGCCCCCTCTCCGACGCCGTGGCTGCGGGCTCCGGCGATGACCGCCTCGACGACACGCGGATCGTTGGCAAGTCCCAGATAATCGTTGCTGCAAAACGCCAGCAGCTCGCGACCTTCCACCAGAATGCGTGGTCCCTGCGGGCCTTGCCGGACCAAGCGGTGTCGCAGCAGACCGTGCCGCCCGAGAGCGAGGAGCTGATCGGCCAAACGCTCGAAGATCATTGTGCGAAGCGTAACAGCACCGCTCATCCTTCCGACTTGAGGCTCGCGAGCGCCTTCGCACGCCACATGGGCCAGGCACGCGCGTAGTTCTGTGCGGGAACCGAGGCCTGAACCTCCTTCTTGTCGAGATATGCGATCTTGCCCCTCGGGCCGGCGATGATCATGGCCTGGAGCTGCATCCGGGCACTTTGCTCCAGATAGATGCTGCGTCCCACCGCGCGCGGCAAGCTCTCGCCGACGGTGACGGAGCCGTGGCCGCGCATGAGTGCGGCCGGGCACTTCTTCAGGGTCTTGGCCAGCGCGCGACCAAGATACGGAGTCTTGACGAGCAGGTCGGTACCCTTCTGGACGTCGCGGATTTCGAAATTCGGTATGCCTTCGCCGACGAAGGCGGCCATATGAAACAAGGGCTGCATTGCCACCTTGGTGACGCTGAAAGGCACTACCGAGGGCGAATGATTGTGAACGACCGAGTTCACGTCGGGCCGAGCCTTGTAGATCTCGCCGTGGATAAAGCGTTCGCGCACCGACTCGCGCCCCTGGGCGTCGATAGCGTTGCTGTCGAGATCGTATTCCATGATGTCCTCGGGTCTCACCGACTCTGGCGCTAGCGAGCGCGACAGGTAATAGCGGTTCGGATCGCGCTCCGAGCGCACGCTCACGTGCCCATAGGCGTCGATCACGTCGTGGGCCGCAAGGATTCGATACGCGGCGACCAGGTCGTCGACAAGACTCATCGTTCCCACCTTCCTTGAATATCTGTCATCGGTGCTCTCTTTTCCTGTGATCAACGGGACCATTATGCCGAAGCGCCGAATATCCGTCTGCAGACGAGCCGATTTTCCCCATGCCGCGTTGACCCACACCTGTCGAGGAATTAGAATACGCGCCGTCCGGCCATTTCGGCGCCCTCGCCGAATCCTCGTTTCCCCGATAGCTCAGTTGGTAGAGCGACGGACTGTTAATCCGCGGTCCCAGGTTCGAGCCCTGGTCGGGGAGCCAAATTCTAGCCACAAACGTGCTTGGCCAGCTTGCGTCAGTTTCCCGCCCAGTTCTTCAAAGGAGATGCGCATGGAAGGCAAGAAGAACGTCGCATGGGGTTACCTGTTCCTCGCTCTGTTCATGGCGTCGGGGTTCGTCCTCGGTTACATGCACGATCTGGCGCCAGACAAGGAGAAATGGATCGCGGAATACGCGGCGGGCGTTCATTTCGAGATTCGGCTCGCGCACGTGCACGGCTCGCTGCTTGCGCTGATCAACGTCGCCGCCGGCTACTTCTTGATGACACTTCCGGTTCCGGCTGCCCAGGCGCGCGTGATCTCCTGGCTTGCGCTCGCTGGCTTGCTGATGCCGGTCGGCATCATTGCGCACGCGCTGTTCAGCGTGCCGCCCGTATTCGTGCTTGTGGGCGGAATCGCGATGGTCGTTGCGACGATCTGGTTGAGCTGGGCTGCATTCCGGCTGCACGCGCCCGAGCCTTAAGGCAGGGCCGGAAGCCAACGTCGGGGCCGTGCCCCGGATTTAGCGCTCTGCCCGGATCTGGGAATCGTCGCTCTTGACAGCCGCGCTGATCACCACCCGATCGCGCCCCGCGCCTTTCGCTGCGTACAAGGCTTCGTCGGACGCGCGCAGCAAAGCATCGGTATCCCCGGAATGATCCGGAAACAGCGCTATCCCCAGCGATGCGGTAATCCCGCCGACCGACCTGCCCATGTAGTTGACATCTAGCCTCTTCATCGCAGACCGGATTTCCTCAGCCCTCCGAGAGGCGCTGTGGACATCCGTCTCGGGGAGAATGACCGCGAATTCCTCGCCTCCGTAGCGGCAGGCCACATCGCCGCCGCGCACCATGCCTTTGAGCAGCGCTCCGATCGCCGTCAGGACCATGTCGCCGGCACTGTGTCCAAAGGAATCGTTGACGCGCTTGAAGTGATCGATATCGATCAGGATCATCGCCACCGGCTTGCCGCTTCGCCTTGCCCGAGCGAGCTCCCGCGGGAGGAGTTCGGCGAGGTAACGACGATTGTAAAGGCCCGTGAGCGGATCGGATACGGCCTGCTCGCGCAGCTTCTGCTCCCGCTGCTGCAGAGTTTCGGCCATCTCGTCGAATGCTTGTGCAAGCTGGCTCAGTTCCTCCTTGCCGTAGCTGATGCCCGTGCGCGCCTCGAGGTCGCCCTTGCGCACGCGGCTCGCCGCCCTGAGCAGTGCCCGGACGTTGCGCAGGACGAACCATTCTGCGCCGTACCAGGCGCCAAGCAGCAGCAACAGCATGGCCAGGACGGTCCCAAGCAGGTCTCTAGCCAAGGCCGCATTCGCATCAGCTAGAACCTGATCGAGCGGAACGGTGACCAGGACCCGAAGCGGGAAAGCGCCGTCGGGATTCTGAGTCACCACTTCATGCGCGAGCAGCCACCGCATTCCGTCCGTACCATTCGCCTCCACGATGCCTTCCCTGTCCGACAGCACCGCCTGGATCACCTGCGGGTTCCACAACTTCTGGCCGATCAACTCCTTCATGGCCGGCTTGCGCGCGAGCACGGTCCCCTTCACGTCTATGACGCTGAGGATGCCCCCTGGGGGTAGCGGCGTGGCGTCGGCGGTCCTGCCCAGGCTTCGCAGATCGAGACCTGCGAACGCCACCGCCGCAACCCGGCCCTCCGAATCCTTCACGGGATATCCGAAGTTCAGGCCTGCCTGTCCGGTAACCCGGCCAATCTGGTATTCCCCGACGACGAATTTGCCGGTCTCCTTGGCGAGCCGGAAATACAGCCGGTCGCCACCGTACACCTGGTCGCGCCAGGTTGCGGAATTGCAGAAGAGCCCGCCGTCCGGGCGAAATAACCCCATCGAGTGGTAGATTTCCCGGTTCTGGCGAAGCAGGCTTGCGAAGTATTGCGTGCAGCGCTGCTTGTCCTTGAGCAAGGATCGGAGGATCTGCGAGGAAGCGACCATCATCTGCCTGGCGCCTTCCACGATCTGCCATTGATGCATGGCAGCAAGTTTTACCAGTCGCTGCAGCTCTTCGCGGGCCTTCGATTCCGCCGCCGCGCGGCGATCGACCGCGCTGTAGGCGGCCAGCATCAGCGCTGGCAAGGACGCCAAAATCACCAGAAGGAAGACGCGGCCTCGAGTCTTAAGAGCCGCCATTTTGCGGTCCCTTGGACGGCGCGCCTATGCCGGGCCAGCGGCTTGATTGCGGCCGTCTAGGCCGTGGCAGCCCGTTTTCCCGGACCCGGCACCCCCCGCCATGAGGAATTTCGCAGGCCGGACGGGCAATTTTCCCCGATAGACCCTTGCACGAAGGCTGATGGTGATGCCATAGGACAGGGTCATAGGACAATGGAATAACACGTCTTTCGGTCGCAGGGGGTTTCAGAGTATAGTCGCTGCAAACAGTTTACAAGAACCCCGAATTCCTCAACACATTCTAAAAGGAAGGAACCATGAACGCACCGGTCGATTTCAAAGCATTGGAAGGCTTGTTTCAACGGAAATACGAGCAGATCGAGGTTCGGTTTGATCCCGAGCAGGCGATCGCCTGGACCTACATGAATCCGTCGGGGGTGCCGTGTTTCAACTTGGGACTTCTCGAGGAACTGCGCACGCATGACGCCGCGATCGCCGCGAGCGGAGGACGCCTCTTCTACAAGGGCGACTTGCGCCAGATTCGCTACTACGTGGTGGCCTCCAAAATCGAAAACGTGTTCAACTTTGGGGGGGATTTGGCGCTGTTCGTCCAGCTGGTCAAGTCGCAGGACCGCGACGCGCTGATGCAGTATGCAACGCTCTGCATCGACAACATGTATCCCCGGATCTGCAACTACAACAGTTCCATGACGACGATCTCGCTGGTGCAGGGCGAAGCCCTCGGCGGCGGGTTCGAAACGGTTCTTTCCTCGAACGTCATCATCGCGGAGCGACGCGCCCGCATGGGAACGCCCGAGATCCTCTTCAACCTCTTTCCCGGCATGGGTGCCTACAGCCTTCTCGGTAGGCGGCTCGGGATGAAGCGCGCCGAAGACATGATTCTCTCGGGCCGCATCTACACCGCCGAGGAATTGCACGAACTAGGCGTGGTCGATGTGCTGGTCGAAGACGGCACTGGGGAGGCTGCAGTTCGCGAATACGTCCGCCGAAATGAACGGCATCGCAACGGCATGCAGGCGATATACAGCTGCCGCCAGCATTTCCAGCCGGTGAAGTACGAGGAGCTCGTCGGCATCACCAATGTCTGGGTGGACGCGGCAATGCGACTGGAAGAGAAGGATCTGAAACTCATGAGCCGCTTGGTGCGCTCGCAATTCAGGCGCATTCAGGGTGGCGCGGCGCAGGGAACACCCGAGGCGCTGGAGCAGCAGGAAGAAGCCCAATACGCGACCGCCTAAGCGCGGCGGCGCGGCTCGGGCTGCAGTACCCGAAGGTGGGGATTCCACCGCTCGGGCAATGACCTGCCGGGTCGGACTCCGACCCTCTCGACCGGTGCGTTCGGATCCGTCCCGGCAGTCATTCCGCGCGGCTACCGGGCCGCGCTTTGGCCCTTCTTGAGGTAGTCGAGCAGCGAGGCACGCGCCTGCTGGAACTGTTCGTGCACCACCTTTAGGAGGCGCGGCCCTCCCACCTCGAGTTCCGAGGTCGTCTGGTTGTTGATCCCCGCACAGGTCCTGCAGAGCTGGTCCGCCCCCAGGGTGACGGCCGCGCCTTTCAGAGCGTGCACGAGGTCCCTCAGAGTCTCGTACTGCTCGGCGGCCACGGCGGCCTCCATCTGCCCAAGCAGGACCTCCCCGTCCTGGATGAAGCCGTTGATGAGCTCCTGCATGAAACTGCCCCCCGAACTTATAAGCTCCAGTTCGGCGAGCGCGGCAGGATTGATTACCACCGACGTTGCATCGCCATCGTCCCCGACGGCAGCTGGGGCACTGGCCCGTTTCGCGACCAGGCTCGCGATGGTATCGAGCAAGCGCCGCGCTTCGACGGGCTTGGGCAGGAATGCATCGATCCCCGCCGCTTCGCATTCTTTGATCGCCTCCGAGGTTACGTCGGCCGAAAGCATGATGATCGGTACCTCGCTCGCCTCCGGATCCATGAAGCGGTAAGCCCGAGCCGCGTCTAGCCCGCCGAGCTCAGGCATGTTGAGGTCCATGAT
>DATBLP010000019.1:0-13416 GCA_036555245.1 Burkholderiales bacterium
CCCCCGCCTCGCTCTCGCTCGGCACCCCCTTTGACAAGGGGGCGAAGTCCCCCGCCTCGCTCTCGCTCGGCACCCCCTTTGACAAGGGGGCGAAATCCCCCGCCTCGCTCTCGCTCGGCACCCCCTTTGACAAGGGGGCTAATTCTTCCTGAACACGATATCCCAGATGCGGTGCCCCAGCTTCCGGCCGCGGTCCTCGAATTTCGTCTGAGGCCGCGAGTCGGCGCTCGCGAAGTCCGCCGCCGTGTTGGCGAGGGCCGGCTCGGCCCGGAACACTTCCAGCATCTGCAGCGCGTAGTCTTCCCAATCGGTCGCGGCATGCACGTAGGCGCCGGCTTTCATTCGCGAGGCGAGCAGCGCGAGGAACGGCGCCTGGATGAGGCGGCGCTTGTGATGGCGCTTCTTCGGCCAGGGATCGGGGAAGAAGATGTGCACGCCGTCGAGCGCTTCGGGAGCGATCATGTGCCGCAGCACCTCGACCGCGTCGTGCTGGATGACGCGCACGTTCGCGAGGCCGAGCTCGGCGATGCGCCTCAGGAGGCTGCCCACTCCCGGGGTATGCACTTCGATGCCGAGATAGTCGTTCTCCGGATGCTCGCTCGCGATCCGGGCGGTCGTCTCGCCCATGCCGAAGCCGATCTCGAGGATCTTCGGCGCGGCGCGCCCGAACAGGCGTCCGAGATCGAGCGCGTCGGGGGAAAAGGGCACGCCGTATAGCGGCAGGAGATCGGCATGGGCGCGCCGCTGCGCATTCGAGATGCGCCCCTGGCGCAGGACGTAGCTTCGGATAGCGCGCCGTTCCTGCAAGGGAGCGGGGCTAGGCGGCCTTCGGCGAGATGAGGCCGGAAGCCGGCGAGCTGGGGGTGGCGGAATAGAGCTTCTTCGGCATGCGCCCGGCGAGGAAGGCTTCGCGGCCGGCTTCGACGGCCTTTTTCATCGCCTGCGCCATGAGCACGGGGTTCTGCGCCTTGGCGACCGCGGTGTTCATGAGCACCGCGTCGCAGCCGAGCTCCATGGCGATGGCGGCGTCCGAGGCGGTGCCGACGCCCGCGTCGACGACGACCGGAACCTTGGCGTTCTCGATGATCAGCTGCAGGTTCCAGGGATTGAGGATGCCCATGCCCGAGCCGATGAGCGAGGCGAGCGGCATGATCGCCACGCAGCCGAGGTCCTCGAGCTGCCCGGCGACGATCGGGTCGTCGCTCGTGTACACCATCACCTTGAAGCCGTCGGCGACAAGCTGCTTCGCGGCCTCGAGCGTTTCCACGATGTCGGGATAGAGCGTGTTCGGGTCGCCCAGGACTTCGAGCTTGACGAGATCGTGGCCGTCGAGCAGCTCGCGCGCAAGGCGCAGGGTGCGCACGGCGTCTTCCGCGGTGTAGCAGCCCGCCGTGTTGGGCAGGATCGTGTATTTCGAAGGGGGCAGCGAGTCGAGGAGCGAAGGCTCGTTCGCGTTCTGGCCGATGTTGGTGCGGCGGATCGCGACGGTGACGATCTCGGCGCCGCTCGCTTCCACGGCGCGCCGCGTCTCGTCGAAATCGCGGTATTTGCCCGTGCCGATGAGCAGGCGCGAGCGGTAGGCGCGACCGGCGACGAGGAGCGGATCGGCGGACTGCTCGGGGAGGCGCGTGGGAGCGTTCATCAACCGCCTCCCACGGCGACGACGATCTCCAGCCGGTCGCCGTCGGCAATGGCCGTATCCGCGTAGCGGCTGCGCGGCACGATCTCGCCGTTTTTTTCCACGGCGACGCGTTTTCCCGCGAGCTCGAGCGCCTCGAGCAGCCGGGTGACGTTGGTGACGGCCTCCAGGCGCTGCCTCTGGCCGTTGACGGTGAGCTGTATCACTTCGATGCAGGGGAATCCGACAAAATCATCCTACCATGCGAGGGGGCGCGATTCCAGCCGCGACTTGATTTGCATCAACAACGCGCTCCTCCCCGGGCCGCATGATGGAAACGTTTCTCGGGCATCCGCCCGGTGAGGGCGGGAAGCTCGCGCGCAAGCTATGCATCCGCAAGTTCGCCATCTCGGCATTGCTCTTCTCCTCTGGGCTCATCTCCTGATCCCGCAGGCCTGCGCGCGCGCCGCCGACGGCGTGACCGATTCCCTGCAGCGGATGCTTGCCGCGCCGGAGCATCCGTATCTGCACAAAGGGGATCTTCCGCGGGTACTCGACACGCTGCGCGCGCTGTACGGGAAACGCGGCCATGCGCCGCTCTGGCAGCGATCGGGGACACCGACGGCCCAGGCGCGGCGGCTGGTGCAGGTGTTGCACGAGGCCGGAGCGTACGCGCTGAGTCCTTCCGACTACGACGCCGACCCGATCGACGCGCGAGTGCGCGAGCTGATCGCAGCGCGCGATGCGCCGGCGGCGAGCCGGGCGGAATTCGACCTGCGCCTGTCCGGCGCCGCGCTGAGACTGGCGCGGCATCTGCACTACGGCCGGGTCGATCCGCGCGACTGCGGCTTCGATCTGCGGGCGCCACGCCCGGAAATAGACCTGATCGGGACCGTGGAGAAACTGTCAGGCGCGAACAACGTGGAGTCTGTCCTGGCGACCGTCGAGCCGCAGTTCCTTCACTACCGCCTGCTCAAGGAGGCTCTCGCGAAATATCGGCGGCTTGCGCCGGACGGCACGCTGACCGACTTGCCGAAATTCGCGGGCAGGTCGGTCAAGCCGGGGGAGAGATATCCGGGAGCAGCCGCGCTGCGCCGGCTGCTCGTCGCCCTGGGCGATCTCGGCGCGGGCGCGGCCGCCGCTTCGAACGACGAAGCGCTTGACGACGCCCTCGTCGCCGCGCTGAGGAGCTTTCAGCAGCGTCACGGGCTCGCCGCCGACGGCGCTCTGGGCAAACGGACTTTTGCCGCGCTCACGGTTCCGCTTGCGCGCCGCGTGCAGCAGATCGAGCTCACGCTGGAGCGCTGGCGGTGGCTGCCGGTGTTCAAGACGCCGCCGATCGTGGTGAATCTCCCGGCGTTCCGTCTGTATGCGTTTCGCACCACCGAGGACCGCGAGTCCGACATGCTGAAGATGGACGTGATCGTCGGCCAGTCCTACCCGGAGACCCGGACTCCGGTCTTCCTGGCGGAGATGAAATACGTCGTGTTCCGGCCGTACTGGGACGTGCCCGACTCGATTGTCCAGCGCGAGATGCTGCCGGCGATCCGCAGCAATCCCGGGTTTTTCGACGGGAACCGTCTGGAGCTGGTACGCGGCCAGAACGACGACTCGCCCGTCGTGCCGCCCACGCCGGAGAACATCGAAGCGCTCGCCTCCGGCGCGCTTCGCCTGCGCCAGCAGCCGGGCAACGGCAATGCGCTCGGCGCGGTCAAATTCGCCCTTCCGAACCATCACAGCGTGTACCTGCATTCCACGCCGGCCCGGCATCTGTTCAAGGAATCGAGCCGCGCCTTCAGTCACGGCTGCATCCGCGTCAGCGACCCGGTGGCGCTCGCCGGGCACGTGCTGCGCAACGCGGCGGGGGACTGGACTGCAGAAAGGATCGAGGAGGCGATGAGCGGAGAGCCGAATCAGCGGGTGGTTCTCCCGACGCCGATCCAGGTCATGATCCTGTACGCCACGGCGATGGCCACGGAATCCGGCGAGGTACTGTTCTTCGACGACATCTACGGGCACGACAGGAGGCTGGTGAGGCTCCTGCGGGCGAGGAACGGTTGAGCGGCCTGCTCCTGCTATCCCGCCCAGGTCCGGACGCGCCCCGTGTCGATGTGCACGAAGTCGGAGCGCGCGTAATAGCCGACCCCGCCCCTGCGGAGCGACAGCGCCAGGTCGCGCAGCTTGCGCGTCGGAAAGCCTTCCATGCGCACGTCGATGGCGCGGCCTTGCAGGTGCAGACTGTGCTCGGCGACGCCCCGCGACAATTTGTGAAGCGCCGCATTGGTGCGCGGCGACCGATACCCGGAGATGACCTCGTAGGTGGCCGTGCGATTGGCCCGGACCTGCAGCTCGTAGAGGATGTCCAGAAGGTGGGGATCGATCGGGTGGATCTCGCCGTTGCGGAAATCGCGCAGGAAGTGGTCCACTTGCGCCAGGCAATTCGCCTCATAGCCGCCCTGGCCGCAATACTCCGCGCGCAGGGCCTCGCCGGTGTGGGTATGCACGAACGACACGGAGCGCGCCGGCGACGGCTGTGCGCAGATCGCGCCGAGCGGCGTGAGCAGCAGCCCCGTGCAGCCCACCGCCTGCCGGAGGAAACGGCGGCGAGAGTGCGCTACGGGGTCCTGCGAATCGGCATCGTGGGACATGGGGTCCGGGGCGAGTCGATGAATTCGAGGGCAGATGATACCAAGCCTCGCGCACCGTTTGGGAAATTCAGCCATGGTGAACGTGACGGATTGCCGCGATATGCCATCGTCCTGAAAGGCGGCGGCGCCCCGGGCGCGGTTTCCCCCCGGAATTGCCCCGGCACGCGCAGGGACCGCCCCGTGCGACCCGGGGGTCGAGAGCGTAGAATCGCCGTACCCTGCGGGCGTAGTTCAATGGCAGAACGAAAGCTTCCCAAGCTTAAGACGAGGGTTCGATTCCCTTCGCCCGCTCCACGCTCCCATGCCCGCATCCTTCGACGGTAAGCTGGTCGTCGCCATCTCCTCCAGGGCGCTGTTCGATCTGGAGGAGAGCAATCGCATCTTCGAGCAGCAGGGTGTGAACGCCTACTACCAGTACCAGCTCGAGCACGAAAATGAGGTCCTCGATCCGGGCATCGCGTTTCCTCTGGTGAGGAAGCTCCTCAGGATCAACACGCTCCCGCCCGAGCAGCCCCGCGTCGAAGTGATTCTCCTTTCGCGCAACACCGCCGACACGGGGATGCGGATCATGAACTCGATCGAGCACTACAAGCTCGACATCGTGCGCGCCGCCTTCACCGGCGGGGAAAACACCTATCCCTACGTTCCCGCCTTCGACGCGCACCTGTTTCTTTCGGCGAACCCCGTGGATGTCCGCAAGGCGCTCGATGCCGGGCACGCGGCCGCCACGATCCTGCCTTCCAACGTCGGGCGGAACGTCGCGGCCACCGAGGAGCTGCGCATCGCGTTTGACGGGGACGCGGTGCTCTTCTCCGACGAGGCGGAGCGTGTGTACAAGCGAGAGGGCCTGGATGCCTTCACCGCGAGCGAGGTGACGGCGGCGAAGGAACCCCTGTCCGGGGGCCCGTTCAAGAATTTTCTCGCCGCGCTGCATCGCATCCAGTCCGAATATCCCGCCGAGCGCGCGCCGATACGCACCGCCCTGGTGACGGCGCGCAGCGCGCCCGCGCACGAACGCGTCGTGCGCACCCTGCGCGCCTGGAACATCCGCATCGACGAGGCGCTGTTTCTGGGCGGCCTGGACAAGGGGCCGTTCCTGAAGGCGTTCGGCGCGGATATTTTTTTCGACGACCAGCGGGGGCATTGCGAGTCGGCGAGCCGTCACGTGGCGACCGGTCACGTTCCCTTCGGAGTGGCAAACGAATGAATGCCCCCTTGTCAAAGGGGGTGGCGCGATAGCGCCGGGGGATTTCATATATGAAAGCCGTCAAATACGTTCTGCTAGCAGCGCTCGGAATCGTCGTCCTCGCGGTGATTGCGATCGCCGTCATCGTCGCGACTTTCGATGCGAACAAGTACAAGCCCGAGCTCGCCCGCGTGGTAAAGGAGAAGACCGGCCGCACGCTTGCCATCGACGGCAGCATCGGCTTGTCCTTCTATCCCAGCATCGGCGTCGCCGTGGGAAAGCTGTCCTTGTCCGAGCCCGGAAGCAGCCGGGTCTTCGCCAGCATCGACCAGGCGCGGGTATCGCTCGCCTTGCTGCCCTTGCTGTCGAGGCAGGTGGTCGTCGATCGCTTGACGCTTTCCGGATTGAACGTGGAGCTGGTGCAGCACAAGGACGGAAAGACCAATTTCGGCGACCTGGCGGGCGCGGGCGGGAAGGCGAAGCCGGAAGCGAAGCAGGCGCCCCGGGAGGAAGCCGTGCGTCTGGACATCGCGGGCATCGATGTCCGCTCGAGCACGGTCGGCTGGCGCGACGAGGCGAGCGGCGGCCGCTACAAGGCGAGCGTTGCCGAATTCACCACGGGCCGAGTCGCGAGCGGCGTTCCGGGCAAGCTCTCGCTTTCGGCGCGAGTCGAGGCGACGCAGCCCAAGGCGGACATGCAGGTGAGGCTCTCCAGCGGCTATCGCCTCGATCTGGAAAAGCAGTCGTTCGCGTTCTCGGGAATCGACCTCAGGATCTCCGACGGCGCGCCCGGATCGACCGCGCCGGTCACTTCCCTGCAGGGAAATCTCGAATTCGATGCGTCGCCGCAGGCGCTGCGCTTCAACCTCGCCGCCGACCGACTGAACCTGGATCGGTATCTGCCGCCGCCGGCAAAGGCGGGCGCGCCGCGAAGCGCGGCGGCGCCGGCCGCCGCGGGCGGCGCGGAACAGCCGATCGACCTCTCGGCGCTGAAGGGACTCAAGCTGAAGGGCAGCCTGAAGGTGGGCGAGCTCGTGGTGTCGAACGTGAAGACCGAAAAGGTCGATATCGGCCTGCGCGCGGAAGGCGGCAGGGTGGAGGTCAATCCGATCGCCGCGAGCCTCTATCAGGGGAATTTTTCGGGCGCCGCCTCGGTGAACGCGAACAGCGACCGCTATGAGCTGAAGGGCAAGCTCGCCGGGGTTGCGATCGGTCCGCTCCTGCACGATGCGCTCAACAACGATCTCCTGGAGGGCCGGGGCGAGGTCGCGCTCGATGTGCAGACCGGCGGCAGGACCGTCGGCGCCATGAAGAAGGCGCTCGCCGGCGGCGCCAGCTTCTCGCTGCGCGATGCCGCGTTGAAGGGCATCAACCTGGAGGAGGCGATCCGCAAGGCGCAAGCGCTCGCGGGGTCGAAAGCGGCTGCCGAACAGGGAGCGAACCGCGGCGAGAGAACCGATTTCACGGAGCTGTCGGCGAGCTTCGTCATCAAGAACGGCGTCGCTCACAACGAGGACCTCTCGGCCAAGTCGCCTCTGTTGCGCATCTCCGGGTCGGGCGACGTCGACATCGGCGCCAATGCGGTCGACTACCTCGCAAGAGCGTCGGTGGTCGGGACCGCCACCGGACAGGGAGGCAGGGAGCTCGCCAATCTGCGCGGGGTCACCGTGCCGGTGAAGATCAGCGGAGCGCTGGAGGCGCCGCGGTTCCGGGTGGATCTCGCGACCACTGCCCGCGAGGCGGTCAAGCAAAAGGCCGAGGAGAAGCTGAAGGAGCGCGCGCGCGACCGGCTCAGGGACTTGTTGAAACGTTGAGCACCTTCGCGACCCGGTTGATCCGCTGGCAGCGGCGGCACGGCCGTCACGATCTGCCCTGGCAGGGGACGCGCGACCCCTATCGCATCTGGCTGTCGGAAGTGATGCTGCAGCAGACCCGGGTCGCGACGGTCATTCCATACTACAAGCGTTTTCTCGCGCGTTTCCCTGATGTGGAGTCGCTTGCCCGCGCGTCGCTCGAGGAGGTCCTCACGCTTTGGAGCGGGCTCGGTTACTACTCGCGCGCCCGCAACCTGCATGCCGCGGCCGCGATGGTGGTCGGACCGCTCGGCGGCCGATTCCCGCGCCGGCGCGAGGCGATCGAGACGCTGCCGGGAGTAGGGCGCTCGACCGCCGCGGCGATCGCGGTGTTCGCGTCCGGCGCCCGCGAAGCGATCCTGGACGGCAACGTGAAGCGCGTGCTGGCGCGCCACTTTGCGCTGCGCGGAGTCCCGGGCGAGAAGCGGACCGAAAATCGATTGTGGCAGATCGCCGAATCGCTTCTTCCGTCGAGGGACATCCGGAGTTACACGCAGGCGCTGATGGATCTGGGCGCCGACCTGTGCTCTCGCAGCCGGCCGG
The DNA here is from genome assembly GCA_036555245.1 of Burkholderiales bacterium. Taxonomy (GTDB): domain Bacteria; phylum Pseudomonadota; class Gammaproteobacteria; order Burkholderiales; family SG8-39; genus VBDM01. The sequence goes on from DATBLP010000019.1 coordinate 7,849, forward strand.
CTTGCGGGAAGTGTCCTCTGAAGAAGAGCTGCCGGGCGAATGCCGGCGGGAATGCGGCTGCCTATCCCCGGCCCCGGCCGCGCAAAGCGCTGCCCGCGAGGACGATGTCGATGCTGCTGCTGCTGCGCGAGGGGGAAGTGCTCCTGGAGAGGCGGCCTCCGGCGGGGATCTGGGGCGGGCTGTGGTGTTTCCCGGAGATTCCTACCGGAGAAGATGCGCGCAACCACTGCCTGCGCCGTTGGGGCACCAGGCTTGCCGCGGTGGCGCAGCTGCCGCCGGTGCGCCACGGCTTTACCCATTTCACCCTGAATATTGTCCCCATCGTTTGCCGCGCGAGCCTGGCATCTTCGCTTGTCTCCGAGCCCGGGCAGGTGTCGCTGCCGCTCGAGGATGCAGCCGAGGCCGCGGTGCCGGCCCCGGTGAGAAAACTGCTCTCCAGGCTGAGCGCCCGGGTGTCTTCAGACCTCCCCTAGGGCGCGGCGACGAGGCCGCGGCTCTCCAGGAAGCGCTGCAGGATCGACAGCCGCGCCAAGCTGTCGGTCAACTCGAGAAGCTTCTGCTTGGCGAGCAGGGGTATCGGCAGAAGCTCGCTCAGCCGGTAGCCTACCCAGGCAGCATCGTCGAGCGCGTGCGGCTCGGCGAAAATGGACTTGCCCTGGTCCAGAACGATCATTTCCAGCAAGCGTGCGCAGCCGGCGTATTCCTTCGGGACCGCGAGGCTCTTGTCGGGACGGATCAGCTCGACCTCGGCGGTGATCAGGCCCTGCTTGTCGGACTCGCGCTCGCGGATGCGGAAGCGCTGAGTTCCGCGAGTCTTCAGGTTCAGCAGGCCGAGCTGCGGCATGTCCCATTCGAGGATCATCGCCAGGCATCCGATCCCTTCGGGGACTGCGGGCTCGCCGACTTCGGAGCCTTCGCGAATGAGGCATACGCCGAACGGCTTGTCCTGTTTCATGCAATCGCGCGTCATGTCCATATAGCGCGTCTCGAAAACGCGCAGGGGAAGCAGCCCGCCGGGAAAGAGCACGGTATTCAGCGGAAAAATCGGGACTTTCATCGGGTGGGGGTTCGTGCGCTGTCTCCAGCGCGGCAAGCCGGGCGCGCCGTCTAGCGCTCTTCGCCCCAGCGCCGCATGAGCTCGTGCGTGACGCCCAGATGATCGAGTATTCGCGCGACGACGAAATCGACCAGCTCCTCGACGCGCTTGGGATGATGGTAGAAGCCCGGATTGGCCGGGAGAATGACGGCGCCGGCGCGGGCGAGCTTGAGCATGGTCTCCAGATGCAGCACCGAAAACGGCGTTTCACGCGGCACGAAGATCAGCTTGCGGCCCTCCTTCAGCATGACGTCCGCGGCGCGCTCGATCAGATTTTCGGAGAGCCCGGCCGCAACGGAGCCGAGCGTCCCCATGGTGCAGGGGCAGATCACCATGGCATCCGGAGGGTTGGAACCCGAAGCCACCGGCGCGAACCAGTCTTCCCGGCCGAACACGCGCAGCTGCCCGGGGTTCGCCGAATAGCGCTCGGAGAACAGCCGCTCGGCGTCGGCGGCGCGCGGAGGCAGCACCAGATCCAGCTCCTGCTTGGCGACTACGTGAGCTGCCTGGGAATACAGAATATAGACGCGCGCTCCGGAGCGCACCAGGCATTCGATGAGCCTCAGGCCGTAGGGCATTCCGGAGGCCCCGGTCAGGGCCACGGTGACGGTCGGCTTCATGCGTCGGGAGAGAGGTGCCGGTGCCGGACGAGCGCCGGGACCTGCTTGCGGAAATGCGCGGCCAGGCGCTCGACCAAGTACACGGAGCGGTGCTTTCCCCCGGTGCATCCGAGAGCGACGGTGAGCGAGCTGCGGCTCTCCTGTCCGTAGGCGGGCAACCACGTTTCGACGAAGCGCCGGATGTCCTGCATCAGGGCCTCTACCGCCGGCTCCTTTTCGAGAAACGCGACCACCTCCGGATCGAGTCCCGTAAGATCGCGGAGTCTCGGATCATAGTGCGGATTGGGGATGCAGCGCACGTCGAACACCAGGTCCGCGTCGAGGGGCACGCCCTGCTTGTAGCTGAACGACTCGAACAGCAGCATCATCGCTTCGGCGCGGACGCCGAGCAGTTCCCGGATCCAGTTGCGCAGCGTGTTGGGCAGCATCTCGGTGGTATCGATGCGGTGCCCGATCTCGCCGACCGGCGCGAGGATCTCGCGTTCTTGCGCAACGCACTCCTCGATCGTGCGCGTGCCGGTTGCAAGCGGGTGCCGCCGGCGCGTCTCCGAAAATCGCCTCACCAGGGCGTCGTTCTTCGCATCGAGAAACAGCAGCCGCACGTCCACGCCTTGCTGTTTGAGAGTGGCGATGTACTTTGGAACGAGGTGCAGGGATTCGCCGGTTCGGGCGTCGATGCTCATCCCGACGCGGCTGTGCCCGGCGCGGCGCAGCAGCTCCACGGACTGCTCGAGCAGCGGTCCCGGAAGGTTGTCGACGCAGTAATAGCCGCTGTCTTCGAGGGCTTTGAGGGCGATGCTCTTTCCGGACCCGGACAGGCCGCTGATGAGGACCAATTGCATTTCGATACCTTGAGCGGACGCCCGGCGTCCGCCTCAGCCTTTCTTCATCTCGGACCGCTGGCGTTGGACGAATTCCGCGGTCGAGTTGATGCCGCGCAGCTCGAGGATATAGTTGCGCACCGCAGCTTCCAGCAGCACCGCGAGGTTGCGGCCGGCCGCGACCGGAATGGCCACTTTCCGGACGGTAACGCCCAGGATGTCCTCCGACAGCTCATGCAGCGGCAGGCGCCCCGATTCGCTTGCTCCCGGCCGCTCGAGATGCACGATCAGCCTCATGTTCATTTTCGGGCGGACTGCGGTCTCGCCGAATATCGTGCGGATGTTCAGCACGCCGAGCCCGCGCACCTCGAGGAAGTCCTTGAGCACGGACGGAGAGCGGCACTCGAGCGTCGTCTCGGCGATGCGCGAAATGGCCACAACGTCGTCGGCGACAAGCCCGTGGCCGCGGCTGATCAATTCGAGCGCAAGCTCGCTCTTGCCCACGCCGGAATCGCCCGTGATCAGGACTCCCAGGCCGAGCACGTCCATGCAGACTCCATGAAGCTCGGTGGAGTCGGCGAGTGCCTTCCCGAGATAGTGGCGCAGGCGGTCGATGACATGCGCGCTCGGCGCATCCGTGGCAAACACCGCCGTGCCTGCGGCTTCGGCGGCCTTGAGCACGCGCACGTCGGTGGCGGAACCGTCGGCCACCACGATCGCCGCCGGGTGGGCCGCGAACAGGTTTCCGAGCGTCCGGAAGAGCTCCGCCTCTCCAAACTCCGCGAGATGCGCGATCTCGTGGCTGCCGAGAACCTGAATGCGATTGGGATGAATCAGGTTGAGGTGACCTACGAGCGCGGCCCGGTCGCTGCTGTCGCGCCGCAGCCGCGCGCTGCCGCCCGGCTTCCCGCCTACCCAGGCGAGACCGAGCTTGTCGCGATTGTCCTCATACAGCTGCGCGACGCTGATCTGCAACATGCGGTTGCCAGGCGGTGATGTGCTGGTGGAGCAGGCTCGCATCGGTGTCGGTGGCGAGCCTGTTGCGCAGGTCGCGGTCGCCCAGCATCTGCGCCAGCTCGGACAGGATTTGCAGGTGCTGCTCGGTGGCTTGCTCGGGGACGAGCAGAATGAAAATGAGATTGACGGGCTTCCCGTCGGGGGCGTCGAAGGGGACCGGCCGCGCAAGGCGTACAAACGCGCCCACTGCTTCCTTCAGGCCCTTGATCCTTCCGTGGGGAATTGCGACACCCTGACCGAGGCCGGTCGATCCGAGGCGCTCGCGCGCGAACAGACTGTCGAACACCAGGCTCCGTGCCACGCCCTGATTGTTCTCGAACAGCAGGCCCGCCTGCTCGAACATCCGCTTCTTGCTGGTCACATCCAGGTCGAGGAGGATGTTGGAAGGCGGGAGGAGCTTGGCGATCAGGTTCATTGAAGCCGCGCGCATGGATGCGTAACAACGCTCAGAAACGCACGATCCATGCCCGGCGGGCTGGAAAGGGGGGGAATTCTACACCAAGGGCTCTCGATTCGGGTGGAAGCCTGGGGTGCCCCGAATCAGAGCGATTTCCTCATGCTTACAGGGCGAATTTGCAGCGACTCCCGGTACTTCGCGATTGTCCGGCGCGCGACCACGATCCCCTGTTGACCGAGGATTTCCGAGATCCTGCTGTCGGAGAGCGGTTTGCGGACATCCTCGGCTGCGACCAGCTGCTTGATCAGCGCCCGGATGGCGGTGGCGGAGCACGCGCCCCCCGTTTCGGTGGCGACGTGGCTTCCGAAGAAATACTTCAGCTCGAATATGCCGCGCGGCGTAAACATGAATTTCTGCGTGGTGACTCGCGAAACGGTGGACTCGTGCAGGCTGAGGGTGTCGGCGATTTCGCGCAGCACGAGAGGCCGCATTGCGACTTCGCCGTGCTCGAAAAAGTGCCGCTGCCGGTCGACGATCGCCTGCGAGACGCGCAGGATCGTTTCAAACCGCTGCTGCACGTTCTTGATGAGCCAGCGGGCCTCCTGCAGCTGCTGCGACAGGTGGCCGCCCGACTGCCCGCGCTGGCCCTGCAGGATGTCGGCATACATGCGATTGATTCGCAGCTTCGGCATCGCGTCGCGATTGAGGCTCGCTACCCAGACGTTCTTGGTTTTCTTGACCACGACGTCGGGCACGACGTAGCGGGTTTCCGACTGCGAAAATGCCGAGCCGGGACGCGGGTTGAGGCTCTGGATGAGACGCTGGGCCTGACGCAGGTCCTCGTCTCCGCATTGCAGTACCTTCTTCAAGCGCGTGAAATCGCGGGCCGCGAGGAGCTCGAGGTGCCCGCGCACAATGGCGAGCGCGATGGTGCGTGATGGCGTCGATTGAGGCAGCGCAAGCAGCTGCAGTTCGAGACACTCGGCGCAATTGCGGGCACCCACCCCCGTCGGATCGAAGTGCTGCAGGTGCTTGAGCGCGATCTGCAGCTCCTCGGGCTCGAACTGCAGCTCCTCCGGAACGAGCTGAAGGAGCTCCTCGAGAGGCTGCGTGAGGTAGCCGTCGTCGTCGAGCGCCTCGATGAGAAACGCGACGAGGTTACGGTCGCGCGGCTCCAGCAGGGTCAAGCTGAGCTGTCCGAGCAGGTGCTCGCGCAGGCTGGGAGCGTCGGCGGCGACCTGCGGAAAATCTCCGTCCTCGCTGTCGTCCCGGGTCCCGCCGCCGGAACCGGCTTCCGCGAACCAGTCCATCTCGCTCGCAACGGACTCCGGACCTGAGAAAGACTCGGCGGCCGATTCCCCGGGTGCGGATTCCACCGTGGCGGCCGCTTCCCCGTTTGCCCGAATTTGCACCGCAGGCGCTTCGGCAGTCGAGTCCTCGCGTTCGAGCAGGGGATTCTCAGCCAGGAACTTCTCGAGTTCCTGGTTCAGTTCCATCGTCGAGAGCTGGAGAAGGCGAATCGATTGCTGCAGCTGAGGCGTCAGCGTGAGGTGCTGCGAAAGCTTCAGTTGCAGGGTCTGCTTCATGAGAACCTAAGGTGCATATCTCGCTCGGAGA
>DATBLP010000031.1:0-29248 GCA_036555245.1 Burkholderiales bacterium
TCCGTGGAGCGCGCATCGAGCAGCTCGCCGACTCGCCGGAAACGCTCGTTGATTACCTCCAGATCCGAATTGCTGACCGGAAATATCTCGGCGCCAACGTTCTGCAGCAGGATGACATTCAATTGCGTGACTGCTTTGGCCGTGCGGAAATACGCCTGCATGAGTTGCTCGCCGGCGCGCCGATGGTCGGTTCCCCTGTACCCGAGGTCCGCGGCGAGGCTCTCCTGGTAATCGAAGAGCAGCCGGTCCTCGCGCCGTCCGGCGGCGTAGTGCAGGCGCACCCGGAGATCCTGGAGCAAGCGGTGGTGGCGGAGCGCCTGATTGGCTTCCTGCGGCGTGATCAGGGCGCGGCGGGCTAGTTCCGGCCAGGAGTTTCCGAGCGCGCAGGCTCGGCTGATCCAGAGGATCACTTGCAGGTCGCGAAGGCCGCCCGGCGCATCCTTCAGATTGGGCTCGAGGCTGTACGGGCTGTCCTGGAACTTCGTATGGCGCTGTTCCTGTTCGAGTCGCTTGGCCTTGAAAAACGCCTGACGATCGAGGGTTGCGTTCCGCGCGCGCTCGAAGTCGGCAAACAGACTGGAGTTTCCCGCGAGCTTTCTCGATTCGAGCAGGCTTGTCATCACGGTGATGTCCTTGATCGCTTCATCCATGCATTCGAGCACGGTGCGCACACTGTGGCCAAGCTCGAGGCCCGTATCCCACAAGCGACCGATGAGGGTCTCAATTTGCCCAGTCAGGGCGGGAGACGGCGCCTCCGGAAGCAGCACGAGAACGTCGACATCGGAATGCGGATAGAGCTCGCCGCGACCGAATCCCCCGACCGCGAGCAGTGCGAGCGACGCGGGCATGCGGAGCTCCCGCCACATGTGCTTCAGCACGCGATCGACGAGCTGCCGATGCTCGCGCAGCACCGCCGCGCTGTCGCCGGTCTCGCGGAATCTCGCGCGCAAGGCGGCGCGCGCGGCCTGCATGTCGGCCTTCAGCCGGGTGACGGCCGATTCGGAGTCCGGTGCCGCGGGGCGCACAGAAAGCACGGCCTAGTGGGACTCCAAGCAAGTCAAACCGTCATGGCCCATGCCCTTTGAGACCTTTGCTAGCGTCCGGAGGCGGGTGCCGGGGCCCCCGCGGAGAGCGTCAGGACCTCGAATCCCTTCTCGGTGACTAGGATCGTATGTTCCCACTGCGCCGAAAGGCTGTGGTCCTTCGTCACGATGGTCCATCCGTCGGCGAGCTCCCGAATTGCAGCCTTGCCCGCATTGATCATCGGTTCAATGGTAAACGTCATGCCCGGCATCAGGCGTATGCCGGTACTCGGTTTTCCGTAGTGCAGAACCTGCGGCTCCTCGTGAAACTTTCGACCGATTCCGTGGCCGCAGAACTCGCGCACCACGCTGTATCCGTGGTCCTCCGCGTATTGCTGAATCGCCGCGCCGATATCGCCCAAGAAAGCGCCAGGGCGCACCGCGTTGATGCCGAGCCACATGCATTCGTACGTGGTCTGGCAAAGCCGTCTTGCCTGGACGGAAGGCTCGCCGACGTAGAACATCCGGCTTGAATCACCGTGGAATCCGTCCTTGATCACGGTAACGTCGATGTTCAGGATGTCGCCCACTTTCAGCATCCGCTCACCGGGGATGCCGTGACAGACCTGGTGGTTGACCGAAGTGCAGATCGACTTGGGGAACGGTTTGTAGCCGGGAGGCGCGTAGTTGAGCGGAGCAGGGACGGTCTTCTGCTCGTTGACCATGAAATCGTGGCAAAGGCGGTCGAGTTCGCCGGTGGTGATGCCGGCCTTGACCTGAGGCGCGATGAAGTCCAGCACTTCTCCGGCAAGCCTCCCGGCCACTCGCATGTGCTCGATATCCTCCGGAGTCTTGAGTTGAATGGACATGCGATCGGGAAAAAGGTCGAAGGATACGTAATGGGCCGGGGCCGGAATGGGCGGGGGAGGCGAGAATGATGCCTGGTAAAGACTAATGCTCTGTTTGGACAGGAAAAACTTGCTCCAGCTTCGACGCGCATGGTATCATTTTTCGCTTGGTCGGGCTTGACGTTCGACCAAAATTTTTGCCGCCCTCCCGTTAGGGTGCCTGTGATCAGTCTTCTGGGATTACGGGTGAATGGGCCGGGGCGGCCCGAACCAACCCTAACCTGGAGTCGTCATGTCAACCACGATGCGCGAAATGCTCGAAGCGGGGGTGCATTTCGGCCACCAAACCCGCTACTGGAATCCGAAAATGGCGCCTTTCATTTTCGGACACCGCAACAAGATCCACATCATCAATCTGGAAAAGACCATGGTGATGTACCAGGAGGCGGCAAAGTTCGTGCGCCGGCTCGCTTCCAACAAGGGCAAGGTGCTGTTTGTCGGCACCAAGCGCCAGGCCCGCGAAATTGTCCGCGAGGAGGCAGAACGCTGCGGAGCGCCTTTTGTCGACCACCGCTGGCTGGGCGGGATGCTCACCAATTTCAAGACCGTGCGCCAGTCGATCAAACGGCTGAAGGAGATGGACGGAATGGTGGCCGACGGCGGCGTGGACAAGATGCCGAAAAAAGAGGCTCTTCATTTTCAGCGCGAACTCTCGAAGCTCCAGCGCAGTCTCGGCGGCATCAAGGAGCTTGAGAGCCTGCCCGATGCCTTGTTCGTGGTGGATGTCGGCTACCAAAAGGGTGCAATCGCCGAGGCGAAGAAGCTGGGTATCCCAGTGATCGGCATCGTCGATACGAACAATTCGCCCGACGGCATTGCCTACGTGATTCCCGGCAATGACGACTCCAGCCGGGCGATTCGATTGTATGCGCGGGGCATGGCCGATGCGATTCTCGAGGGGCGCAGCCAGACGGTCCAGGAAATCGTCGGCGCAGCGTCCGATGAATTCGTCGAGGTCGAAGAGTCGGCTGCCCGGGCAGGCTGATGAGCAGGATCGGCGAAAAGAAGGGGCGGCAGCCCCTTTTTTTTAACTTTTCAAGGCAATGAGGTTTCAGGAATGGCGGAAATCAGTGCAAGCTTGGTGAAGGAACTCCGCGACAAGACGGACGCGCCGATGATGGAGTGCAAGAAAGCACTGGTTGAAGCCGGTGGAGATTCGGCGAAAGCCGAAGACCTGCTTCGGGTCAGGCTCGGAAACAGGGCGTCCAAGGCGGCCGCGCGCATGGCTGCGGAGGGCGCGGTTGCGATCCATGTCGCTCCAGGCGGGAAGGTGGGCGCAATCGTTGAAGTGAACTGCGAAACCGACTTTGTCGCGAAGACCGAGGACTTTCAGAGGTTCGCCGCGTCGATAGCCGAGCTGGTCGCCAATCAGGATCCGCGGGACCTCCCCGCTTTGGGCGGGCTGCCGCTGGCAAACTCGACGGCGGAGGAGGTGCGCAAGGCCCTAGTCGGGCGAATCGGCGAGAACATTTCCGTGCGGCGCTTTGCCAATCTGGAGGCGAAAGGTCGCCTCTACCAGTATGTCCACGGCGGCGCCAAGATCGGTGTCATCGTGGACCTTGTCGGCGGCGAGGAGCAGTTGGGTCGCGACCTCGCCATGCACATCGCAGCATCGAAACCCATAGGCCTCTCGGGCAACGATGTTCCGGCCGACTTGGTGGAAAAGGAACGCGGCATTGCAGCGGCAAAAGCGGCCGAATCGGGCAAGCCCGCTGACATTCAGAAAAAGATGGTGGAGGGCAGCGTGCAGAAATTCCTTAGGGAAGTAACGCTGCTCGGGCAGGTCTTCGTCAAGGATCCTGGCGGGAAACAGACTGTCGAGGCGCTCCTCAAGCCTCGCGGAGCGTCGGTCTCCCGCTTCGTGTTGTACGTGGTCGGCCAAGGGATGGAGAAGAAAGGCAACGGTTCTCCAGCTTGAGCAATCCATGGAGCGCACGGACACGGCGATGACCGACGGAAGCAGACTTCGAGAATCCAAGATGGCCGGCACGCCAAGATTCAAGCGGGTGCTGCTGAAGTTGAGCGGCGAGGCTCTGATGGGAGACGATTCCTTCGGGATCAATCGGGCGACGCTCGACCGGATTGTCGGCGAGATTGCGCAAGTCTCGGCGCTCGGACTGGAGATCGGGGTCGTGATCGGTGGGGGGAACATTTTTCGTGGCGTGGCGCCGGGAGCGGCTGGCATGGATCGTGCGACGGCCGACTACATGGGAATGCTTGCGACGGTCATGAACGGCTTGGCGTTGCAGGACGCGATGCGGCAGGCGGGATTGAACGCGCGGGTGCAGTCGGCGCTCAATATTGAGCAAGTGGTCGAGCCATACATCCGCAACAAGGCGATACGCTATCTCGAAGAGGGCAAGATCGTGATCTTTGCGGCGGGCACCGGCAATCCCTTCTTTACGACTGACACGGCGGCCGCCCTTCGCGGCACAGAGATCGGTGCGGAAATGGTGCTCAAGGCAACCAAAGTCGACGGGATATATACGGCCGACCCGAAGCTTCATCCGGATGCCAAGCGCTACGACAAGGTGAGTTTCGACGAGGCCATCATCAAGAACCTGCGGATAATGGATGCCACCGCTTTTGCGCTGTGCCGGGACCAGAAGCTCCCGATCACAGTTTTCAGCATACTTAAGTCAGGGGCGATGAAGCGGATCATCAGCGGCGAGAACGAGGGCACTCTCGTCTACCTCGGATCATGACGCTGCGGGATGGAGGGACCATGAGCACACTTGCCGACGTCAAAAAAAATGCCGAGCAGAAGATGCAGAAGTCGCTCGAGGCGCTCAAAGGCGACCTCTCGAAGGTCCGGACCGGGCGTGCACACACGGGGCTCCTTGATCACATCCTGGTTGACTACTATGGAAGTCCTACGCCGATTCCGAAAGTGGCCAACGTGAGCTTGATCGACGCGCGCACCATTGGGGTGTCACCTTGGGAAAAAAAGATGCTGAACGCGATCGAAAAGGCCATCCGCGAGTCCGACCTGGGCCTGAATCCGGCAAGCCACGGGGACATGGTACGGGTGCCGATGCCGGCGCTCACCGAAGAGCGCCGCCGTGATCTGACCAAAGTCATAAAACATGAGGGAGAAAACGCCAAGGTCGCGGTGCGCAATCTACGCCGGGACGCCAATCACGCGCTCAAGGAACTGCTGAAGGCCAAGACGATATCCGAGGACCAGGACCGGCGCGCGCAGGATGAGATCCAGAAACTGACCGACAAATACATCGCCGATATCGACAAGATGCTTGCAGGGAAGGAAGCCGAGCTGATGGCGGTCTGAGGCCGGAGAGGCCACGCCGATGAGGAATCGATCATGAACTCCTTTGCCAGCTCTACGCGGGAGATCCCGCAAACCAGCGACATCCCTAAGCACATCGCAGTCATCATGGACGGTAACGGGCGCTGGGCCAAGAAGCGCTACTTGCCCCGAGTCGCCGGCCACAAGCAGGGCGTCGAAGCGGTGCGCCGAATTACCCGCGCGTGCCGCGAGCGTGGAGTCGGGTATCTGACCCTGTTCGCATTCAGTTCCGAGAACTGGCGTCGCCCGGCCGAGGAGGTCTCGACGCTCCGACAGCTGTTCATCGCCGCGCTCGAACAGGAAGCAGAGCGGCTGCACGAGAATGAAGTGCGTCTGAAGGTGATCGGTGACATCGCTCCGTTCGGGGAGCGCGTCGTTCAGTTGGTGCGCAAGGCGGAAGATCTGACGGCAGCCAACGTGGGACTCACGCTCACGATTGCAGCCAACTACGGCGGGCGTTGGGACCTGATGCAAGCCCTCGCGAAGCTCGTGCGCAGCGAGGGACTGCCGCCCAACGGACTCACCGAGGAGCAACTCGCGCCCCACCTTGCGCTTAACTACGCGCCCGAACCCGACCTCTTCATACGCACGGGAGGCGAGCAGCGCATCAGCAACTTCCTGCTGTGGCAACTTGCCTATACCGAGCTGTTTTTCACCCCTACCCTGTGGCCGGACTTTGACGCCAAGGATCTCGACGGCGCGATTCTGTGGTACCAGCAGCGGGAGCGACGCTTCGGGAGAACCAGCGAGCAGTTGGAGAAGAGCAAGGACGCTCGGCGAAGGATTGCCTAGGCCGCCGGGTCGGCGCCTGGAATAGCGGGTAACCATGCTGAAAACTCGCGTGTTGACCGCTGCAGTGTTCCTCGCCTTGTTCCTGGCGGCGCTGCTCCTGCTTCCCCAGAGCGGCTGGATGATATTCTGCGCTCTAGGTCTCGGCGTTGCCGCTTGGGAGTGGGGCGGGCTTGTCCGGTTGGCTAAGGCTGCACGTTGCGCCTGGACCGCATGCCTGATGGCGTTTTTTCTTGTTCCCGGTCTTGTAACTGTGCCCGGGACAAGCGGCCGGCACGCTCCATTGTGGGCATACTACGCGGCGGCCGTATTCTGGGTCGTACTGGCGCCGTTGTGGATATGGCGGCGACCGCACCTGGCGCAACCACTGGTGCTTGTTGTTGGCGTGGCAGTGCTCGTGCCGGCTTTTGCGGCCCTCGTGGATCTTCGGCACGATCGTCCTATGCTGCTGCTCGCCGTTCTGGCCACCGTTTGGCTGTCCGACACGGCCGCCTACTTCGCAGGGCGGCGTTTCGGCAAACGCAAGCTCGCCCCGGCGATCAGCCCGGGAAAGACCTGGGAGGGGGTCGCCGGAGCATTGGCGGCGGTTACGCTCTACGCGCTCGCCTGGGCAGGCCTCGGCAGCCCGGCGAGCATGCCTGTCGCGCCGGACGGGACTCGGTCGGGAGCCCTCTGGATCGTCCCGGTGCTCCTCGCACTCGCTGTTGCCGGCATGATTGGCGATCTGTTCGAATCTCTGATAAAACGCGAGGCGGGAGTGAAGGACAGCGGCACGCTACTGCCCGGCCACGGCGGCATGCTCGACCGGATCGATGCGTTGCTCGCGATGCTCCCGCTGGCGGTGCTTGCGTTCACGAGGTGAAGTCATTCAGAACATAGCCGTATTGGGGGCCACCGGCTCGATCGGTGCGAGCACGCTCGACGTGATTGCGCGCCACCCGGAGCGTTTTCGGGTGGCTGCTCTGACCGCGAACCGACAAGTCGATGAACTCGCCGAGTTGTGTAGGCGGTACCGCCCCGAGCACGCCTGTGTGGCCGACGCCTCTTGCGCGCCCTTGCTGCGCGAGCGGCTCGCCGCGGCGGGCGTGCCCTGCGAAGTACACGCCGGAGAAGCCGGCCTGGTCGAAGTCGCATCGCTTCCCGGGATCGACTGTGTCGTGGCCGCGATCGTCGGTGCCGCCGGCCTGCGGGCAACGATTTCCGCCGCAAGCAAGGGGAAGAAACTGCTGCTTGCGAACAAGGAGGCCCTGGTAACGGCGGGACATGTCTTCATGGACGCCGTGCGCTCGAGCGGAGCGATGCTGCTTCCCGTCGACAGCGAGCACAACGCGATTTTTCAGTGCCTGCCGCCTTTTGCCGCCGGGACATTCGCATCCAAGGGAATCCGCAGAATCCTTCTCACCGGATCGGGTGGCCCGTTCCGCGGGCGGTCGCGCTCCGAGCTTCACCGGGTCACACCGGAGGAGGCGTGCGCGCATCCGAATTGGGTCATGGGACGCAAGATTTCCGTGGATTCCGCGACAATGATGAACAAGGGCCTGGAAGTCATCGAAGCGCACTGGCTGTTCGGCGCCAGCGCCGATCAGATCCAAGTCGTCGTTCATCCCCAGAGCGTGGTGCACTCGATGGTTGAATACAGCGACGGGTCTGTCATCGCGCAACTCGGACACCCGGACATGCGCACGCCAATCGCGCAGGCGCTGGCGTTTCCCGAGCGGATCGACGCGGGTGTCCCGTCGCTGGACTTGTTTCGCATCGGCGTCTTGAATTTCGAGCAACCGGACTTCGAACGCTTTCCGGCGCTGACGCTTGCCTACCAGGCGCTCAGGAGCGGTGGCAGCTCGGCCGCCACCCTCAATGCCGCCAACGAAGTCGCGGTTTCGGCTTTTCTCGAAGGCCGCCTGCCATTCTTGCGGATCACCACGATCATCGAGGAAACCCTGGGTAGCATTCCGACGAGCTTTCCCACTACAATCGACGAAGTGCTCGCCGCCGACGCGCTCGCGCGCAATCGGGCCATGCGGTTCGTCGCGCGGTTCAATTCGAACGCCGCATGAACCTTGTCATAACTGCCGTGGCCTTTTTGGTGGCGCTCGGCGTCTTGATCGTGATTCACGAGTTCGGCCACTATCTGGTCGCGCATTTCTGCGGGGTCAAGGTCTTGCGATTTTCGATCGGTTTCGGCAGGCCGCTCTGGCGGTTCCGGCGGGGCCGTGACCAGACCGAGTGGGCCATTGCCGCGTTGCCGCTTGGCGGCTACGTAAAGATGCTCGACGAGCACGAGGGACCTGTCGCGCCCGACGAAGCGCACCGCGCCTTCAATCGCCAATCGGTCTGGAAGCGCATTGCCATCGTCATTGCCGGGCCGGCGGCGAATTTCCTGCTGGCCGTGACGATCTACTGGACGCTGTTCGCGGCCGGCGTGCAGGAGGCAAGGCCGGTGATGGCGGCGCCCCCTGCGGGAACGGTCGCTGCGGCAAGTGGTTTGGCCCGGGGCGAGACCATCCTGAAGATCAATGACGACCCGGTCGCCAGTTGGCAGCAGGCGCGCTGGCGACTGTTGCAACTCGCGGTGGGAGGGCAGGCCGCGCGTCTCGAGGTGGTGGATGACCGGCAAAGGCTCAACTGGCGGACGCTCGATCTCTCGGGGTTCGAGCTGGATGGCTTCGAAACCGATCCGCTGGCTCGGCTCGGGCTGAAGCTGGACCGGCCCGATATCGCACCCGTGATTGGCAAGGTCATTCCCGGAGGCGTGGCCGAAGCCGCGGGTCTGCGAGCGGGAGATCGAATCGCTTCGATCGACGGCAACCCGGTCCGCCTTTGGGACGAAGTGGTGAGCGCCGTGCAGACGCGTCCGGGGGTCACGGTCAGATTTCTCCTCTCACGAGGGTCAGAGCGTATCGAAATCTCGCTTCAGCCGAAAGCCGAGCGGCAAGATGGAGCGCTGGTCGGTCGCATAGGCGCGGCACCGTTTATCGATCCGGACGCGATGAAGGGCCTGGTGACAACCGTTGTATACGGTCCCCTGCCTGCGCTCGGCATGGCGATGCAACGAACCTGGGAGACCTCGGTCTTCAGTCTCAGGATGCTCGGGAAGATGCTGATCGGTGAGATCTCCTGGAAGAATCTCAGCGGGCCAGTAACGATCGCCGACTACGCCGGCCAGTCCGCGCAAATGGGCCCTGGCGCCTACGTGGCGTTTCTGGCCCTTATCAGTATCAGCCTCGGTGTGCTGAATTTGCTCCCCATCCCGCTATTGGACGGAGGACACCTTTTGTACTATGCGATAGAACTTGTCAAGGGCAGTCCGGTCTCCGAGCGCGTCATGGAGCTGGGCCAGCGTCTCGGGCTGACGGTGCTGCTGTTTCTGATGGCGTTCGCGTTCTACAACGACATCAATCGGCTGCTCGCGGGGTAAAGATTCGCTCGATGAACTTCGCGTTGCGGGCCGCGACCTTGTCGCTCGCGCTGGCAGCACCGGCATGGGCGTTCGATCCCTTCGTCGTGCGGGACATACGCGTCGAGGGAATCCAGCGCATCGAAGCGGGCACCATTTTCAATTACCTTCCGATCAAGGTTGGTGACAGCGTCACCGATCAGAGCGCCGCAGGGGCAATCCGCGCGCTGTTCGCAACGGGGTTCTTCCGGGATGTGAGACTGGAGGCGCAGGGGGACGTGCTCATTGTGACAGTCGAAGAACGGCCGGCGATCGCATCGATCGAATTTTCCGGAATGAAGGAATTCGAGAAGGACAAGGTCAAACAAGGCCTTCGCGATGTGGGATTCCAGGAGGGACGCATCTTCGATCGGGCTCTGCTCGATCAGGCCGAACAGGAGCTCAAGCGGCAGTATCTCGCCCGCAGCCTGTATGGAGTGGAGATCACGACGACGGTGACGCCCCTCGAGCGTAACCGGGTCGCGGTCAACTTCAACGTCAACGAAGGGGAGGCTGCGAAGATCAGGAGGATAAACATTGTCGGGAATCAGGCCTTCCCGGAAAATGAGCTGCTCGGCGTAATACAGCTCCGCACTCCAGGCTTGTTCACCTGGTTCTCCAAGAATGATCAGTACTCCAGGCAGAAGCTGCAGGCGGACCTCGAGTCGCTGCGCTCGTACTACTTGAATCGCGGGTACCTGGAGTTCAACATCGATTCGACCCAGGTGTCGATCACGCCCGACAAGCGCGACATCTACATAACCGTCAATGTCACCGAAGGCGAGATCTACGAGGTGGCGGCGGTGAACTTGGGCGGAGAAATGCTCGTTCCCGCGGACGAGCTTCGGTCGTTGATCACGATCAAACCCGGCGATACATTCTCCAGGGAAAAGCTAACCGAATCCACAAAGGCAATTACCGATCGGCTGGGACGTGACGGCTACGCATTCGCGAATGTCAACGCGAATCCCGACATCGACAAGAAACAACACAAGGTCAGCTTCACGTTCCTGGTCGATCCGGGCAGACGGGTCTACGTTCGGCGAATCAACATCGTCGGAAACACGCACACGCGCGACGAAGTGGTTCGCCGCGAGATGCGCCAACTAGAGGGCAGTTTTTTTGACAGCCAGAAGCTGCAGTTGTCCAAGCAGCGGATCGACAAGACCGGGTACTTCAGCGAGGTCGAGGTCGAAACCCCGTCGGTCGTCGGAACGACGGACCAGGTCGATGTTACGGTGCGCGTGAAGGAAAAGCCGACGGGCTCGATTCTTCTCGGCTTGGGATTCTCCAACATCGACAAGCTGATTCTGCAAGCGTCGGTGCAGCAGAGCAACTTTCTCGGCACGGGCAACACCGTGGGTCTGCAGATGGCCCTGGGAACCGTCAACAAGTACCTGTCGTTTTCCTTCACCGACCCCTATTACACCGTGGACGGGGTGAGCCGGGGATTCGACTTTTACCGGCGCGACGTCAACGCGAGCGCCCTGGGCCTAGGAAATTACAACACCAAAACCCTCGGCGGGGCGGTGCGGTATGGAATACCCTTTACCGAATACGACACCTTGTTCTATAGCCTGGGAACGGAACGCGTGGAGCTCGAATTGCATGATGACAGCCCGCAGCGCTATCTCGACTTCCAGAATCAGTTCGGCTCGAGCTACATCGCCTTCATGAACACCGGCGGCTGGGTGAGAGATACGCGCGACAGCGGTATCTGGCCGACTCAAG
Organism: Burkholderiales bacterium; assembly: GCA_036555245.1. Classification (GTDB taxonomy): domain Bacteria; phylum Pseudomonadota; class Gammaproteobacteria; order Burkholderiales; family SG8-39; genus VBDM01. The sequence continues at coordinate 11,194 of DATBLP010000031.1, forward strand.
GTCGGGTCCAGCGGCTCAATCTCGAGCTGGCGTCCCGGCCCGGGGACCTGCAGTATTGGAAGGCCGGATACACACACCAGTACTTTTACCCCTATTCGAAGACCTTCACCTTGGTGTTTTCGGGAGAGCTTGACGCAGGGGATGGGTACGGCGGAAAGCCGCTTCCGTTTTTCAAGAACTACTATTCGGGCGGCTTCGGCAGCGTGCGCGGATATCGACCTGCGTCCCTCGGACCCAGGGACGCCGACGGCTCCTTCCTCGGTGGGAATCGCAAGGTAAACGGTTCGGCGGAGCTCCTGTTTCCCGTTCCCGGGACTACGCTCGACCGGTCCATGCGACTCGGCACCTTCATCGACGGGGGACAGGTCTACGGGCCGGGCGACAAGGTCGATCTCTCGCAGTTGCGCTATTCCTACGGCCTGAGCTTCGCCTGGAATTCACCCGTAGGTCCGATGAAATTCAGCATGGCATGGCCGGTGCGCGAGAGGCCGGGCGACGACCTCCAGCGCTTCCAGTTCACGCTGGGGTACGCGTTCTGATGCCCCGGTATAATCGAGACTTTTCGGGATGCCGCGCCGTACGCGAGGGCGCCCCGTGCAGGAGACCCAGTTGAGAGCGAATCGCCTTGCATCGTGGGTTTTCGCCTCCCTGATGGCAGCGGGCGGGCCGTGCTTTGCCCAAGCCAAAGTCGGTTTCGTGAATTTGGAGAGGATGCTGCGCGAAGCGCCGGCGGCGCAGCGTGCGCAGAAGAAGCTCGAGGCGGAGTTCTCCAAGCGCAAGGATGATCTCGCGAAGATGGCCGGGCAGCTGAAGAAAATGCAGGAAGACCTGGAGAGAAACGCCGTGACCATGCCGGACTCCGAGCGGCAGAAACGCGAACGCGGGTTTGGCGACCTTAACCGGGAATTCCAGCGCAGGCAGCGGGAATTCAACGAAGATCTGGGCCAGCGGCGCAACGAGGAGCTTTCCGGAGTGTTCGAGCGCGCGAACCGCGCCATACGGCAGATCGCCGAGGCCGAAAAACTCGACGTGGTGTTCCAGAACGAACAGGTGGTGTGGGCAAGCCCGCGGATCGACATCACCGACAAAGTCATCAAGGCGCTCGGCACTCAGGCGGACAAGTAGCCCTTGGCGGACATTCGCAACGACAACCGAGCTGTCGAAGCACCATGCGCGGCGAGGCTCCCTGGCTGGGGCCGGGATGCTCCTGCCGGCTTTCTCTGGAACGGCGCCGTATCTTGAAGCGATCACGCACCTACCGGCTTGGCGAGATCGTGGCCCGTCTCGGCGGAGAGCTGCTCGGGAATCCAGAAACGGAAATCGGTCGCATCGCCACGCTGGAGAGCGCAGAATCCGGCGATCTGTCCTTTCTTTCGCATTCCCGGTACCGACCGCGCTTGCGTGATACGCGCGCTTCGGCGGTAATTCTAGCCCGCGGGGAACGCGACGCCACCGCGTTGCCTCGCATCCTTTGCGACGACCCCTACCTCTACTATGCGCGCGCGGCGCAGCTTTTACACATTGAATCCCGTCCCGCGCCTGGCGTGCATTCACAAACCGTCGTCGAGCCCGGGGCCTTCGTCCCCGCATCCGCCGCGATCGGACCGTTTTGCCGCGTAGGCACAGGCGCGCGGCTGGGCGAGCGCGTTGTCGTGGAATCGGGATGCGTCATCGGCGAGGATGTCCAAATAGGAGACGACAGCCACCTTTACCCATCGGTCACGGTCTATCCCAGATCGATCGTCGGAAAGCGCGCCGTGATTCACTCCGGCGTTGTCATCGGAGCCGACGGTTTCGGCATGGCGCCGGATGCGGGTCGTTGGGTCAAGATTCCGCAGACCGGGAGGGTCGTGATCGGGGACGACGTCGAGATTGGCGCCAACACGACCATCGATCGCGGCGCGCTCGACGATACGGTGATCGAGGAAGGGGTCAAGCTCGACAATCAGATCCAGATCGGGCACAACGTACGCATCGGGGCGCATACGATCATGGCTGCCTGCGTGGGTGTCGCGGGCAGCGCGCGCATCGGCAGCCACTGCGCAATCGGAGGCGGCGCACGCATCTGGGGCCATATCGAGATCGCCGACCACGTCAATATCTCGGCGACCGCGGAGGTGATGAAATCCATCTCGAGCGCCGGCACCTATACCGGCGTACTTCCCGCGGCGGAGAGCCGCGAATGGGCGAGAATGGTCGCGCATCTGCGCGGCATCGACGGGTTGGTAGCCCGCCTGCGCGCGCTTGAAGAACGGTCCGCAGTTCGAAAAACGAGAAAGAGGTAAGCGATGGAAATCCAAGAAATCCTGGAGCACCTGCCGCACCGCTATCCGATGCTTCTGGTGGACCGCGTGCTGGAGTACGAACCCAACAAGCGCATCCTTGCCGTCAAGAATGTCAGCATCAACGAGCCCTTTTTTGCAGGGCATTTCCCTCACTATCCGGTGATGCCGGGCGTCCTCATCGTCGAAGCGCTCGCCCAGGCTTCGGCGGTCCTGTTGTTTCGCTCGCTGGGCACCAAACCCGACGACCAGTCGATCTACTATCTGGTAGGAATAGACGATGCGCGCTTCAAGCGGCCGGTTGTGCCGGGAGACCAGCTGCTCCTAGAAGTAAGCATCGACCGCATGTCGCGCGGCCTGTCGAAGCTGTCCGGGCGGGCCCGCGTCGGCGATGCGCTCGCGGCCGAGGCGACGCTTCTGTGCACTCTGCGAGGGCTATGATCCATCCGACGGCGGTCATCCATCCCGGCGCAAGACTCGGTCCGGGCGTTTCCGTGGGCCCCTATTCCATCATCGGCGAGCACGTCGAAATAGGGGAGGGAACCGCAATCGGACCTCACGTGCTGATCGATGGGCGGACGCGCATCGGAGCCCAGAATCGCATCTTCGCGTTCAGCTCTCTCGGGGGACCCCCGCAGGACAAGAAGTACGCCGGCGAAGCGACAGGGCTCGAGATCGGTGACCGCAACAGCATCCGGGAATACTGCAGCCTGAATTGCGGCACAGTCCAGGACGCCGGAGTGACTCGCGTCGGCAGCGACAACTGGATCATGGCGTACGTGCACATCGCCCATGACTGCCAGGTCGGAAATCACACGGTCTTCGCCAACCTCGCGACCCTGGCCGGCCATGTCCATGTCGGGGACTACGCAATTCTCGGAGGGTTCACCGGCGTGCACCAGTTCGTCTCGATCGGCGCGCATTCGATCACCGGGGTCTCCACGGTGCTGCTGCAGGACATTCCTCCCTATGTGATGGCGGCAGGCAATACCGCGAAACCATTCGGGATCAATAGCGAAGGTCTGAAGCGCAGAGGTTTCACCCCGGAAAGGATCGCCGCGATCAAAAAGGCCTACAAGACTCTGTATCGGTCCGGGCTCTCTCTGGAAGAGGCGAGAAAGGAGATCGGCGCGCAAGTCGCGGCCTGTCCCGAGCTGCAGGTGATGCTCGACTTTCTCGAGCGCTCGCGACGCGGGATCATCCGCTAGGCGATGCCCGGAGGAGCGCACGCTTGGTCTGCCCCAGAGTTTCCCTCGTAAGGTGAACGGCGAGAAGATGGTCGTGGGTATGGTGGCGGGCGAGGCCTCCGGGGACTATCTCGGCGCGCACCTCATCGGCGCGTTGCGCGAACGCGTTCCCGGTCTAGCCTTCGTCGGAATCGGCGGCCCCAAGATGGAAGCCGCGGGGCTCGATCCGTGGTACCCGATGGAGAGACTTGCGGTGCGGGGCTACATCGAGGTGCTTCGCCATTTCCCGGGGCTTCTCGCCATGCGGCGGAGGCTCGCGCGGCGCCTCCTGGCGGCGCGGCCGAAGCTGTTTATTGGCATCGACGCGCCCGACTTCAACCTGTCGCTCGAACGGAAGCTGAAGAACGCCGGGATTCCTACCGTACACTACGTGAGCCCTTCGCTCTGGGCCTGGCGCGGAGGACGCATGTCCAGGATCGCTTCCGCGGTCGACAAGATGCTGGTGCTGTTTCCCTTCGAGGAGCCGCTCTACCGCGAGGCCGGCGTGCCCGCCGTGTTCGTGGGCCATCCGCTTGCCGACGCGTCGCCGAAGAAGGACGCAACACAGACCACAAGAGAACAGTTGCGCCTGCCGGCGGGGCAAAAGACCATCGCGCTGCTTCCCGGCAGCCGGCAGTCCGAGCTGCGCTACATGGCTCCCACTTTCCTGCGGGCCGCGAAGCTGATCGCTGCGCGGCAGCCGGAGGTGCGCTTTCTCGTGCCGCTGGTGAGCCGCGAGACGCGCGCGCTTTTCGAGGAGGCGATGTACGAGGCCGGCGCAGGCGAGCTGCAGCTGACCGTACTTTTCGGGCACGCGCGCGACGCCATTGCCGCGTCCGATGTCGTGCTGGTAGCGAGCGGTACCGCGACCCTTGAAGCGGCGCTCGCGCGCAAGCCTATGGTGATCACGTACAAGATGGCCGAGATCAGTTACCGCCTCATGAAGAGAATGCGCTATCTTCCCTGGGTGGGGCTGCCCAACATCATCGCCGGCGAATTCATCGTGCCAGAGATCCTCCAGCGCGACGCGACTCCGGAAAATCTGGCGCAGGCCGTGCTCAATTCGCTCAACGACCCGGTCGTCGCGCGCCGCCTGCCCGATCGTCTCGACCGGATACGACAGATCCTTCGGAAGGACGCGGCCGCCCGCGCGACCGAGGCCGTTCTCCCGTGGCTCCTGCCCGGCTGATCTGCGGCGTGGACGAAGCGGGCCGCGGCCCTCTGGCCGGCCCGGTCTATGCGGCAGCTGTGGTGTTTAGGCCCCAGGGGCGCGCCCCGCGGGGCATCGCCGACTCAAAAGTCTTGTCCCCGCGTGTGCGCGAGGGACTTGCGCGACGGATCAAGGAACGCGCGCTCGCCTGGTCGGTGGCCTGGGCAAGCGTCGAGGAGATCGACCGCCTGAACGTGCTTCAGGCGAGCCTCCTCGCCATGAAGCGCGCGGTGGAATCCTTAGCGATCGCGCCACACGAGGTATGGATCGACGGCCTGCATCTTCCCGAACTCGCGCTTCCGACCCGTGGAGTCGTGGACGGCGACGCCCGGATCAAAGTAATCTCCGCCGCATCGATCATCGCCAAGACCGAGCGCGACGCCGAAATGCGCCGGCTGCACGAGCGATTTCCGCAGTACGGTTTCGATCAGCACAAGGGCTATCCCACCCCGGAGCACCTGCGCGCCTTGCGCAAGTACGGCGCCTGCGAAATCTACCGCCGCAGCTTCGCCCCGGTGCGCGAGATCCTGGAGCGGGGCGACTGAGCAGCCGATGGGCATCTTTGCCGTATTCCATACGTGCGCACTGAACTGAAGCTGGTCCGCTCGCGGGACAATCCGCAAGTCAAGGCGCTCGTGAAGCTCGCGAGCTCCTCGCGCGAGCGCCGCGAGACCGGCACGACGCTTCTCGAGGGTGAGCATCTGGTACAGGCCTACCGGGAGAGCGGCGGCAGGGCCGAGACGATCTTCGCGAGCGAGAGCGCAATGGCGAAGCCCGAAATCCGCGCGCTCGTCGAGAATTCACCGGCGAACGCCCGCCTCGTGCTCGCCGACCGGCTGGTCGAGCAGATATCGCAGCTGGCGAGCGCCGCCGGCATCGCCGCGGTCGTACGCACGCCGAAGCGCGGCCAGCTGGTGCCGCCGGTAGGGAACTGCCTGCTTCTCGAAGGCATCCAGGATCCGGGGAACCTCGGATCGATTCTGCGGAGCGCCGTCGCGGCGGGTGTTGCTCAGGTGTTCTTATCCTCCGGCTCGGTGTTCGCGTGGGCGCCCAAGGTGGTCCGGTCCGGGATGGGTGCTCATTTCTTTCTCTCCATATTCGAGCCGGCCGATCCGGCGGAAGTTGTACGCGGATTCCCGGGCCGCGTCATCGCGATGGAGCCGCGTGCGGAAGATTCGCTCTTCGATCTCGACCTCAAGGGGCCGGTTGCGTGGATGTTCGGCAACGAGGGCACAGGCCTCTCAGCGGCGGCGCTGGGCATCGCCCACCACAGAGTCCGCATTCCCATGCCGGGATCGGCCGACTCGCTGAACGTCGCGGCGGCCGCCGCGATCTGCCTCTTCGAGCAGCTACGACAGCAACGTCGGTCTTGAGAGCGGTGGGCGGTTTCCCCTGGCTCAGGCGGGGAAACCGAGGCGTCAGCCGAGGTCGGAGCCTGGTGTCAGTACACTCTCCGCTCGAGCTTGAATTCCTGGAGGATGGTCGTGGCGATCTCCTCGATCGATTTGACGGTCGAGTTGACCCAGCGCAGGCCTTCACGCTTCATCAGAGCCTCGGCCTGCTGCACCTCGAAGCGGCAATTCTCCAGCTCGGCGTACTTGCTGTTCGGGCGTCGCTCGTTGCGGATTTCGCGCAAGCGCTCCGGCGCGATGGAAAGGCCGAAGAGCTTGTGGCGATACCGGTCCAGGATCTTGGGAAGGCTCATGCGGTCGAAGTCCTCCGGGATCAACGGGTAGTTTGCCGCGCGGACGCCGAACTGCAAGGCAAGGTACAGGCTGGTCGGAGTCTTGCCGCTGCGGGATACGCCCACCAAGATCACGTCGGCCTTCTCTAGCTCCCGGGACGAGGTGCCGTCGTCGTGGGCAAGGGCGTAGTTGACCGCTTCGATGCGGTTGCTGTACACCTTGATGTCCCGGGCGCTGTGCGAGCGACCGATGGTGTGCGATGAGTGTTCGCCCAGCTCGCTCTCGAGCGGGCCGAGGAAGATCTCGAAGAAATCCAGGACGAACGCGTCCGCCCTGCGAATGACGCTTCGCACTTCCGTGTTCACCAGGGTCGTAAAGACCACGGGACGCTCCCCGCCGGGCCTCGCAGCCTCGTTGACCCGGGCGACGCAAGCCTCGGCCTTCGCCGCGGAATCGACAAAGGGTACGGTCATCTGGCGAAAATCGAAGCCCTCGAACTGTGTCAGAAGGCTGTGCCCGAGCATCTCGACGGTGATTCCGGTGCCGTCGGACACGAAAAATACCGTTCGGCTGCGCGAAGACATGGGCGGTTGAGGAAAAATGCGCCGCGGACGAACGGCGGTGCCGCTAAAATAGCCGTTTCGGGGGAATCCTTCAACAAAGACGAACAAATAACGCCATGACCAAGCCGAACTACGTGGTGCAGTTCGATAGAATCAGGATGAGCGACGTCGAGGAGGTCGGCGGAAAGAACGCGTCCCTCGGGGAAATGATCAGCCAACTCGCCGGAGCCGGCATCCGCGTTCCGCGCGGCTTCGCCACGACTGCTCGGGCCTACCGGGAATTCCTGGACCAGAACGGGCTGGCCCGCCGCATTGAGGCGCGGCTGAAGGATCTGAACGCGGACGATGTCGAAGAGCTCGCACGCTGCGGGGCGGAAATCCGCGGCTGGATCGAGGCGGCGCCCCTGCCCAAGCGGCTGGAGGACGAGATTGCGCAGTCCTACCGCGAGCTGACCGGCGGCGATGACAGGGTGTCGCTGGCGATCCGATCCAGCGCGACGGCGGAGGACCTGCCCGACGCCTCCTTTGCCGGCCAGCAGGAGACCTTTCTCAACATCTCGGGTCTCGCCAACGTGATGGCGGCCCTCAAAGGGGTGTTTGCGTCGCTCTACAACGACCGCGCAATCTCGTATCGCGTGCACAAGGGATTCAGCCATTCCGCGATCGCGCTCTCGGCGGGCGTGCAGCGCATGGCGCGCAGCGATCTGGGCGCAAGCGGCGTGATGTTCACGCTCGATACCGAATCGGGATTCCGGGACGTGGTCTTCATCACCGCCTCCTGGGGCCTGGGCGAGATGGTGGTGCAGGGTGCAGTGAACCCCGATGAATTCTATGTGCACAAGCCCATGCTTCGCAGCGGCAAGTTTCCGGTGATCCGCCGCGGGCTGGGCTCGAAAACCCAGAAGATGGTGTTCACCGAGCACAATTCCGCCAAGAAATCCGTGAAAGTTCTCGAGGTCGCGGAGCCCGATCGCGACCGGTTCTGCCTTTCCGACGAAGATGTCGTGGAGCTGGCGCGCTTCGCGCTGAAGATCGAGGAGCACTATCAGCGGCCGATGGACATCGAGTGGGCCAAGGACGGCTCGGACGGAAAGATCTACATTCTGCAGGCGCGGCCCGAGACGGTGAAGTCGCGCAAGTCCAGCGAAGGCCAGGAGCGCTTCCGTCTGAAGCGCAAGTCCGAGGTGCTCGCGTCGGGCCGGGCGATCGGTCACCGCATCGGCGCGGGAACGGTGCGCGTGGTGAAGGACGCCACGGAAATGGGGAAGGTCAGGCCGGGAGACATCATCGTCACCGACATGACCGATCCGAACTGGGAACCAGTCATGAAGCGCGCGGCGGCGATCGTCACGAACCGGGGCGGCCGCACCTGCCATGCCGCGATCATCGCGCGGGAGCTGGGCATTCCGGCGGTGGTCGGCTGCGGCAATGCTACCGCCATGTTGACTGACTCGGATGCATGCACCGTCTCCTGCGCCGAAGGGGACACCGGCTACATCTACCGCGGCATCCTTGAAATCGAGGTCACCTCGCAGGAGCGCGGCGAGATGCCCAAGTGCCCGGTGAAGATCACCATGAACATCGGCAATCCCCAGCTCGCTTTCGACTTCCAGGCGCTGCCCAACTGGGGCGTGGGGCTCGCGCGTCTCGAGTTCGTCATCAACAACATGATCGGCGTGCATCCACGCGCGGCGCTGGAACACCCGAATCTTCCGGCCGACTTGAAACTCGAGGTGGAGCACGCGTCGCGCGGCTATCGCGATCCACGCGCGTTCTTCGAGGAAAAGCTGATCGAGGGCGTCGCCACCATCGGCGCGGCCTTCTGGCCCAAGCCGGTTATCGTGCGGCTGTCCGATTTCAAGTCGAACGAGTATAAGAAACTCGTCGGAGGCGCCCGCTACGAGCCCGACGAGGAAAATCCGATGCTCGGCTTTCGTGGCGCGTCGCGCTACATCAGCGAATCCTTCCGAGACTGCTTTGCGATGGAGTGCCGGGCGATGCGTCGGGTGCGCGACGAAATCGGCCTCACCAACGTCGAGATCATGGTGCCCTTCGTGCGCACGTTGAAGGAGTGCCGGCAGGTGATCGACCTCCTCGCGGCGCAGGGGCTGAAGAGAGGCGAGAACGGGCTGCGGCTCATCATGATGTGCGAGGTTCCGTCGAACGCGGTCCTTGCCGAGCAGTTTCTCGAATACTTCGACGGCTTCTCGATCGGCTCGAACGACCTCACGCAACTGACCCTCGGGCTCGACCGCGATTCGGGGCTGGTCGCGGACGCATTCGACGAGCGCGATCCCGCGGTCAAGGCGATGCTGCGCCTGGCGATCCAGGCCTGCCGTAAGGCCCGAAAGTACGTCGGCATCTGCGGGCAAGGTCCCTCGGATCACCTCGACTTCGCGCAATGGCTGGTGCAGGAAGGCATCGAAAGCCTCTCGCTCAATCCGGACACGGTCGTCGATACTTGGCTCCAGCTTTCGCGCGGGGCCGATGCTGCTTCCAAGACGAAGGTCGCGGCCAACTAGGCACTTTCGCGACTCGGTACGGCCCCTTCTCAATGGTGCCCGCGCTGCGAGCACGCGCTCAGCGCACGCGTAGCAGCCTCTGCTGCTCGCGCTTCCATTCCTTCTCCTTTTCTGCGGCGCGCTTGTCGTGCTGTTTCTTCCCCTTGGCGAGGCCCACGTTAACCTTCACGCGCCCGCGCGAGTAATGCAGGTCAAGGGGGACGAGCGTGTAGCCGGCGCGGTTCACCTTGCCGAGGAGGCGACGGATCTCCTCGGCGTGGAGCAGGAGCTTTCGCGTGCGCACTGGATCCGGCTGGACGTGCGTCGAGGCCGCCGGCAGAGGGCTGATATGCGCGCCGATGAGGAAGATCTCTTCGCCCCGGACGATGATATAGGCTTCTTTCAGTTGCGCGCGCCCTGCGCGGATCGCCTTCACCTCCCAGCCTTCGAGCGCGAGCCCGGCCTCGTAGCGCTCCTCGATGAAGTAGTCGTGCAGCGCCTTGCGGTTCTCGACGATGCTCACAGTGGCGCTCTTGTTCCGATAGAATTTTTCATTTTACAACGATGATCCACGTCGACCGTTCGGCGTTGGTTGCCTACAGCGCCCAAACCATGTACGCCCTGGTTGAGGACATCGAGTCCTATCCCCAGTTTCTTCCCTGGTGTGGCGGGGCGGAATACTCCGCGCGCGAGCCCGGCCGTAGCGTGGCGACGCTGCACATCGACTTCCACGGTTTGAAGAACCAGTTCACAACCGAGAATACACACGAATCCGGAGCGCGGATCGAGATGAAGCTCGTGTCCGGGCCGTTCCGCAGCCTCGATGGAAGCTGGTCCTTTACTGACCTGGGGAAGGAGGGCTGCAAGGTGGTGCTGAGCCTGCGCTACCAGTTCAAGAGCGCTTTGCTCGAGCGTGCAGTCGGACCGGTATTCCGCCACATCGCCGACAGCCTGGTCGAAGCTTTCGTGCGGCGAGCCGATGCGAAGTTCGGGCGCGAATGAGGACTCTGCGAGTGGAAGTGGTCTACGCGCTCCCCGGCCGCCAGATCGTGCGCGCGCTGCGGCTTCCGGAGGGAAGCCTTGTCGGCGACGCCGTGCGGGCGAGCCGCTTGCTCGAGGAATTCCCGGAGATCGATCCGGATCTCGTGGGGATCTACGGAAGGAAAGTGGAGGCGGGCGCGGCCTTGCGCGACCGGGACCGGGTCGAGCTCTACAGGCCCTTGAGCGCCGACCCGAAGGAGATCAGGCGCAGGCGCGCGCGATCTCGGCGCGCGCGGGGCCCGTAACTCATTTGCAGGCCTGTTCCACCATGGCGCGCGCAGCCGCCTTCTGCTGCTCGATCTGCGCGTCCTCGAGATAGACGCGCTCGCCTTGCGGGTTGATTTGCGTGATCCGCCCTCCGAACTCGAAGGTCGCGAGCCGCTCGCGCGCGCCGCGGCAGTTGTCTTCCTTGCGTTTCGCCTCCGCGAGCTTCTGCTCGGCTTCCTTGTCGGCTTTCTCCCGGTCCTGCTGGCGCCTGCGGAACGCCTGCTCCGCGTCCAGGGGAGTCTTGGGGGTGCCGGCCTTGGCGTCATCTTCCTTGCCGGCCTTGTCCGCGAGCGAGGCGGCGGGAGAGGCGGGCGCGGAGGACGAGGCAGGCGCCGCGTCCAAACGGCGGGAGATCGTTCCGGATTTCGTGCTCGCGGGGCAGGGAACCTGCGAATAGATGACCTTGCCGGCGGAATCGATGCACTTGTGCACCTGCGCCTGGGCGCTGGAGGCGACGAGGAGCGCAACCACAAGCTGCGCGAATCGAAGCATGACCCTATCCTTGCTCACGAGGTGAGGGGCACCATAGCGAGTTTTGGCGCACGCGTCAATTCCGCGGCGAGCGTAAATGTGCAGCATTTACCGTGGGTTGGCTCCCGCGTATAATGCGTCTTTTGGGTGTGGCAATGCGCCTAGTCCAGAAGGCCCTTACCTTTGACGACGTCCTCCTCGTTCCCGCCCACTCCCGCGTCCTGCCTCGCGAAGTCAGCCTCAAGTCCCGGCTGACACGCAATATCCAGCTCAACATTCCGCTCGTCTCGGCGGCGATGGACACCGTCACCGAGTCGCGCCTCGCGATCGCCATCGCACAGGAAGGCGGCATCGGCATCGTTCATAGAAACCTTCCGCCGAAGAAGCAGGCCGCCGAGGTCGCCAAGGTCAAGCGCTATGAATCGGGCGTGCTGCGCGACCCGCTCACCGTATCGCCCGACATCACCGTGCGCGAGCTGCTCGCGCTCACGCAGCAGCACAAGGTTTCGGGATTTCCGGTAGTCGAGAAGGGCAAGGTGGTCGGCATGGTCACCAATCGCGACTATCGTTTCGAGACGAACCTCGATGCCCCGGTGCGCTCGATCATGACGCCGCGCGATCGGCTCATCTACGTGAAGGAGGGCGCGAGTGCCGAGGAAGCGCGAGCGCTCCTGCACAAGCACCGTCTGGAACGCGTGCTCGTCGTGCACGATGGCTTCGAGCTGCGCGGCCTGATTACCGTGAAGGACATCCTGAAGTCGAGCGAGCACCCGGACGCCTGCAAGGACCAGCAGGGCAAGCTGCGGGTCGGCGCGGCGGTCGGCATAGGCGAAGGCACGGAGGAGCGCGTTGCCGCGTTGGTCGAGGCCGGTGTCGACGTCATCATCGTCGACACCGCGCACGGCCACTCGCAGGGCGTGCTCGACCGCCTGCGCTGGATCAAGCGCAACGCCGCCGCCGTGGAGCTGATCGGTGGCAATGTCGCCACGGCGGAAGGCGCCAAGGCGCTCGTCGATCACGGCGCGGACGGCGTCAAGGTCGGGATCGGCCCCGGCTCGATCTGCACCACCCGCGTCGTCGCCGGGGTCGGCATTCCGCAGGTTACGGCGATCCACGACGTTGCCGCCGCGCTCGATAAAGCCGGCGTACCCCTCATCGCCGACGGTGGGGTGCGCTTCTCGGGCGATGTCGCCAAGGCGATTGCGGCCGGAGCGCACGCAGTGATGCTCGGTAGCCTGTTTGCCGGCACCGAGGAATCGCCCGGCGAGATCGAGCTCTACCAGGGACGCTCGTACAAGTCCTATCGGGGCATGGGGTCGCTAAGCGCTATGCAGCAGGGCGCGGCCGATCGCTATTTCCAGGATTCCTCGGTGCACGTGGACAAACTGGTTCCCGAGGGCGTCGAAGGCCGCGTGCCGTACAAGGGGTCGGTGGCGCGCGTGATCGAACAGCTCATGGGAGGCCTGCGAGCGAGCATGGGCTATTGCGGTTGCGAGGGGATCGAGGCGATGCGCTCGCGGGCGCAATTCGTCGAGATCACCGGGGCCGGTTTGCGCGAGTCGCACGTTCACGACGTGCAGATCGTCAAGGAAGCCCCGAACTACCAGGTAGAGTAGGGAACGAGTGCACGACAAGATCCTGATCCTCGATTTCGGCGCGCAGTACTCGCAACTTATCGCGCGCCGGGTCCGGGAAGCAAAGGTCTACTGCGAGCTGCATCCCTTCGACGTCAGCGACGCCTTCATCCGCGATTTCGCCCCACGCGGGGTGATCCTCTCCGGTGGTCCGGCCTCCGTATACGAGGAGGCCACCCCGAAGGCGCCGGAGGCCGTGTTCAAGCTGGGCGTTCCCGTCCTCGGGATCTGCTACGGCATGCAGACCATGGCGGCGCAGCTCGGCGGCGAGGTGGAGAACGCCCGGGTGCGCGAGTTCGGCTACGCGGAAATCCGCGCCCGCGGCCACTCGAAGCTCCTGGAAGGCATCCAGGACCGCATCAACGGCGAGCAGCACGGCCTGCTCGACGTGTGGATGAGCCACGGCGACAAGGTCACCGCGCTCCCACCGGGGTTCAGCATCATCGCGAGCAACGAGGCGACGCCGATCGCCGGCATTGCCGACGAGTCGCGCCGCTTCTACGGCGTGCAGTTCCACCCGGAGGTAACGCACACGCGCCAGGGCTCGGCCATCCTCGGGCGCTTCGTGCACGAGATCTGCGGCTGCGGCTCCGACTGGAGCATGCCCGATTACCTCGCTGAGGCGGTCGAACGGATCCGCGGTCAGGTCGGGCGCGAGGAGGTGCTGCTCGGCCTGTCCGGCGGGGTCGATTCGGCGGTGGCGGCGGCGCTCATCCACCGCGCAATCGGCGATCAGCTGACCTGTGTCTTTGTCGACACCGGGCTCCTGCGAATGAACGAGGCCGCGCAGGTGATGCAAACGTTCTCGCGGCACCTCGGCGTCAAGGTGGACATGGTGGAGACCTCGGCGAGGTTTCTTGCCGCGCTCGCCGGCGTCGCCGACCCGGAAGAGAAGCGGAAGATTATCGGCCGTGAATTTGTCGAAGTCTTCCAGGTGGAGGCGAAGAAGTTCCCGAGGGTGAAATGGCTGGCGCAAGGCACGATCTATCCGGACGTGATCGAGTCGGCGGGCGCGAAGACGAAGAAGGCGCACACCATCAAGTCGCACCACAACGTCGCCGGGCTGCCGGATACGCTGCACCTGAAGCTGCTCGAGCCCCTCCGGGAGCTCTTCAAGGACGAGGTGCGCGAGCTCGGCCTTGCGCTCGGCCTGCCACGCGAGATGGTGTTCCGGCATCCGTTCCCGGGGCCGGGGCTGGCCGTTCGCATCCTTGGCGAGGTGAGGCGCGAGCATGCGGACCTACTGCGCCGCGCGGACGCCATCTTCATTGACGAGCTGCGCGCCGCGGGCTGGTACGACAAGGTCGCACAGGCCTTCGCCGTGTTCTTGCCGGTGAAATCGGTGGGCGTGATGGGCGACGGTCGTACCTACGAATACGTGGTCGCGCTGCGCGCGGTGCAAACCTCGGACTTCATGACGGCGCACTGGGCGCCGCTGCCTCACGAGCTGCTCGCAAAGATCTCCAACCGCATCATCAACGAAGTGCGCGGAATCAACCGCGTGGTCTACGACATTTCCGGCAAGCCTCCGGCGACGATAGAGTGGGAGTGAGCGATGGGGTCTGAACTGGACGCCTCGATGATGCTCGAGGCGCTGCGGCTCGCGGCCCAGGCGGCAAGGGAGGGCGAGGTGCCCGTCGGCGCGGTCGTCGTGAAGGACGGAAGAATCGTCGGCCGTGGCTTCAACGCACCAATCTCGTCCTACGATCCCACGGCGCACGCAGAGGTCCGCGCGCTCCGCGAGGCGGCACGCAGACTTGCCAACTACCGTCTCTCCGGTTGCACGCTCTACGTGACGCTCGAGCCCTGCGCAATGTGCGCGGGAGCCATCATGCACGCGCGCATCGAGCGCCTTGTCTATGGCGCGAGCGACCCCAAGACCGGCGCCTGCGGAAGCGTGACCGATCTCTTTTCACAGAAGAACCTGAACCACCACACGACGGTAGTCGGCGGCGTTCTCGCGGCCGAGGCGGGCCGGCTGCTCTCTGACTTCTTCCTGGCGCGGCGCAATGCAGAGGATTGAGATCTCGATTCCGGAGCAGAGCCTTGTGCTGCTCGGGGAGGCTCGGGAGATTGCGCGCTATTCCGTCTCGACATCGCGGAAGGGCGCGGGCGAGCTTCGCGGGAGCTTCTGCACCCCTCGGGGCGAGCATATCGTCCGCGCGAAGATTGGAGCCGGCCAGCCGTTGAATGCCGTATTTGTCAGGCGTCGCCCAACAGGGGAGATCTGGACGCCCGAGCTCGGGGAGCGCTTTCCCGGCCGCGACTGGATACTTACGCGTATATTGTGGCTGTCGGGGTGCGAGCTCGGGAAGAACCGGTTGGGCGAGGTGGATACCATGCAGCGCTACATCTACATCCACGGGAGCCCGGATGCCGTTCCAATGGGAAAACCGGGATCGATCGGGTGCATACGCATGCGGAATCGGGATGTGGTCGAGCTGTTTGAGATGGTGTCTGCAGGGACTCCTGTGGACATTGCCGCCTAGACTCGGCGGCGCCCCGACTTCGCAGTGGACTGCGCACCCGATTGGAAACCTTGGCCCTGATGGATACCGGAATCAAGTGCAGCTGCAACCGTTCCCTCGCCGTCATCTGCGGCGTCTTTGCGGGCATGGCCGTAGCCTTGTTTCTCGCCGAGGACCGCTGTCTGGATGCCGGTGGCCGAGTAAGCGACGCCGCCTGGACCTGCGAAGTCGCTTCCGGCGCGGTCAGTTCGCTTTGGGCGTTCGTTACGTCTGGAATCATTGTGGCGGCCGTCTTTGTCGGCATCCCTGTTTACTTTGCGGTGGCCGCCCTTGGACGCTGGTGGATCTTCAGGCATGGCAGACGTAAGGTCTAGGGGCGGTCGAGCCATGCATTCCGGCAACCGACCCGGCACCCTGACTTCATCGGCGGATTGGTGGCGGTATGCCGTGTTGCTCATCGTCGCAACAGGTTCCCTGGCCTTCGTGCTCTTGAAAGAGCCAATTCGGCAGGACCTCGACTATCACTATTTCGCTGATCAAAGGGCATTCCTCGGGGTGCCGAATTTCCTCGACGTAGCTTCCAATCTCCTCTTTCTGTTTGCCGGGGTTGCCGGCGTCATTTTCTGCCTGGCGGAGCGTGAAGGGAGGCTCCGGACCGCGTGGCTTACCTTCTTTGTGGGCGTGGCAATCGTCAGCGTCGGCTCCGCCTACTATCACCTGAATCCGAACAACGACACCCTGGTCTGGGACAGGCTGCCGATGACGGTAGGCTTCATGGGCATGTTCGCGGCGCTCCTGGGCGAGTACGCGAGCGCCCGCCTTGGCAAATCCCTGCTGGTGCCTGCGGTGCTGCTGGGTTTCTTCAGCGTGCTGTATTGGCACTGGTTCGATGACCTGCGGCCCTATTTTTGGATACAGTTGATCCCTCTGTTGACCGTCCCGGTCGTAATGATCCTGTTCCGTTCCCGGTTTACGCACCAGTGGATCCTGCTGGTGGCGCTTGGGCTCTACGTATTCGCCAAGATTTCGGAGACCTATGACAGGGAGGTGTTCGCGTTCACCCAGAATCTCTTCAGCGGCCACACCCTCAAGCATCTGCTTGCCGCACTGAGCTGCTTCTCGGTCCTTGCAATGCTGAAGCTGAGGAAATCGACGGGATGAAGAAGTCTGCTGAAACCGCGGCCTGCCCGTGTTGAAGATCTCCCTCATCGTTCCCGCCTTCAATGAGGAGCGCCTGCTCGCGCCTACGCTCGCAAGCATCCGAGCCGCCGCCGGCACGTTCGATGTGCGCGGCTGGAATTGGGAGCTGATCGTCTGCGACAACAATTCTACCGACCGAACGGCGGAGATCGCCCGTGAAAGCGGGGCGACGGTGGTCTTCGAGCCCTTCAACCAGATTTCCCGGGCGCGCAACGCCGGCGCGGCCCGAGCGGGCGGCGAATGGCTCATCTTCGTCGATGCCGACTCGCAGCCGAGCCGAGAACTTTTCGAGGACGTGGCGGCGCAAATCGAAGGAGGGTGCTGCCTCGCTGCCGGGAGCACGGTGGCGTTCGAGAGGCTCCGGGGCCCGGCGGCGCTGATCCTGCAGGCTTGGAACCTGCTCAGCCGCCTGACGAAATGGGCCGCGGGCTCATTCGTCGTGTGCGAGGCGGCGGCCTTCCGGGAGCTCGGCGGATTCAGCGAGCAGTTCTATGCGGGCGAGGAGATCGACCTCTTCCGGAGGCTAAAGCGCCTCGCCCGGAGGAAATCCCGCTCGGTCGTGATCCTGCACCGGCACCCGCTACTCACGAGCGACCGCAAGGTCCGGCTGTATACGTGGAAAGAGTTCTTCGCCTTCATGGCCAGGGCGTCTTTCAGCGCCGGCCGGGCGCTGCGCGAGCGCAGCGCCTGCTATCCCTGGTACGACGGCAGGCGCTAGCGCGGCAAGCGTGGAGGCTGCCCCGCCGCAGAGCAGTCGAGCCGAGCGCTCCACCGGCATGCTCGCGCTCGGCTCCTGGCTTGTCCTCGCCACGGCGATTCTCCCCGGGCTCGTCTCGGATCCCCTGGATTTCACGATCTGGCATTGGCTGATATTCGCGAGCGCCGTGCTAGGTCTCGTCGGCGGCGCGCTTTGGGCCGCGTCGCACCCACGCTGGAGGCGGGTGGTCCTCGCCGCGGCCTGCTCTTATCTGATTGTGATCATCGCGCGTTTCTTGGCCGTGTCGGTGTGGTGGCAGCTCGATTTCGTTCCGGTCAGCGGCGCGCTGCGGCTCGCATTCTGGATGAAAGGGCAGGAGCTGATGCACCCTTTCTCCCAGTACCGGGTGCTCGAAGGCCTCGGGCGCACTTTCTACGAAGCCTTGATGCCGACCCTCCAGCTGATCGTGCTGCTCGGGCTCGCCTCGACGCGCAGGCGATAGGCCTTATTGGAGCTTCAGGCCGGTATTGTTTACCAAGTCCTTCCACTTCTCGGTGTCGGCGCGGAAAATTTCTTGAAGTTCTCCTGGCTGTCCTCGAAAAGCGAGGCGCCGGCCTTCGCCCTCATAGAGGGGCTGAACATCGAGGTTCCGAGCGGGCGAAGAATGACCTTATGCCCGCGGATCGAGCGACCCGAGGCGTGGCGCGTCGTTGAGCGGCGCCTGCGGCCGCTCCAACGCGCGAAGTTGACGCGGTACGCAGCGCGTGTCCGCGTCGATTATTTCTTCATCCGCTCCTTGACCGGATCCTT
>DATBLP010000045.1:0-14280 GCA_036555245.1 Burkholderiales bacterium
GAAATCCGGCTCTACGACCGGTCGATTCCCTCGCCAGGCAATCCGCTCGGCGCGAAAGGGGCAGGAGAGGCGGGAACGACGGGCGCGGTGCCCGCAGTCGCCAATGCGGTCATAGACGCGCTGCGCCCGCTCGGCATTCACCATCTCGACTTTCCCTACACGCCCGACCGGTTGTGGCACGCGATCCGGGCGGGGCAGGGCGGAGCCAAGAATGCCTAGCGGACTTCAGACCTTTCCCGGTGCGCCGAGCTCCTTGCGCACCAGGGCCGCGCCCTGCGCGAGTGCCCTGAGCTTGCCCTGCGCGACCTCGCGCGAAAGCGGCACCATCCCGCAGTTGGTGCATGGATAGAGCTTTGCCGGCGGCACGAACTTCATCGCGGCGCGTATCGTGCTCGCGACCTGCTCGGGCCTTTCCACCGCATCGCTCGCAACGTCGATCGCGCCGACCAGGACGTCCTTGCCCGCAAGCAGCGTAAGCAGCTCGAGCGGCACCCGCGAATTTGCGCACTCGAGCGAAACCTGGTCGATTCTCGATTTCGCCAGCAACGGAAACGTCGATTCGTACTGGCGCCATTCCGAGCCGAGCGTCTTCTTCCAGTCGTTGTTCGCCTTGATGCCGTAGCCGTAGCAGATGTGCACGGCTGTCCTGCAATTGAGGCCGGCCGCGGCTGATTCGAGCGCTTGGATGCCCCAATCCTTCACCTCGTCCATGTAGACGTTGAACGCAGGCTCGTCGAACTGGATCACGTCGGCGCCGGCGCGCTCCAGCTCGCGCGCCTCCTGGTTGAGAATCGCCGCGAATTCGCGCGCGAGCTTCTCCCGGCTCCGGTAGTGGCTGTCGTAGAGCGTGTCCACCATCGTCATCGGACCGGGGAGGGCGAACTTGACCGGCCGTTTCGTCTGCGCGCGAAGAAAGCGCATGTCCTCGACGAACACCGCCCCGCCCCGCGAAACCGCGCCCACCACGACCGGAACCTCCGCGTCGTAGCGATTGCGGATGCGCACGGTGCGCTTGTTCCGGAAATCGACGCCGCGCAGGCTTTCGATAAAGGTCGTCACGAAGTGACGGCGAGTCTGCTCGCCGTCGGTGACGATATCGATGCCCGCCGTTTCCTGGTCGGCGAGGGCGAGGCGCAACGCGTCGCGCTTGCCCTCCTCGAGCAGCGTCCCTTCGAGAAGCCACGGCGCCCACAGTTTCCCGGGCTCGGCGAGCCAGGCCGGCTTGGGCAGGCTACCGGCGACGGTGGTCTGAAGAAGCAAGCTGAACGCTCAGGCTGCTGCGCCGAGGTTCCACGAGGCGAAGCCGCATCCGACGTAGACTTCGGGGCAATTGCAGTAGCCGATCAGCTCAAAGCCGCGCTTGCCGGCCGCTCCGTGCGCGGCGATCCAGTTGCGGATCTCGGCGGCACCGTTCCCGATGGTAGGCAAGCGCTCGTTGAGGAAATCGACCAGGGAATCGTCGCCTTTCTCGAAGTGCCGTATGCATTCCCGGTCGAACGGCTCGTCGATCTCCCCCATGGTGGGCTCGCCGATGGAGTGGCTCAAGCCGCCGGTGGCGAGGATGGCGACGCGGATGTCTTCCGGGTAGGAGCGGATCGCCTCCGCGAGCATCGCCCCCCAGCGCAGGCAGCGCCGCACGGTCGGAAAGGGGGGCTCGATATCGTTGAAGATGATCGGAACGATGGGAGGCAGGGGATCGAGCCCGCCCCGCCACAGCGGAATGCAAAATCCGTGGTCGAGGGTCAGATGGTGCGACATGGACGGCTCGAAATCGTGCTCGAGGGCCGTCTGCACGATGTGATGGGCGAGCCTCGGATGGCCGGCGATCTTCTTGTAAGGGCACTCCTTCATCCAGGGCTCGGCGGGACCTTCGTGCTCCTCCCCCATGCCGACACAGATGCTCGGCAGATTGTTGATGAAGAAATTCACCCAGTGATCCGGGGAGATCTCGATCAGCACGTCGGGCCGCGCCGCCTTGATGCGCCGGCCGAGCTCGGTCATTGCGCGCGTCAGGTCCTGCTGGTTGCGCGGGCTGACGTCCTTCCAGCCGCGGACGATGAGCGGTGCGTGGCTGGAAGCGTAGACGCCGACGAGCTTAGCCATGGCTCGACCTTGCCGCTGCGGCGGCCCCGGCCGTTCTGACCTTCCTCAGGAACTCGGCTTCGGGCATGCCGGCGACCACGAAGTAGAACCGCAGCAGATAGGGATTCACCCGCGCCGCAAGGAAAGCGACATCGTCGCGCTCGACCGCGGCCCGCACCTCGGGCCCGAGGTGATAGCGATCGAGGATCTTCTTGCGATCGGCGCGGTATTCCTCGCCAAGAGGCGGGGAGCTCTGCAGATCGAAGAAAAGCTTGCTCAGCCAGTAATCTCGCATGGGGCGTATTTTGCCATGGGCATGACCGGATGGCACGAATCCTCGCCTGGATGGCGCCTTGCTACCGGGGCGCACGCTCTCGCGTAAACGGCACGAACCTCACCGGCAGCGTGCGCCTTGTGCTCACGCTGCCGTCGGGGCGCTTCTCGAGGAGCACCAGGTCCTGCACGCCGGCAGAGGCTCCAATCGGAATCACCATCCGCCCGCCTGCTTTGAGCTGGTCGAGCAGGGGCTTGGGAGGCTCCGCGACCGAGGCGGTGACGATAATCGAATCGAAGGGCGCGGCCTCGGGCCAGCCTTTGTAGCCATCGCCGATCCGGACGTTCACATTCCGGTAGCCGAGATCCCCGAGAAGCCGCGCGGCGCGCTTTCCCAATGGCTCGACGATCTCGATCGTATATACCTTCGCTACCAGCTCGGCCAGCACCGCCGCCTGGTATCCCGAGCCCGTGCCGATCTCAAGCACCGTGTCGTTCGGCTTCGCGTCGAGCAGGTCGGTCATCAGCGCGACGATGTACGGCTGGGAGATGGTCTGCCCTTCGCCGATCGGCAGAGGGCGGTTGTCATAGGCGAAACCCTGCACCGACGCCGGCACGAAGCGATGGCGCTGCACCTTCCCGATCGCGGCCATGACCGCGTCGCCGAAGCGGGGCCTCCCGGTCTCGGCGCCGGTTTCGCGCGCCATTGCGGCGATCTCTTCGACCATGCGCGCTCGCTCGACTGCGCGAGCGTCCTGGGCCGTCGAAGATTCCATGCGCATCATCGCAATCAACAGTAGCGCCGGAAGGAGTGCGCGATGCATTCAGGCCACGACCAGGCTCGTGAGACGCTGCGGGTCGGAGAGAAGTTCGGCGCTCGGACCGCTGTAAGCGATGCGGCCGCGGTTCAGCACGAGGGCAAACTGAGTGACTTCCAGGGCGATCCTCGCGTGCTGCTCCACCAGCACGACCGTGAGGGCTTCTTCGCTGATCAAGCGCTTCATCGACTCGAGCAGCGCTTCCACGATGATGGGTGCCAGCCCCTCGAGCGGTTCGTCCATGAGCAGCAGGGAGGGATTCCCCATCAGGGCGCGGCCGATCGCAAGCATCTGCTGCTCACCACCGGAAATCTGGTTGCCCCAGTGGCTGCGCCGCTCCGCAAGCCGCGGGAAGAGATCGTAGACGCGTTCAAGCGACCAGCGGCCGGGCCTTGCAGCAACCGTCAGATTCTCCTCGACGCTGAGCGAAGGAAAGATATCACGCGCCTGCGGGACGAGCCCGATGCCGAGGCGGCACCGCTCGTATACCGGCAGGCGCGCGATCGCCCTGCCGTTGTGCTCGATGATCCCTGCGTGAAACGTCGTGTGTCCCATGATGGTGGAAAGCAGCGTCGTCTTCCCGACCCCGTTTCTGCCGAGCACGGCGAGCGTGCCTCGCTCCGGCAGCACGAGCTCGATGTCCTCGAGCACGACGGTTTCCCCATACCCTGCGCGCACTCCGCTCATCCTGAGCGCGTCAGACATGATGCTGCTCCCCGAGATAGACCTGGTGAACCCGGCGGTCCTTGGCTATCTCCTCCGGCCCGCCCTCAATCAGCACCTCGCCTTGCACGAGGACGGTGATCCGCTGCGCGAAGCGGAACACCAGGTCCATGTCGTGCTCGATGATCAGGATGGCAATGTCCTTGGGCAGATTGTCGAGGACCTCGAGGATGCGCCCCGACTCGAGGGAGGGCACGCCCGCAGCCGGCTCGTCGAGCAGGAGCACTTTCGGCCTCAGGCCCAGTGCGATCGCGATTTCCACCAGGCGCTGCTTGCCGTACGGCAGGTCGAGAATGCGCTGGCTCGCCTCGGGGGCGAGGCCCAGAGTGGCAAGCAGCTCCATGCTCTCGTCCCGTACTTCGCTGTGCGCGTTGGCCGAGCGCAGCATGCGGTGCGCAACTCCGCGCCGCTCGGCGACTGCGAGCGCGACATTGTCGAGAACCGGAAGCTTGCGGAACAAGGCGTTGATCTGGAAGGTGCGACCCAGACCGCGCTTGACGCGCGCCGCCTGGGCGACCCGGGTGACGTCCTCCCCGCCGAGCACGATCTGTCCGGAAGAGGGTGGGAGCACCCCGGTCAGCATGTTGACGAAGGTCGTCTTGCCTGCGCCGTTCGGGCCGATGAGCGCGTGCCGCGCTCCGCTTTCCAGCCGGAAATTGATGTTGTCGGCGACCGTGAGAGCTCCGAAGCTCTTGCACAGGCGCCGCGTTTCGAGCACAGGCAGCGTTGCGTTCATCGCATCGTCCGCAGTTTGCCGAGAATCCCATCGACGATCCCGAGAATTCCGCCGCGGGCGAACATGACCACCAGCACGAGCATCGTCCCGATGCCGAAGTACCAGTATTCCGGGAACTGCTTGGCGAGCAGGTCCTGCGCGATGAGATAGACGAGCGGGCCGATGAACGCGCCATACAGCCGACCTACGCCTCCCAGGATCAACATCACCAGAAGCTCGCCCGCCGACTCGAAGGAGAGCACATTCAGGCCCACGAACTGGTTTGTCTGCGTGAGCAATCCTCCCGCGACACCGGCCAGCGTGGCGGAGATCGTGTACACCAGCACCAGCCGCCAGTAGACGGGCGCGCCGATCGCATGCATGCGCAGGCTGTTCTCGCGCAGGCCAGTGAGCGCGGTGCCGAAAGGCGAATAGATGATCTTGCGCACCAGCCACCAGCCGAGCAGGAGAACCACCAGGCAGTACAAGTACGCGGTCTTGCCGAAGATATCGAACCTGAACATTCCGAGAACCGGCGCGATGACGACGCCGGAAAGCCCGTCGGCCCCACCGGTGAGGTTCGTCGCCTTGTTCGCGATCTCGAGCAGCACCGAGGTGATCGCCAGCGTGAGCATGAGCAGCGTGAGCGCCCGCGTCCTCAGGATGATCGCGCCGGTACTGATCCCCAGAAGGGCGCCGGCGGCGCCCGCCGCGACGAGCTGGACGAGCGGATCGGTAATCCCGACTCTTGCCGCGAGAATCCCGGCCACGTAGGCGCCGAGCCCGAAGTAGGCGCTGTGTCCCAGGGTAATGATTCCTGCGTAGCCGACGATCAAGTCGAGCGAAAGGGCGTACAGAATGTAGATGAGGATGCGCGCCCCGAGCGACAGGTATTCCGGCAGCAGGAAGAATGCGGCGAGGGCGACCAGCCAGGGCAGCCATTCGACGCGGCGAACTCCAGGGTCGGCGCTATAGCCTCCCGCGTGCGCGCTCACGCGTGCCGCCCGAACAGGCCCGCCGGACGCCACAGAAGAATCGCGATCGTGGCGACGTAGATCGGAAAGGCGCCGTATTGCGGCAGCCAGTATTTGCAGGAGGTGTCGGCGATGCCGATCAGCAGCGCGGCCACGAAAGGCCCGCGCAGGCTTCCCAGCCCGCCGACCGCGACCACCACCAGGAAGTACACGAGGTTCTCGAAGGGATAGGTGGGCTGGATGGCGATGATTTCCGCGCCCAAGGCCCCGCCGAGACCGGCGAGTCCGCTGCCCAGCGCGAAGGTCAGCGTGAAAAGCCGGCGCGTGTTGATCCCCACCGACTGCGCCATCGCGCGATTGTCAACCGCAGCCCGCACCATCGCTCCCCAGTGGGTGCGCTCGACGCCGAACCACAGCAAGCCCACCGTGACGGCGCTGAACACAATGATGAAAACGCGGTAGGTCGGAAAGTCCCGCCCCAGGAGCGGGAACTGGCCTTTCAGGTAGTCCGGGAGGTACACCGGCTGCTGCAGTGTCCCGTAGATGAAGCGCGCTACCGCAACCGCGATGAAGATCAATCCGATCGTGAACAGCACCTGCTCGAGGTCGCTCGCGTTGTACAACCTGGAATAAAGCAGGCGCTCGAGAACAACGCTGCCTGCGGCGACGAGAATGAACGCGAGGGCCAAAGCGAGGGGAAAGGGCACCCCGAACCGCGAGATGGACGTGGTCAGAATGTAGCCGCCGGCCAGCGCGAACACACCGTGGGCGAGGTTGGCGAATCCCATCAAGCCCATCGTCACGGAAAGGCCGACGGAGATCACGTACAGGATCATGCCGAGCGCGACGCCATGAAATGCGACGCTGACCATCGACGCGAGGAATGTCTCCATCCCGGTCCTCAAGTGATCGGCCTTGAACGCAAGAACCCCCGCGGCACGATTCACATGGCGCGGGGGCGGGGCCGCGAACCTGCTCTTCTTATAGTAAAAAATTCCCGCGATTCTATACGGTCCTCGGGGATCTCGCAGCAAATCCGGGGGTATCAGTCGACCTTGACCCCGACTTCCTTCACCACTTTTCCGTACCTCTCATAGTCCCGCTGGATCTGTTCCGCGAATTCCTGCGGCGTGGAAATGTAGGGCTCCAGCCCGCCGGCCGCCTTGAGCTTCGCCCTGATCTCGGGCTCGCCCAGAGCCGCGTTGACCTCGGCGTGCAGTCTGGCAACTACGGCCCCCGGCGTGCCCGCCGCCGCAAACAAGCCGAGCCAGATTCTCACTTCGTATCCGGGATAGAACTCGGCGATAGTCGGCAGCTCCGGGAACAGCTCGGAGCGTTTCGATCCTGTCACCGCCAGCGCGCGCAGCTTTCCGGCCCTGATCTGGGGCGCGCTCGAAGTACCCGAGAACATTGCCGCAGTTTCGCCCGCAACGGTCGCCGTGGTCGCGGGCGCGCCACCCCTGTAGGGAACGTGTGTCAGGTTGATTCCCGCGCGCTTCTTCAGTATTTCCATTGCCAGCTGGTGAATGCTGCCGTTGCCGCCCGAAGCGTAGGCGAGGGGCGGGTTCGCGCGGCGCGCATAGTCGATGAACTCCGCGAAGCTTTTCACCGGCACCGACGGGTTTACCGAGAGTACCCACTGGTTGGACACGACCGAGGCGACCGGTGCGAGATCCCGGAGAGTATCGAGCTGCATCCGCTTATAGATGTGCGGATTGATGGTGATCATGCTGTCGGCGAACAGGCCCAGCGTGTAGCCGTCCGGAGCGGACTTGGCGACGAGATCCATGGCGATGCTGCCGTTCGATCCGGGCCGGTTTTCGACGACTACCGCCTGCCCCAGAAGCTCTCCCAGCCTCTGACCGACCACCCGCGCAGAAATGTCCGGCGCGCCTCCCGGCGGGATGGGCACGATCAGCTTGATGGGCCGGGAAGGGTATTGGGCGGACGCCGGAACGGCAAGAAGCGCGGCGCAGGCAGCGAGGATAAGTCGACTCAGCAGCGGCTTCATGTTCTCTCTCCCCGGGAAACGAGACCCATACAATACCAAACGCAGGCGGGGGCGAGGAGGCCTCCGGCATCGCGCAAGGGCCTCGAGCGGGGGGTCGGGCCCGCTCGGGCTTCCCGGGCAAGGGCAACGCCACCAATAGACATCCGGGTGACAGTGCTATGATAGGCGCCGCACCGCAGGAACGCCCATGTTTCTAGAACGTCGCATCGAGCGGCTGGTAGAAAAACTCAAGCGGTCGGTATCCATTCCACTGCGCCTGGAATTGTGGAACGGCCGCGCGTTCGACCTTGCCCTCAATCCCACCGTGAAGATCGGCATTCCGAGCCCATCGGCATTGCGCTTTCTCGTTTCTCCAGACCTGATGAAGCTCGGACGGGCGTACGTGGAGGGATACCTGCGCGTCGAAGGACCGATGCTGGAAGTGTTTCGCGTCGCGGAGAACCTCGCGCGAAGCGCTGCATCGCGGGGCAGCCGGGGACTGCGGCGGTTTGCGCGCCACAGCAAGAAGCGCGATCGCGCCGCGATCGAGTACCACTACGACGTCTCCAACGACTTCTACGCGCTGTGGCTGGACCGGAGCATGATCTACTCCTGCGCCTACTACCACGGCGAGGGCGATTCCCTCGAGGCCGCCCAGGAACAGAAGCTCGACCACATCCTCAAAAAGCTCATGCTCGCCCCGGGGGAGCGGTTCCTGGATATCGGCTGCGGCTGGGGCGCCCTGGTGCTGCGCGCAGCGAAGAAATACGGGGCGCGCGCGACCGGCATCACGCTAAGCCGCAATCAATACGACTTCGCCCGGCAACGGATCAGGGAAGAGGGCCTGGAAGGTCTTTGCGAAGTACGTCTGCAGGACTACCGCGAGGTCCCGGGGACCGGCGTGTTCGACAAGATCGCCAGCGTCGGCATGTTCGAGCACGTGGGGCTGCGCAATCTCAAAGCCTATTTTTCCAAGATTCAGTCCCTGCTGACCGACGGCGGGCTTGTGCTGAATCACGGCATCACCGCCAGCGACCCGGACAGCCGCTGGGTAGGCCTCGGGGCAGGCGAGTTCATCCACCACTACGTGTTCCCGCACGGGGAATTGCCGCATCTTTCGCTCGTTCTCAAGGAGATGGCAGGCACCGGCCTCGAGTTCACCGATATCGAGTCGCTGCGGCGTCACTACGCGCGCACCTGCCTGGAGTGGGCAAGACGGCTGGAGCAGAAGCGCGAGCAGGCGATTGCCGCAGCGGGAGACAAGCGCTACCGCATCTGGCAGGTTTACCTGGCGGGCTGCGCGCACGGCTTCGACCGGGAATGGATGAATATCTACCAGATACTCGCGCGCAAATCCAACGGCGCCTTCAATCCTCTCCCGCTGACCCGCGACTACATATACCGGCCGAGCTGAACGGCCCCGGGGCAGCGCCCCCTTTTGCTCCTTAGTGGAAATCCCGCGACGGCGTGAGGAGCCGCCCGAGGAGCGCGCTGTGGTCGGAAAGCCGTTTCGCTACGAGGTGCACCACTTCGCCTTCGCGTTCGAGCACCCCTTCGACTCCCATCAGCCGCGCTCCGAGAAGCTCCCGCCGCTGGCGCTCGGTGAGGTCGCGCCACACGATCACGTTGACGCAGCCCGTTTCGTCCTCGAGGGTGACGAATACCACTCCCGAGGCCGTGTCGGGGCGCTGGCGGCCGGTAACGATGCCGGCCGCGCGGGCGCGCCGCCCATTCGGCAAGGCATGCAGCTCGGCGGCGGTCGAAAAGCGCATTCGCGAAAGGCGCCGCCGCAGCAGAGCGAGCGGGTGCCGCCCCAGCGTCAGCCCGATGCTCGCGTAGTCGGCCACCAGGTCTTCTCCTTCCTCCGGGGATTGAAAAACGGCCGGCGTTTCCGCGATCG
Source organism: Burkholderiales bacterium (assembly GCA_036555245.1). Lineage (GTDB taxonomy): Bacteria > Pseudomonadota > Gammaproteobacteria > Burkholderiales > SG8-39 > VBDM01. The sequence continues at coordinate 9,476 of DATBLP010000045.1, forward strand.
GCGCTCCGTGCAGGATGTGGCTGCCCGTTTCCACTCCGGCGACGGCCCAATGGGCCTGGCGGCGATGCCCCGCCAGCGGCTCGAGCGCGCCCGCGGCGGCGAGGCATTTCAGATCGTGCCGGCCGAGCGCGGCGCGGTGCGCGAGATCGCCGACTGACTGCGGCGACTCCCGCTTGCGCGCCGCTACGATGCGCGTCGCGCTTTCTTCGGAAAGACCCCGCACCAGCAAAAAACCCAGACGAACGGCGGGCTGAGTTCCTTCGCCACCGGATTCCAGCGTGCATTCCCACTCGCTCGCCGTGACGTCGACAGGCCGCACCTCAACGCCGTGCCGGCGCGCGTCCTGCACGAGTTGCGAAGGCGCGTAGAAACCCATCGGCTGGCTGTTCAGGAGCGCCGCGAGAAACGCCGCCGGTTCGCGGTGCTTGAGCCACGCGGAAACATAGGCGAGCAGGGCGAAGCTCACCGCATGCGATTCGGGAAAACCATACTCGCCAAAGCCGAGGATCTGTCTGTAGATGCGCTCCGCGAATTCCTCCGGGATTGCGTTCCTGCGCATGCCGTCGATGAGCTTTTGCTGGAAGGGCTCGAGTCCGCCCTTGCGCCGCCAGGCCGCCATGGCGCGCCGCAGCCTGTCCGCTTCACCCAGGGTGAAACCGGCCGCCACCACGGCAAGCTCCATGACCTGCTCCTGAAAAATCGGCACGCCCAGGGTGCGCTCGAGCACTTTTTTCACCGCTTCGTTCGGGTAGTCGACCGGTTCCTTTCCATCCCGCCGGCGGAGATAGGGGTGCACCATGTCGCCCTGAATCGGACCGGGGCGCACGATGGCGACCTCGATCACGAGATCGTAGAACTCCTTCGGTTTCAACCGCGGCAGCATCGACATCTGCGCGCGCGACTCGATCTGGAACACGCCGATGGTATCGGCTTTCCGGATCATTTCGTACACAGCCGGATCTTCCTTTTGCAGGAGGCTGTCCATCGTGTGTCGGCTGCCGCGCAGGTCATTGACGAATGCGAGCGCGCGCCGGATCGCCGAGAGCATGCCGAGGCCGAGCACGTCCACCTTCAGCAATCCCAGACTGTCCAGGTCGTCCTTGTCCCACTGGATGACGCTGCGCTCGGGCATCGCCGCGTTCTCGATCGGCACGAGGCGCCCTAGGGCGCCTTGCGAGATGACAAAACCGCCGACGTGCTGCGAAAGATGGCGCGGAAAGCCGAGCAGGCTCGTGGCCAGCGCGATCAGCCGCCGGATCACCGGGCTCTCGGGGTCGAAGCCGGCTTCGCGCAGGCGCTCGGCGAGATCTCTCCTGTCGTCCCACCAGGCAATCGATTTGGCGATGCGGTCGACCTGCTGCAAATCCAGTCCCAGCGCCTTGCCGACGTCGCGCAAGGCGCTCTTCGGCCGGTAGCAGATCACGGTCGCCGCGATCGCGGCGCGGTCGCGGCCGTATTTCGAGTAGATGTACTGGATGACTTCCTCGCGCCGCTGGTGCTCGAAATCGACGTCGATGTCGGGCGGCTCGTTGCGTTCCCTGGAGACGAAGCGCTCGAACAGGAGCTTCTGCTTGGCAGGATTCACTTCGGTGATCCGCAGGACGTAGCAGACGGCCGAATTCGCCGCCGAGCCGCGTCCCTGGCAGAAGATGCCCCGGCTTCTCGCATAGCGGACGATATCGTGGACGGTGAGGAAAAAGGGCTCGTAGCGAAGCTCGGCGATGAGCGCCAGCTCCTTCTCCAGAAGATCGCGGACTGCCTCGGGAACACCTTGCGGGAAGCGCCTGCGGCATCCGTCTTCGACCAGCCTGCGCAGGTAGGTCGTCGGCGTTTCTCCCGGCGGGACCAGCTCTTCCGGGTACTCGTAGCGCAGTTCCTCGAGGGAAAAGTTACAGCGCCCGGCGATATTCACCGTTTCCGCGAGCAGTTCCGCCGGATAGAGTTGCGCCAGGCGCATGCGCATGCGCAGATGCCGCTCGGCGTTGGAATGAAGCGCATGGCCGCAGGCGCGCACCGGCATGCGCAGGCGGATCGCGGTGAGCGCGTCCTGCAGCGGCCGGCGCGAGCGCCGGTGCATGTGCACGTCGCCCGCCGCGACCAGCGGCAGCCCGGAAGCTGCGGCGAGCTCACGCAGCTCCGCAAGACGCGCGCGGTCGTCGGGACCGCGCAGCAGCTCCGCGGCGATCCAGACGCGGCCGGCGAAGCGCTCGGCGATCATCCGCGCGTGCCTTTCCGACTCCGGAAGATGACAGGGCTGCGGGGGAACGAACAGCGCGAGGCACCCGGGCATCCCGCTCTCGAGATCGTCCCAGCGCAGCGAATAGCCGCCCTTCTTCGTTTTGCATCGGCCGCGGCTGATGAGCTCCGAGAGATAACCGTAGCCTTCGCGGTCGGCGGCCAGCAGCACCAGCTTCGGCCCGTCCTGCAGCTGCACTTCGCTTCCGATGAGAAGCTTCAGGCCCGTCTCCTTTGCCGCCTCGTGCGCCCGCACCACGCCGGCGACGGAGCATTCATCGGTAAGGGCAAGCGCCGCATAGCCCAGCCCGGCGGCTCGATGCACCAGCTCCTCGGGACGTGAAGCGCCCCGCAGAAAACTGAAATTGGAGAGGCAATGCAGTTCGGCGTAGGCAGGAAGGGGAGAGAACATCGTTCAAGCAAATACTCCGTGCAAATACCATCCGCCTTCGCGGCCGCGGTCGCAGAAGATCCATACCAGCGACTGGTCTTGCGTGCGGGCGATGAAATAGTCGCGAAAGACGTCGCCGCCATCCCACCAGCCCGATTCGATGCGCTCTGGACCGGCAACGAGGTCGAGCGGCCCATCGTGATGCGGCACGCCGCCGATTTCACGCAGGGGCTTGGGGGACTCCAGCAGCCAGAGGGGCCTTTCTCCAAAGTCCAGCTTCGCCTGCGAGGCACCGGGTTCGACGATCGCGACAGCCCGCTCGGGGCGATGTTCGGCGCGACAGGCAAGTCCGTGCACGGCATCGGCGCCAAGCCGGGCGCGCAGTCGCTCGACCAGGGGTTCCCATCGGCCCGGCGGCTTGCCTTCTTCGAGCAGCAAGGGACAGTTGGAGCCCGGAAGCGGCATCGCTGCATCAGCCTCCAGTGCGAGCGAGCGCACCGGCTCGCGAAGTGCGAGGCCCCCGAGCCGCTCGCGCAGGAGCAGCGTGAAATGCTCCGCGTCGCGCGACGGCGCGACCAGGCCTACGGCGATTTCCGTCGGGCTCGCGTCGCGATGAGCGAGCTTCAAGGTGAAGCGCTGCACGCCGCCGGAACGTGCCGCCAGAAAACCGGCAAGTTGCACGACGAGCCGCCTCGCGGCAAAGGCGAGCGCTTCAGCTTGCGTGACTTCCGCGGGCAGCTCGATGCCTGCGCGGAACCTCTCGGGCGGAACGAAGAAATTCCGCGGATCGGGAAGCCGTCCCGAAGCGCGGTCGAGGTCATCGAGCAGCGGCTGCCCGAAGCGCCGCGCTACGCCCTCGCGCGGCAGCGCAAGCAATTCGCCCAGTGTATGGACGCCGATCGCTTCAAGACCTTCGCGAATCCCGTCGCTATTGGACAGGATCTTCAAGGGGAGCGCCGCCAGCGCCGTTTCGAGTTCTATCGCGGAGCCGATGAATTTCTGCTCGCCGGCGAGAGCGAGCCAGGAGGCGGCCCGCGGCGTCGGGGCCCCGGCCATGACGGCGTCATATCCGAGATCGGCGACCCCGCGGCGCAGGCTTTCGACGAGCGCTTCCAGGCCATGGAACAGTTTCATGCTGCCCGCCGCCTCGAGCAGCACAATCGAGGGAAACTCGAGCGCCACTCCCGGGGTGAATTGTCCCGCCCAGCCGGCGATGCCGAGCAGCGCCTCGGTTTCCCCCGCAGGCTCGCGCGGCATGACGCGCAGGTTCGGCGCCAGCGCGAGCGCCGCCGAAGCCCCCATGCCGGCTCGCACTCCGCGCGCTGCGGCCTTGCGGTCGCAGATCAGGACGCAGTGATGCTCCTCGACCGCGAAAGGCTCAGGCGTGGAGGAGCCGCGCAGGAAGACTTCGAGCGGCAGCAGCGGAAATCGAATGGCAATCCACATGGCGGTTCCAAGACCTGGCGCGCGCAGCAGGCGGCATGGCCGGCAGCAGGACAGGGGAGGCGAGAGGGGCGCCGCGGCGTTTGAAGACGCGCACTGCAAGCCCGCCTTGCCCGGTGCCGAGCGCGATCCGCAGCACCGCAGGGGAAGATTCGCCGGCTGTCTGCGGAGAGCGAAAAATAAACGCGAGCGCCTGACCGCCTTCGGCGGCGACCTGCAGGCGCCGCAGCTCCGCGTACTTCGCCGTCTGCGGCCAGGCAAGCACGGCGCCGCAGGCATTCGAGCGTAAAGCCTGCTCGGCCGCCCAAAGCCTGTCTTTCGGAGAATGAGCGCGCACCATGATGAGTCTGGAAATGTCGATTTCCGCCGCAGCGAGGGCCGGCGGATAGGGCAGGTAAGGCGGGGCAATCCAGGCAAGCCGCAACCCGCGCAGGGACAAGGACGCAAGCGCCGGGCCGAGGAGGCGCAACTCGCCGATGCCTTCGTGCGCAGGGAATATTTCGGTCAGCGCCCCGGCAGGCCAGCCGCCACCGGGAAGCTCGGCGTCGAGCTTAGGGAATCCGCTCGGGATCGCCGGCAGGCCGGTGCGACTCAGAGCCCCGCCGCGCCAGATGTCCGAACGGTCGAACAGCGCAGCAAGAGACGCAATCCCGGCGCTCATGGGAGGAGGGGCGGCCCACCGAAGAGCTTTTTTTACAGCGGTTGGCGGATTACCCCGACACCGAGCCCTTCGATC
>DATBLP010000058.1:0-11804 GCA_036555245.1 Burkholderiales bacterium
CATCCTTTCGGACGGTTTCGTCCGGCGCTACGAAGGCCGGCTCCTCAACATACATCCGTCGCTGTTGCCGGCCTTCCCCGGCTTGCACACTCACCGCCGCGCGCTCGACGAAGGCGTGAAGGTGCACGGCTGTACGGCGCATTTCGTCACCACTCAGCTCGATCGAGGCCCGATCATCATCCAGGCGGCGGTGCCGGTGCGCCCCGACGACACCGAGCAGACGCTGGCGGCGCGCGTCCTGCGCCAGGAGCACCGTATCTATCCGCTTGCCCTGCGCTGGATCATCGAAGGCAGACTGGTCATTGCGAACGGGATAGTGCGCGTTAACGATGCCAGTGCCTCGCAAACGCTCTTCTCCGAGGAATAAGATTCGATGACGCTCATTCGACGCGCGGCTTTCTCTCTGCTCGCGGTGTGGAGCGCGGTGGTCCAGGCGGCGCCGCCCGAGCACGTCAAGCTTACCTACGACACGTCCTACAACGGCATGGTCCTCGGTGAAATTGTGGAGACCCTGGTGCACGACAATGAGACCTATGCGATCAGCTCTGAAGGGCGAGGTCGTGGCATTCTCGCGATCGCGCCCGTGCTGAAGCGCACCAGCCGGGGCCGCATTACGCCGCAAGGATTGCGGCCCGACGAATTCCGGGACCAGCGCGGCGAGCGCTTCGTGCTGACGGCGAGATTCAACTGGGCCGCGCGCTCGGTCACGCAGGACAAGAACGGAAAAGATCCTGAAACGCTGCCGATGCCGGCGACTGCGCAGGATCCGCTGAGCCTCGCTTACACTTTCGCTTTCTTTCCGCCCACCGGCAAGGTGTTCGAGGTAATGCGGGCCGATGGCCGCTGGCTGACTCCATTCCGGTTTACCGTAGTGGGAACCGAAGAGCTCAAGACTCCGGCCGGCGAACTGCAGACGCTGCATATCTCGAAGGAGCGCGATGGACCGGGCGACAAGGCCACCGATATCTGGTTTGCCAGCGAGCACAGCTACCTTCCCGTGCGGGTTCTGGTGGTAGACAAGGACGGCACACGCGTCGACCAGGTCCTAACTCGAATCGGCAATTGAAGCGATTTTCCCGTCCGCTGCTTGAGGCGTGCATTCAGGCATTCGAAGCGGTGCTGCCGCTGGAACGCCCGGCAGACGCCGCGCTGTCCGCGTTTTTTCGAGCCCACGCCAAGATCGGCCAACGCGACCGGGCAACGATTGCGGATTCCGTATATGCGGCGCTGAGACATCGTCGGCGCCTCGCGCGTCTGGTCGCGCCACCCAACCCGCGGCGCCTCGTGCTCGCGACTTGGGCGACGCTGCTCGGCGCGAACCTGCGCGAGCTCGGTACCTGGCTGCGCGATGAGGAGGCCGAGTGGATCGCCACCGCCAAGGAGGCGGCGCGCGCGCGGCAGCCTCTGGAAATCGAGTGCGAGCTTCCAGATTGGGTGATCGAGCGCCTGCGGGGACGCTTCGACGATGGCGCGATTCTCGCGCTGGCAAAAGGCCTTCTCCGAGGCGCGCCTCTGGACCTGCGGGTCAATCCCATGAAGATGTCGCGCGAGGCCGCGATCGAGCGGTTTGAGGCCGACGGCATGCGGGCCTCGGCAACGCCGTACTCGCGGTTCGGCGTGAGGCTCGAAGGCAGGCCGGCGATCAACCGGCACCCCCTTTTCCTGGAGGGGAGCGTCGAGGTGCAGGACGAGGGGAGTCAACTCGTATGCGAACTGGTTTCGCCCAGGCGCGGCGAGATGGTGGTGGACTATTGCGCCGGCGCAGGCGGAAAGACACTTGCGCTCGGCGCCCTCATGCGCTCCACGGGGCGATTGTACGCGTTCGACATATCGCCGAAACGACTGGCGGGACTCGGACCGCGGCTGGCGCGCTCCGGGCTGTCCAACGTGCATCCGCAGCGGATCGAAGGCGCAAACGACTCGCGCCTCAAGAGGCTCGCCGGAAAGATCGATCGCGTGCTCGTCGACGCTCCTTGCAGCGGGCTGGGGACGCTGCGCCGCAATCCCGACATGAAATGGCGGCAAACGCCGAAGGACCTTGCAGAGCTGGTGCAGAAGCAGAGGACGATTCTCGCATCGGCGGCGCGTCTGGTGAAGCCGGGTGGCCGGCTCGTCTACGCGACCTGCAGCATCCTCGACGAGGAAAACCGCTCGGTAGTGGAGGAATTCCTGTCTCGAAACGCGCAGTACGCGCTTCGTCCCGTGGGGGAGGTTCTCAGGAAAGAACGAATCGCGCTCGACATGAACGACTACCTCGAACTCTGGCCCCACCGGCATGGCACCGACGGCTTCTTCGCAGCGGTGCTCGAGCGGGCCGGCTAGTTGAAACGGCCGAGGGGAACGCTTCTCGTTCGGCGGAAAAGGTCATTGATATTTGCCGCTTGCGCCCACATCTTGATTCGCGTACTTCCCGATGATGAATCGGGCATTCCGCACTTGCCCTTTGCCCGGATTCACGTAGAATCTCCGGCAAAGCTATCTTAAGGAAGCCAGTGGAACCCAACCCTTTGTTTTTCGGAGTTTTTGACCTTCCCTGGTGGGGCTACGCCATTGTGGCGCTGGGCCTGACCCATGTCACGATCGTGAGCGTGACCGTGTTCCTGCACCGCTGCCAGGCGCATCGCGCGCTCGATCTGGGCGCTGTCGCGAGCCATTTTTTTCGCTTTTGGCTGTGGCTCACGACCGGCATGGTGACCAAGGAGTGGGCCGCGATTCACCGCAAGCATCACGCCAAGTGCGAGACGCCTGAAGATCCGCACAGCCCGCAGCAACTGGGCATCAACCGCGTGCTCTGGGGCGGCGTTTTCCTGTACGTGAAGGAGTCCTATAACCGCGAGACTCTGGAGCGCTACGGCTACGGCACGCCCGACGACTGGCTGGAGCGCAACGTATATTCGAGGTTCGCTACGCTCGGGCTCACCATCATGGGCACGGCCAACGTGGTTCTGTTCGGCCCAATCCCCGGAATTCTGATACTTCTCGCGCAGATCGCGTGGATCCCGTTCTGGGCAGCGGGCGTGATCAACGGCATCGGCCACTACTGGGGCTACCGCAATTGGACCACCGCGGATGCAAGCACCAACATCGTCCCATGGGGCATCCTGATCGGCGGCGAAGAACTGCACAACAACCACCACGCCTTTGCGTCCTCGGCGAAGCTCTCCAACAAGTGGTACGAGCTCGACGTCGGCTGGATGTACATCTGCATGCTCGAGGCCCTGGGCCTGGCCAACGTGAAGAAGGTGGCGCCAACGCCGCGTTTCGCCGAGCCGAAGTCCGCCGTTGATTCGGAAACGCTGCAGGCAGTCATCACTCACCGCTACGACGTACTGGCGAAGTACGCCAAGTCGCTGAAGCACACCTACGTCGAAGAGCTGGGGAAACTCCGTCGCTTCGCGCCTCACGACGCACATGTACTGGAAAGCGTGAAACGCTGGCTGCACCGCGACGAGAAGACGCTCTGCCACACCGACCGCGCGAAGCTCGCCGAGACGCTCGCGAAATCCCGCGCATTGCAGACCGCGTATTCGATGCGCGCAGAGCTTGCCGGCCTGTGGGAGCGCTCCACGGCCTCGCGCGAGCAGCTCGTCAAGCAGCTTCAGGACTGGTGCCATCGCGCCGAATCGAGCGGCATCCGGCCGCTTGCCGAATTCTCGCGCCGCCTGCGCTGCTACGTGTAGAACCCTGCTCCCCGCGGAAGCGGGGATCCGTGAAAGAAAGACCCGCCTCCGACGGGTCTTTCTTTTTCATTCGTCATCAATCACTTATCTGTTTCATCGCCGAAAACACCTTGGCCCGCCTCGGAGCTTTTCCCTTGATTCCGTCATGGAACTCCGGAGAATGGCGCGTGGTAGCGGGGAACGCGATATCCAACAATTGGAGGCATCAATGAAATCTCTGATGGCGATAGCTGCTTTGGCGCTGGTGGCCTCTCCGGTCATGGCGCAAGTGAAACCCTGCGAGGAGCTGAAGAGCGAGATTGATGCGAAGATCAGGAACAACGGCGTGACGGTGTTTACGCTTACCATCGTGGACAAGGATGCGCCCGAGGACGGCAAGGTCGTCGGAACCTGCGACGGCAGCACCAAGAAGATCGTCTATAAGCGGGGTGCTTCGGCCCCGGCCGAGACGACGACCGAGGCGACGACAAAGCAATAACAAAAAAGCCCGCACTAGCGGGCTTTTTCATGCTGCACGGTCGAGCGGTGCCTGGCGCCGGTGCGCCGCCTTACTTGATCTTGGCTTCCTTGTAGAGCACGTGCTTGCGTGCCTTGGGATCGTACTTCTTGATCTCCATCTTTTCCGGCGTGGTGCGCCGGTTTTTCGTGGTCGTGTAGAAGTGGCCGGTCCCGGCCGTGGATTCGAGCTTGATCTTCTCGCGCATGGTCGTGGCTTTCCAGGCTAGATCTCGCCGCGCTCGCGCAGCTCGGCAAGCACGGTTTCAATGCCTTTCTTGTCGATGATGCGCAATCCCGCGTTGGAGATGCGCAGCCTCACCCAACGCTTTTCGCTCTCCACCCAGAAGCGCCGGTATTGCAGGCTCGGAAGGAAGCGGCGTTTGGTCTTGTTGTTGGCGTGGGAAACGTTGTTCCCCACCTGGGGTGTTTTGCCCGTGATCTGGCAGACTCTTGCCATGACTGCTCCGGAAGCGGAAGAGCGCGCATTATAGGCGCGTCGCCAGAGCCTATCAAGCTGGGATGCGACTAAAGCAGTCCGCGCTCGGCGAAGGACATGGTGCGCGTCCCGGCGACGATGAAATGGTCGAGAACCTGGACGTCCACCAGCGCCAGCGCCGCCTTGAGCGAGCGCGTGAGAATTTCGTCCGCGTGGCTCGGTTCGGCGACGCCGGAGGGGTGGTTGTGGGCGAATATCACTGCCGCGGCATTGAGCTTCAGCGCGCATTTCACCACCTCGCGGGGGTAGACGCTCGTCTGCGTAAGCGTGCCGCGGAACAGCTCCTCGCTCGCAATCACGCGGTGCTGCGCGTCGAGCAGCACGACCACGAACACCTCGTGGTCGCGCCCGGCCAGCGTCAGGCGCAGGTAATCGCGCACCGCCCTGGGCGAGGAGAGGGCATCGCGCGACGAAATTTCCTCCCTGAGAGCGCGCCGCGCCAGCTCCAGCGCGGCCTGGAGCTGGGCGAGCTTGGCATTGCCGAGCCCGGGCGTTCCCTCGAGACTCGCCGACCCGGCTTCCAGCAAACCGGCCACCGACCCGAAACGGCCGATAAGCCCGCGCGCCACGTCCACGGCGCTCTTCCCCCTCACGCCGGTCCGCAGCAGAATCGCCACCAGCTCGGCGTCGGCGAGCGCGGCGGGACCGAGCGCGAGCAGGCGCTCGCGCGGCCGCTCCTGGAGAGGCCAATCGGTGATGGCCATGGAATTCGCTTAAAATCCTCGCTTGCGTCTTAACGCAGGACGCGGATTTGAGATGACCGACATCTCCGGAAAGAGGGTTCTGCTCGGGGTCACCGGCGGCATCGCCGCGTACAAGGCGGCGGAGCTGACGCGCCTTTTCGTCAAGGCGGGGGCCGACGTACGCGTTGTGATGACCGAGGCGGCCTGCCGGTTCATCACTGCGACGACGCTGCAGGCGCTCTCCGGCCAAGCCGTCTCCACCGACATGTGGGACCCGCGCGTGCCCGACAGCATGGGACACATCGAGCTCTCGCGCGACCGGGACGTCATCGTGGTCGCACCGGCCACGTCCGATTTTCTCGCGAAACTGGCGAACGGCTTCGGCGACGATCTGCTTTCCACGCTGTGCCTTGCGCGCCGCAGCCCGCTCATGGTGGCGCCGGCGATGAACGTGGAGATGTGGCAGAACGCGGCAACCCAGCGCAACGTCGAGCGCCTGCGCAGTGACGGCGTCGGCATTCTGGGCCCCACGGAAGGCGACCACGCCGACCGCGAGGGCGGCATGGGACGCATGCTCGAGCCCGAGCAAATTTTCTCCGAGGTCGCCGCGGCGCTCGGCCCCAAGCTGCTTTCCAAAAAAAAAGTCCTGATCACGGCCGGCCCCACCTACGAACCGATCGACACGGTAAGAGGGATCACTAACCTCAGCTCCGGCAAGATGGGCTATGCCGTGGCTCAGGCCGCGGTCGAAGCGGGAGCGGAGGTCACGCTGGTGTCCGGCGCGACATCGCTCAACCTCCCGGCAGGCGTCGAGCGCGTGGATGTCCTGACCGCAAGCGACATGCACAAGGCGGTGATGGCGCGGGCGAAAGAGGCCGACATCTTCATCTCCGTCGCCGCGGTGGCCGACTACCGTCCGGTCGATCCAAGGGCGCGCAAGATCAAGCGCGGGAACGGCCATCTGGACCTGGAGCTCGAGCCGAACCCGGACATCCTCGCCGACGTTGCAGCCTTGCCGAAGAAGCCTTTCTGCGTGGGTTTCGCCGCCGAGACAGAGGATCTGATGGCCAACGCGGAGGCGAAGCGGAGGAAGAAGGGCGTCCCGCTCCTCGCGGCGAACCTTGCGCAGGAGACTGTCGGCAAGGACACGAACGCGCTGACCCTCTTCGACGACAGCGGCGTGCACGAGCTGCCGCGCGCGCCGAAGATCGTGCTCGCGCGCCAACTCGTCGAGCACATCGCCAGGATGCTGCCGGGCGCCAGAGCTTCCCGCATTTGAAGACCCTCGACGTCAAGATCCTCGATCCGCGATTGCGCGAGGCGATGCCGCACTACGCGACGGCCGGAGCAGCGGGCCTGGACCTGCGCGCCTGCATCGGCACCCCGCTCATGCTTGCGCCCGGCGCGGCCGAGCTGGTTCCGAGCGGAATCGCCATCCATCTTGGCGATCCCGGGCTCGCCGCGGTGGTCCTGCCGCGCTCGGGGCTCGGCCACAAGCACGGCATCGTGCTCGGCAACCTCGTCGGTCTGGTCGACTCGGACTACCAGGGGCAGGTGATGGTGTCGGTGTGGAACCGGGGTGCAGCGAGTTTCACCATCCAGCCGATGGAGCGCATCGCGCAGCTCGTGGTGGTGCCGGTGGTGCAAGTCAAGTTGAACGTAGTGGAGGAGTTCGCGGCGAGCCGGCGCGGCGCGGGGGGATTCGGCAGCACCGGCAAGGGCTGACGTCCGCCTGTGCCGCGCGGGCACGAAGACGGGTCACGCGCGCTTGCGCAGAAAGTCCGTCGCGGCCGAGCGTGCGACCCACGTCTCACTGCGCGGGAAGTCTGCTTGGAGAGGAGCACGGCCAGCGCCGTGTGCACAAGTGCCCCGATAGCCGCACTGCTGCGCGCAATGTGCCATTGCCGCCGCCCGACAGCAACGCTGTTGGGCGGCCCGGCCGGGCGCGGGCTCATGTTCCGTATGGATTGGGTTGAACAAACACGACTCCTTCAACGCTAATCCTGAGCTTTCCGTTCAATGAGTCATCGCGCGATGAGCTGCCGGCGGACTTGAGGCCGCTTCTCCAGAATTACCAACGCGATTCCACCGAGTATAGCTACGGACGCCAGCACCAAGCGCAAGCTTAGGGACTCACCAAGGAACGCGATGCCACCCAGGGCCGCAATGACCGGAACACTGAGTTGCACTGTCGCGGCGTTGGTTGCTTTCAAGGCGGGTAATGCTGTGTACCAAATGGCGTAGCCTAATCCGGAAGCCAGTGCGCCCGAGGAAACTGCGTACCAAAATCCAGCACTATCCAGAGAAGCGCGATCATGCATCAGCACGCTCAATGCGGCCGCCATAGGAACAGCACGCAGGAAATTCCCCGCCGTTACCCTGGTGGGATCGCCCGCACCTTTCCCGCGCAAAGAATAGACGCCCCATGCAACCCCCGCACTCAACATCAATACGGAACCCAACAAGGGCGGCGCAGAAAGACCTGGCAACAGTAGACCAACCAGTCCTCCGAGGGCGAGCAGAAGACCGACGAGCTGCAGTCTCAGCAAGCGTTCTCCCGCCCAAATGCCATGGGCGATCATCGTTGCCTGGACAGCGCCAAAGAGCAGCAGCGCGCCCGTTGCCGCGGGTAGGCTCACATACGCAAAAGAAAAGCCAGCCGCATAAACAAACAACGCAAATGCCGATAGCCAGTTGCCGCTGCCGGCACGTTCGCCGCAACTCATTCGCGCGACCAGCCAAAGCGTTGCCGCTCCGGAGATCAGTCGGATTGTGGTAAAGCTGGCTGCGTCAATGCTGGTGTGTTTTAGAGCGACACGGCATAGCAGCGAATTTCCCGCAAATGCAATCATGGCCAGCGACGTCAGGGCAGCTATGCGTGCATACGACATTTCAATCCTTCAGGCAGTACCCAGGGTGCCCAAGGTCCGCAGCCACCGGCGCGCGGCGGCGGTGGCGAAAAGACGTGCGATGCTTCCCGCGCGTCCGGGTGGGCTGCGCGGTTAGCCGCGCCCTTTGGGATGACGTGCAGCGTCCAAGGCGATGCCGACAAACAGGAGCGCGACGACGACCATTAGCACAGCAACTACGATCTCCATGGCTATAGCTCCTTTAGTGATTGAATCTGACGCTTAATAAGCCGATGCAGCAGGAAAACGCCCACACTCAAGCCTGCTACAGTGATAACGGCTGCCCAAAGCAAAAGTGTAATCGCTTCCCGGGCCGGCACAATGGCTAATGACGGCACGGGGCTCCCGGGCCCGTCCGCAGCAGCTAGAGTTAGAACTCATAAAGGTAGCTCGTAGTGCACTTTGCCTTCAACAACTCTTATCGCCCCGCGTTCTGTCAGTTGCTCAACGAGCCCGTCAAGCTCTTCATCCGCGAGCTGATTGAAGAGTGCTTTGATAGTGCTTCGGAGTGTCTTGAGTGTTCTGGGCTTGGCCGCTTCACGCTTCACAAGGTTGTCGATGAGAGCGTCAACCCTATCTGCGACCGAGTCGGACTTGAGTATCTTGGCCATGGAATATCGGCAATTGACTTTGATAACTGGCACAATATGTTATGCGCCTGAGGTGCTTGATCAAAGGATCAAAACCGGTGTCCTTTGATATGACGTGGAAGGAGGCGGCGGGAGTTTCAGCAGCTAGCCGGCCAATGTAATAGGCAATGTGGAAATCAAGGGCGTTCTTTCCGCTGCCATCAATCTGAATGTATTCAGCACCTGGCCCGTACGTCTGGAAAGTGCAGGTCGGATGCCGAGTTCTAACGTTCGCAGCCACCGGCGCGCGCAGCACGGCACTTGCGAGGCGCGACGCTCGCTCGCGCGTCCGGGTGGGCTGCGGTGTTAGACGCCGCCTCGAACATCTGTAAGAACCTCCGCCTTAAGACGCGCCTTCGTATCAGCGTATGCAGTAGCGATCAGCGTCCTCAGAGCCCTAGCGTCAACGTCGCGTTCGGGCCTGAGCTTCACGTGACGCATGAACTTGCCAGTGCCTCCCAGCAAGCCATCCGGATCGGCAATCTCGGCCCCACGAAAGAACCCAACATTGACGTGAGCTTTGAAGGCGTTCACGTAGGCAAACGCCGCGTCAGTTACACACGCGGTGGGGTGGCCATCATGCAATAGCTCTCGCACGTCGTCTCCGCAGCCGCGCATGACCTCAAACCAGCGCTGCGCGATTGCACCCAATTCACCCACATGCTCACGCATCCAGACCTCGATAGCCGGATCTCGCCTGGTCGCACTCGAGAACCGGAAGAGCTGGCTCATGGCCATTTCAGCTCCATGCTGGACCAGATAGCCAGACTCTCAACTCTCGCCGTCTCCAGCGCCGTATAACGTTCGCGGTGAGCCGCGTGCCGCTTGCGGCACGTCGGCCTCGACGGCGCGGTTGGGTGGCAAGGCGCCACAGTCATAGGTCGTCCGGCGTCAGCCCGGTGCGAGCAAGCATTCGCGGACCAATTTCTTCGCCGTCGTGGAATGCGAAGACCACATCGGGCCAGCCGGGGCGTGAAAGAGTCTTGTGTGAGCCCGATTGGCGTTTGAGCGTCCAGCCAATTCGGTAAAGAGCGGAAAGTACCTGTCGGGCCTTGGACGAAGGCCAAGATGTCATGCAGCCGCGATCCCGATAGAGATGGATTGCGGCTTGGCCTCGTTGTGCTCCAGACGCTCGGCGAGGACGCGCAGGGCAAGCACTTCTGCCTTCGCCATCGCCTCGTCGGCGGTGGCGCCATAGGCGAGAACTCCGGGGAGTTCGGGGACTTCAGCGAGCCAGCGGCCGTCTTCTTCGCGTTCGTGCTCAATCGTGAATTTCATGGGTCACCTCAACGTTTCGGCGGATTCTACGCTCGTTAGCCGCGGGCGCCGAGAGCACGGGATAGCGTTAGCCAAGACATCGACCTGGAAAGGCTGCTTTGCATAAGGAAGTCTGCGCTGCCGAGATCTCCGAGGAGATAACGGACTTCCCTATTCATACAGTGGGCTGAAGTGCGCTTTAGCATTAGGTCGAGGTGTCTACTCTATCGGATGAGGTTCCGGCTCCGGGTGGGCCGCGCGGTTAGTTTGCAGCAAGCGATAACCCCCAGAGAAATTCCTTACCGAAAGCCTTTTGCATTCTTTCCGCGCTCCAATGTTCCTGAATGTCGCTCTTTCGAACTAACACACCTAAGTCGTTCTCGGTGGGCCGCAGCTCGGCCTTGTCCAAAGAAAGCAGCACTTCCCACGCGAGTGAGTATTTCCGCAAGACGCGTTGAATTTCCACCGCAAGCGGGCGCGTAAGGAAGGAAAGGCGGGTAACGCAAACCTTGTGCTGAGGGGTTCCGTAGTTGTCGTCAACAATCCAGAAGTCGCCATCGTCGTATGGGCTTTGCGTTCCGTGCTTCTCAAGGAGCGCCCCCAGCTCGACGTAGAGCGCGTCCCACTCCTTCTCTTCGCATTTGTCGAGAGTGTCCGCTGCAAACTAGCGTTCCGGTTCAGGCGCGCGGCTTCATGCGCGTCGCCTGGAACCGGCGGTTAGAGGTCGCCCTGCGTGATGCGCCGCATAGGCATCCAATAGCCTGCGGATCATGCGCTGATATTGTGTATTGTGTTTGCGCGCCTCATTCTTGAAGAACTCGACGCTGCGCTTACTCAAGGAAATGGTCACCTTCACGCCTTCGTCCCGGAAGACAAGGTCCTCCGGGCGCGGCAGGAAATCAGGAACGACTCTTAGCTTCCCGAGGGCTTCGTCCGTGTACTTGATTCTCTCGCTCATAAATTTGCTTTCCTTTTCGCCAATAGCCGGCTCCGTGGATACGGATTACGTCCTCGCGGTAAGTAAAGCGGACCGTGAGAACTCCAGCCCCAACCTGACCGAAACAGAAGTATCGCTGCTCGCCCGAACCGTGGGATAGGTCTTCTGCGATGACGCGCTTGGGGTCCACGAAGGCGAGCTGCGCCAGTGCCAAGGCTACCCCGTGTTTCTTCTGGTTTTTCTCATCCTTGTCTTGGTCCCAGTCGAACCGGGTCTTCGCCATTGGCCA
The DNA here is from genome assembly GCA_036555245.1 of Burkholderiales bacterium. Lineage (GTDB taxonomy): Bacteria > Pseudomonadota > Gammaproteobacteria > Burkholderiales > SG8-39 > VBDM01. The sequence continues at coordinate 11,379 of DATBLP010000058.1, forward strand.
AGATTACCATGGATATGGCCCTCAAGCCATACGAGAGTATGGCCAAAGGCGAGAGATCTAGCGACCTCTAACGTTCCGGTTTAGGCGCGCGCCGCTTGCGGCGCGTCGCCTCTACAACCGGGGGTTAGGTGTCCTTTGATAATCGTCATTTGTTAGTGCCTCTAAACGGAAGTATTTTCTCCTCCATTGCGACACTGAAATCATGTGGGAGGCATTGGTCTCGAACAATTGCAGGCTTTTCGAACTTTCTGCTTATCCAACCTCCTGGCGTTCCGTAGGAACGGAACGAGGCAAGCAGAGCACCGTTTACTCGATTGTATATTCTTGTATCCGACTCGCTGATCGGAATCCACTCTGTCGTCCGCGCAACCTGCGTACTTTCCCATTGGACGAGAGCTTCGTAACTTGCACGAACGCGCTTAAATT
>DATBLP010000069.1:0-25090 GCA_036555245.1 Burkholderiales bacterium
CGACGCCGTTTCCCATGTCGATCTACGACAACATCGCATTCGGGCTGCGTCTCTACGACAGGCTCCCGCGGGCGGAGCTCGACCTGCGCGTGGAGGAGGCCCTGCGCAAGGCGGCGCTGTGGGACGAGGTGAAGGACAAGCTCAGGCAGAGCGGCACGAGCCTTTCGGGCGGCCAACAGCAGCGCCTGTGCATCGCTCGGGCCATCGCCGTCCGGCCCGAGGTGCTGCTCCTCGACGAGCCGGCCTCTGCGCTCGACCCGATCTCCACCGGTCGCATCGAGGAGCTGGTGCACGAGCTCAAGAACGACTACACCATCGTTATCGTCACGCACAACATGCAGCAGGCCGCGCGCGTTTCGGACTACACTGCCTACATGTACCTCGGGGAAATGGTGGAATTCGGTGTGACCGACGAGGTCTTTATCAAGCCGAAGAAAAAGGAAACCGAGGACTACATCACCGGCCGGTTCGGCTGAGCGGGAGCGTCACTATGGGCAGCGAACACCTTTCCAAGCAATACGATACAGACCTCGAGACCTTACGCTCGGGCGTGCTGCAGATGGGCGGCTTGGTGGAGGCGCAGATCCGTGCCGCCATCGACGCTTTTTCGAGCGGCAACCAGGAGCTGATCGACCAGGTCATCGCGAACGAGCCCAGGGTCAACGGCTGCGAGGTCAGCATCGACAACGACTGCAGCCACATCATCGTCAAGCGCCAGCCGGCGGCGGGTGATCTGCGTCTGATCATGGCGATCAGCAAAACCGTCACCGACCTTGAGCGCATCGGCGACGAGGCGGAGAAGATCGCGCGCATGTCGCGCCAAATCCACGAGCGCGGCCATGCGGACCTGCACCGCTTCGCCACCATCCGGCACGCCGCGGACATCGCGGTGTCGATGCTGCGCCAGGCGCTAGACGCCTTCGCGCGCTTGGATACCGCCGAGGCGGCCGCAATCATACGCCAGGACGTGGCGATCGACACCGAATTCCGCTCGATTCTGCGCCAGCTCATCACCTTCATGATGGAGGACCCGCGTACTATTTCGACCGCCCTGGAGATCGTCTGGATCGCCAAGGCGATCGAGCGGATCGGCGATCACGCCAAGAATATCGCCGAAGACGTGATCTACATCGTGAAGGGCACCGATGTCCGCCATACCACGGCCGAGGTGCTCGAGCGCGAGGCCCTCGGCTGATGCGATCCGGCTGGAGCGGAGACTCCAACAGCACGGCCATGGGCGGCGCGATTCTGGTGGTCGAAGACGAGCCGGCGATTCAGGAGCTGATCGCTGTCAATCTCGAGCATGCCGGACACCAGGTGCTGCGCGCCGGCAACGTGCCCGAAGCCGAAGCACTCGTGCGTGAAGTCCTGCCCGACCTGGTGCTGCTCGACTGGATGCTTCCCGGGCCCCCGGGCCTGAATTTCGCCCGGCAGCTGCGCACGGACCAGCGCACCAAGGACATCCCGATCATCATGCTTACCGCTCGTGCCGAGGAGCGGGACACCATCGCCGGCCTCGAAGGCGGAGCCGACGACTACGTCACCAAGCCCTTCTCTCCCAAAGAGCTGTTGGCGCGAATCAAGGCGGTGATGCGCCGGCGCGCGCCGCAATTAACCGAGGACGTGGTCGAGATCGCGGGCTTGAGGCTCGACCCGGTCGCGCATCGCGTAAGCGCGGCCGGCGAGAATGTCGCGCTCGGGCCTACCGAATTCAGGATGCTGCATTTCTTCATGACCCATACCGAACGCGTCTACAGCCGCGCGCAGCTCCTCGACGAGGTCTGGGGCGACCACGTCTTCGTCGAGGAGCGCACGGTGGACGTGCATATCCGCAGGCTGCGCCAGGCGCTGGAGCCCAGTAAGCACGACTCCCTCGTTGAGACGGTCCGCGGAACCGGCTACCGCTTCAAGCGCGGCCTGACGTAGATCTGCCCCACCCGGGGGTTTCTCCGGACCCCTCGTCCTATGGCAACCGTCATAGGTCCTTAATACCCGGCGGTTAGCATGAAACCCTGAACGCGAAGTCTTCGTAGCAAGGAGGCGTGATGGCGACCGAGCTTGACGAATTGGCAACGCGGGCTTCCAACGACCCGTCCCTTTCCGGGACGGAGCTCGGGGGATTGATTGTCTCGGTGATCAAGCGGACTCGACGCTACTGGGCGATCATGTCGGATCAGCATCTCCCGCCCGAAGCGGTCATCGGCGTCGGAATCGGCTACGCGGCGCTCACCCGTGACGGACAGCCGGTGTACGAGGAAAGCGGCAAGCGGCAATGCGAGCTGATGACCGTCGCCCAGGCCGAAGAGCTGGCGCGCCACGAGCCTGAGCATGACTGGCGTATTCATCTCGTGGCACAGCTTGAGAATCGCCACTATCGCCGCACGGGTGCGGGTCTATGGGAGATCTACGAGCGTGGCAGCGGCATGTCCTAGGCCCCGGGTCAAGTAGTGCGATAAGCCACGCTGCCACATTGCGCGGTCATGGGGCGTTGCGCAGCGTCGGCCGCAGTCCTGTGAGAGCCTGGTGCCCGCCCTCCCTCCGGCCAGACGCTGGGCTTTCGCAAGAAGCGCGTGCTAACCCAGGCCGAGCACTTCGAGTAGTGGCTTGCCCCTGAATCTTCCGATCTCAGCTCTTCCGCGCCCGGCTGATTGCCGGGTTTTTTTTCGCCGCTTTGGCTGCAGATTCATTTTCCATTCACACGCGCGACATCTTGGCGAAACGCCTTGGACACAAATGCTCGCTATCTTCTCCAGACCCCGAGGGCACAGGCCACACGGGGCGCGGCTCCGATCAACCCGACTCTCCACAACATGAGGCGAAGAACATGAACAAGCGATCGAAACACTCTCTTCCGTCATTGCGCAGGCTCAGACAACTTGCGCCGCTGGCCGCGGTGATAGCGGCGCTGATGCCCGCGCTGGCGGTCGCGGGAACGAGCTGCAAGCTCCACTCGGCGCGCGGCGAGATCGAGCATGTCATCTACATCCAGTTCGACAACACGCACCTTCGGCGCGACAACCTCAACGTGCCGTCCGATCTCGAGCAGATGCCGCATTTGCTGAGCTTCATGAAACACAACGGCACCCTGCTCGCGAACGACCACACCGTGTTGATTTCTCATACCGCGGGCGGCATTCTTTCCTCGCTCACCGGCGTCTATCCGGACCGTCACGGCCAAACCGTGTCAAACAGCTACGTGCGCACCTCCAGCACCGGAGGATTTTCGTTTCCGAGCTCGTTTGGCTACTGGACGGACAACGTCTCCGCGACGGGCACGCCGACGGTGCCGAACATGATCGGGCCGGACGGCAGCAACTCTCCGGCTCCGTGGGTGGCTTTCACGCGTGCCGGCTGCGACGTGGGCGCCATAGCGACCGCCAATATCGTGCTCGAGAACACCGGCACCGGGCCGAACGGCGACGTCACCAAGGTATTCGGCAATCCTTCGCCGCAATTCACCGAGGCCACCGCGTCGAACGCCGCCCCCTCGGGCACGGCCACGCGCGTCAAGGCGCAGACCGACTTCGTCGGCCTCGCGGTCCACTGCGCGCAGGGATCTACGGTCTGTGCGAACGGTCAGGCCGACGTACTGCCGGCCGAGCCGAACGGCTACACCGGCTTCACGGGACTGTTCGGGGCGCAAGCGATCAACCCTTTGCTCACCGGTGGGGCGGTGCTGAACGATCTGCTCGGCAATCCGATCGCCGATCCCTTCGGACAGCCGGGCTTCCCGGGATTCGACGGCATGTCAGCGGCGGTCTCGCTCGCCTACGTCGCGGCGATGCAGGAAAAGGGAATTCCGGTGACCTACGCCTATATTTCGGACGCGCATGACTTTCACGGCGTCTCCGGAAACCAGCACATCGCCTTCGGTCCCGGCTCCCAGGGCTACGTCGACCAGCTGAAGGCGTACGACGACGCTTTCGCGGCATTTTTCGTTCGTCTCGCCGCTGCGGGAATCACCAAGGACAATACGCTCTTCGTGTTCACCGTCGACGAGGGCGATCACTTCGTCGGCGTCCGGAAGACCGATTGCGACGGCGTCAACACGCCCTGCGTCTATGGGCCGAACGAGGTCGGCGAGATCAACGCCAACATCGATACGCTTTTCACGCATCAGTTCCCGGTGCTTGCGTCCTCGTTCCTGGGGAGCTCCGCGCCTAACGCGTTCACCGTGCACGGCGACGACGCGCCGACGTTCTACCTCGCGAAAAAGGGCGCTGGCGGCGGCCCGCTCGCGCAGACCGACCCGCAGACCCGGGAGTTCGAGCGCGACATCGCCAATCTGACGGCGGTCAATCCCTACACAAATCTGACCGACACCCTGATGGTGCGCATGGCCGACCAGACCGGGATGAAGGCGCTGCACATGCTTAGCTCGGGCGATCCCGCGCGCAATCCGACTTTCGTGCTCTTCGCCGACCCCAACTACTTCATCACGGACTTCCCGGCATCGACCTGCGAGACTTGCATCAATCCCCTGTTCGCGTGGAACCACGGCGATATCCAGAAGGAGATCGCGCGCACCTGGCTCGGCTTCGTCGGCCCCGGCGTTCGCCGCGAGGGCGTAGTCTCGGACCTGTGGACCGACCACACCGACGTGCGTCCGACGATGCTCGCGCTGCTCGGCCTGAGAGATCCCTACGGCCACGACGGCCGCGCCATCATCGAACCGTTACACGACTGGGCCCTGCCGCATGCGCTGCGCGAGCACCAGGGGACGCTCAGCAGGCTGGGTGCTGTCTACAAGCAGGTGAACGCGGCCTTCGGGCGGTTTGCGATGGACATGCTTGCGGCCTCGACCGAGGCCCTGAAGAGCGGGTCGGGCGCGGACGACGGCGCCTACGCGCATATCCAGGGCCGCATCCGGACCCTCACGGATCAGCGCGACATGCTCGCCTCGCAGATAAAAGCCGTCCTCGATGCGGCAGCCTTCGGCAAGGAGGGAATCGACAAGCGGCTCGCCGAAAGGCTGATCGACGAAGGCGAGGAGCTCCTCGAGCGCGCCCGTCACTTGGCGCGTCGCTAGCCAGCACTCATTCGGCACGACGGCGGCGGTTCCTTCGGGAACCACCGTCTTCTCCGACTACAAATATGCCGTACTACTCACTCGTGAACGGTCCGGATGACGTGGTCTGGGCCCGCTGGCAGCCTTACGACGAGATGCTCGCGATCAGGGAATTCCCCGCGTTCTATCCGGACAAGGTCGATTCGATCGGCGCGCTACGCGAACAGGGGAGGAAACGGCGCTTTTCATCGGATAAAGCTCAGCACGATCTCGATGACGATGAGGAGCACGATGGTAGCCTCGAGCAGCACCAGCCGGTAGTCGCGGGCCATGTCGAGCACCAGCTCTAGGGCCTCCTGCACACTGCGCAGCTTCAGCTCCAGCGCCGTGTAGCGGTCGGACAGATCGAATTCCGCCCGCAGCTCGTGATAAATGCGATCGGCGGTCGCGTCCTCCCAGACCGCGTCCGGCTTGTCGAGCATGTGCAGGATGGAGAGGACTTCGTTGCGCGTCCCGATCGCGGTCCCGATGAAGCGGTGCAGGGGCTTGGTTGCAAACGGAGCCCTGCCCGCCCTCTCCAGCCGTTCGACCAGGCGGTCGGTCCGGGAAAACATCTCGTCGACGATGCGATCGTAGTAATCCATGGCCGCGCTCTGCGCTACGGTCAGCGCCACCACGCTCGCGCTTTCAAAGCTGAGCTTGTCGACGACCAGCACGCCGTCTTGCACGTCGGCCCGCGCCCCCGGCTCTTCGCGCACGGTGAAGGATTCTTCAAAGCCCAGCGCGTTCGTCAGCCCAGGCCTGGCGGCGTGCAGGCGCGCCGCCTGCGCCTCGCGTTCCGCGGGCGGCACGTTGTGGAAAACCATCGCGCCAAAAGGATAGACAAAGACGGTTCCCCCCGCGGGCGTCGCATACCAGAGCTCGTGCGGGGTGCGCTTCGCCTCCGGAAAGGAGGTTGCGAGCTCCCTGAGAGCCAGGTTCTCGACGAACGCGACGGCGTGGAAGGCGTGCGCGGCGGAGGTCATCGCTCACGATCCTCTCGGGACTTCGATCGCGAGAAGCACTCGCACTCGTCGAGCCGGGCGAGCGCCGCCTGTGCAGCGGCAACGTCGGTCTTCTCGTGCGCCGCCAGCCGTTCGCGCGTGAAATGCGTAGATTCGGCGCTCGAGCGCAGGCGTGCGAGCAGGCGCGCGATGGTTTCCCAGGTGGGGTCAAGCTTGAATCTTGTGTATGCGGTCACGGAATCCCGCGCACCGGCGGAAAGTAGGGAATCCAAGGCTGCTGCATCAGCCGTCCCGCTCAGCGACGATTCGTTCAGCTCAGGCGCGTTTCTTTGATGCCACCAGTCTGGGCTTGGGCACGGCGTTTACCGTGAGCTCGCGCATGAAGTTCGGCAGGGCGAATAGGGCTTGATGGATGGCGCCGTTGTAGTATTGCAGGTGAGAAAGCCCCCGATTGGCCACGCGCGTATCGATCTCCGCGGCGCTCAAAGCGGCTACATCCGCAGAACCCGAGCAAGCGCACATCGACCAGAGGCTTCCGTAGAGCGGGATGAACATCGCGTAGGGCCGCGCGATCTTGAACATCATGGCCAAGCGCCCGTAGAGCATCCGGACCCGGTCGGGGCGCGACCAGGGAGAACCCATGTGCAGGGTCAGTATCCCCCCAGGGGTGAGCGCCTTCTTGCAGTCGCGGAAGAAGGATTCCTCGTAGAGGGCGGCAGCGGGCCCGATCGGATCGGGCAGGTCCAAAGCGATGTGATCGAATTTCTCCTTGGTCTCGGCCAGGTACTTCAGTCCATCGTCTATCAGCAGCCGCAGCCTCGGGTTGTCGAACACACCGCGATGGATCGCCGCGAAGTGCTGTTTCGCGACTTCGACCACTCTTTCGTCCAGCTCAACCATCACGACCTGGTCGACCGACGGATGCTTGAGGGCCTCCTCAACCGCTCCGCCGTCCCCGCCGCCGATGACCAGCACACGCTTGGGCGCGGGATGCGCGGTGAGCGCGGTATGCATGAGCGTCTCGTGGTAGACGAATTCTTCGCGCTCGGAGGTCATGAAGCAGCCGTCCAGGCGTAATAGCTTGCCGAACTGAGGCGTTTCGTGAATCTCCAGATCCTGAAATCGGGTCTTGGATGACTCGATGAGTTTCGAGGACCGCAGGAAAAACCCGTAATCCCCGTTCAGCCATTCGTACATGAATTGCTTGTCGCGGGGCACGTCGTGCTGCACGTGCTCCTCAGGAAGAAACAGCCCCATCACGTCGGCGACGACTTGGCGCGCCTTGGAGTTGTTGTCCTGGGTGTAGTTGCAGACGTATACATCGACCGTGACGCTTTGCAGCTCAGGCCACGTGTGAATGGCCAGATGGGATTCCGCCAGCACCACCGTGCCCGTGACTCCGCCACCTTCGAACTGATGGAACAGGTCACCGAGTATGGTCAGCCCGACCCTGTTGATGGAGTCGTGACAGAATTGACGCAGCTTCGCTGCGTCAGTTAGGTACCGTGCGTCCGCCTTGCAACGGTACAGATTGGCGACAACATGCAGTCCGTCCAATTTGCATAGATCCCCACTCTGTTTGATAACCGAGATGCCGGTCTATGGCATCTCCCCTATTACGGCATCTCGATCTGCTAGCTTGTGACAGCCAGTCGCTGCGATGTTGCGTTTTTGTGAATTTATGAAGCTCGAATATTACGAGCCACAAATCCTTCGCGCAATACGTTTCTGCTCCGAGCATGTAACTTTTCTGTAATAAAACCCGCAGATCGTGCGATTACCATTGGGTGTTCATGACGAGACAGCCTGCAGCCAGTAAAGTGGCGGTGGCGTAGTCAGGGGGCCGAGCGAGCCACAGCGCAGTGACCCAAGTTGAGCTGATCACGCATCGCTACCTACAACGCCGGCCGGGATCTACACGCACTGTGCTTCCAAGCCCTATGAATGGCCGATTCTCGATGATCCGCAGTTTTCATCTCGCGGACTGGATCACTGTCGCCAATGCTTGCTGCGGCATCGGCGCCCTGTTCGCAGCGATGTCGTTCCTGCAGACGCCGTCGGAGCGCTGGCATCTACTGCTCGGCTGCGGCCTGATCCCGCTCGCCCTGGTGTTTGACCTGCTCGACGGCAAGGTCGCGCGCTGGCGGCATCAGGCCTCGCCGCTCGGGCGCGAGCTCGATTCGTTGTCGGATGTCATTTCCTTTGGCGTGGCGCCGGCCGTGATCGCCTATGCAGCGGGCATGCAAGGTCTCTGGGACCGCGTCGTGCTCCTGTACTTCGTGGCCTGTGGCGTCTCGCGGCTCGCGCGCTACAACGTGACGGCCGAACGGCTATTGGGCGAAGATGGCAAGGTCCGGTATTACGAGGGCACGCCGATCCCGACCTCCCTGCTGTTGGTCTTCGTCCTTGCTGTCGCCGCCTGGCAGGGCCGACTTGGCGACCAGTTGTGGGGCGGGTTGGCGATGGTGGGTCCTTGGCAATTGCACCCGCTGGTGCTGATGTTTGCCGTCTCGGGCAGCCTGATGATCAGCACGATGCGCATTCCGAAACCCTGATTGCGCGTCGCGGGTTGTTGCCTGCCCACCCTGCAACCGATCCTCCCGTTCGCAGACCGCGTGATTGAGGGACTGCTGTTGGCCGGAACCAGCCGTGGGCCAAGGTCGGTTTGCCGACCCAGACCGGACCGGCTCTAAGAAAAACCGCAGCCGTGTCGGCCCTGGACACTGCATGTCTGCGCATAGTCGAACGGCCGGTAATGGAAGCGTAACAATCCACGAATACCCTCGAAGCCAATGAATTCCAACTCGCAGAATCTCTGAATTCCTTGAGCGTTACCGCTCCCCGCCCGTTTGCGGGCCGCGTATTCCGCGTCGCCCGCTTCACGTTGTTGCTGGTTCAGGTCGTTGCTGGCTCCGGCTGCTCTTTTCGCCAGATCGCCGCCGATCGTCTCGGCGACGCGCTCAGCGCCGGCACTGCGTTCGCATCGGACGACGACCTGGAACTCATCCGCTTCGCCGCACCTTCTTCCCTGAAGCTCATGGAGAGCGTGCTCGCCGAGCGGCCGGAGCACAGCGGCCTCCTCACGGCGACCGCCCGAGGTTTCACAGAGTATGCGTACGCCTTCGTTCAACAGGACGCCGATGAGATCGAGGACAGGGACATCGCCGCCGCCTACCGCCTGCGTGAACGCGCCCGCAATCTCTACCTTCGTGCGCGGGATTACGGACTGCGCGGTCTCGAACTTGCACACCCTGGATTCACCGCGGCTCTGAGAACGAACGCGGCCGCCGCGCTGAGCGGCACCACCAGAGAGGATGTGCCACAGCTGTATTGGACCGGCGCTTCCTGGGCGGCGATGATCGCGCTGTCCACGGACAACCCGGACGCGGTGGCCGATGTCCCGCTCGTCGGCGCCATGATGGAGCGCGCGCTGGCGTTGGAAGAGTCCTTCGATTCCGGCGCTCTACATGTTTTCATGATCGGCTTCGAAATGGCGCAGGGCGGGTCCGGGGGAAACCCCGCCCGCGCGCGCGAGCACTACCGGCGTGCCATCGGACTATCGGGAGGGCGCCAGGCGGCGCCCTATGTTTCTCTTGCCGAGGCGGTATCGGTGCCGACACGAAATCGCAAGGAGTTCGAGGCCTTGCTGCGGAAAGCCCTGAACGTCGACCGCGGCGCCGCGCCCGAGTGGCGGCTTGCCAACGTCCTCATGCAACGCCGCGCGAAATGGCTGCTCGAGCGCGCCAACCAGTTGTTCACGGAGTAAGGCCATGCAATGGATGCGCCGAACCGGAATCGTCTTTGTTGCGGTACTTGCCCTCTTCACGCCACGAGCGGCGCCCGCCGAGGCTGTCAGGCTACGCCTCGCGACTTTGATCCCTAAGAATTCTCTCTACCACCGGACTCTTCTGGAAATGGGGGAGGTCTGGAAGAAAGCTCAGAACGACGGCTCCACCTTTACCGTGTACCCCGACGGCAGCCAGGGGGGTGAAACCGACACGGTGAAGCGCATGCGCATCGGCCAGTTGAACGCCGGCCTGATCACCGTGGTCGGGCTGCGCGAAATCGATCCTGCAGTCTCCGCCTTGCAGAATCTGCCTCTCATGTTCCGCGGCTGGGAAGAGGTGGATTATGTGCGCGAGAAGATGCGGCCAGCGCTGGAGAAGAAGTTTCTGGAAAAGGGTTTCGTGGTGCTCTTGTGGGGCGACGCCGGCTGGGTGCGATTCTTCTCGCACGAGCCTGCGAGTCGTCCGGAAGACTACAAGCACATGAAGATGTTCGCATGGGCGGGCGAACCCGAGCAGATGCAGATCATGAAGGCCCTGGGTTACCAGCCCGTGTCCCTTGAAACTGCCGACATGCTTCCGGCCCTGCAAACGGGCCTCATCAACGCGGTGCCGGCGACTCCCTATTACGCCCTGGCGGCCCAGCTCAACGGGCCTGCGCCGCACATGCTCGACCTGAACTGGGCGCCCATCGTGGGCGCGCTGGTGGTGACGGCAAAGGCCTGGGATGCCATGAGTCCCGCGGGTCGTGAAGCCTTGCGCGCGATGGCGGTGAAGACCGGCGCCCAGATGCGCGCCAAGGCGCGGGCGGAAGTCGACGAGGCCGTCGCAGCCATGCAGAAGCGCGGACTTCAGGTCACCAAGCTCTCTCCCGCGCTGAAGGCCGAATGGCGAAAATTCGCGGAAGGCATCTACCCCAGCATCCGCGGGACCCTGGTGCCGGCGGAAACCTTCGACGAGGTGAGGCGGCTGCTCGCCGAGTATCGCGCCCGCGGCGCTAAGTGATCCCCGCTTGACGCAGACTCCTATCCCCCTCAGCCCGGGCAAGCACGCGCAGAGCCGAGGCTTTTGGGAGATGCTGCACCGCGCCGAGGACGTGGCGCTGTCCCTGGTTCTCGGCGCAATGATGCTGCTGCCGCTCGCGGAAATTGTCCTGCGCGGCGCGTTCGGCATTGGCATCGCCAGCGCCGCGACGATCGTGCAGCACTTGGTCCTCGTGGTAGGCATGCTGGGCGCGGGTGTGGCAGCCCGTGAAGCCCGCCTGTTGGCGCTCTCCAGCATCGGGGGCATTCTTCCGCCCGGCGCGCGCGGGCTCGCGCGCATGTTTGCCGCCGCGGTGGCCGTCGCGGTCACAGGTTTTCTGTTCGTCGCCAGCCGCGACTTCGCGCTTGCCGAACGCGAAGGCGGAGGCTTCCTCGCCTATCGCATTCCGCTGTGGGCGGTCCAGGCGGTCATGCCGCTCGGTTTCGCCGTCATCGCATGTCGGTTGGTGATCCGCGCGGCCGAGGGCCTCGCCTTGCGCGCGGCGACGGCGGTTCTCGCCGCGCTTCTTGCCTTCATCGCCGCGCGAGTCGGTGCCGACCCAGGCGCGCTGGTGGCGCCGGGACTTGCCCTGGTTCTCCTGGCCGCTGCCCTGGGCGCGCCGGTATACATCGTGCTCGGCGGTGTGGCGCTGGTGCTTTTCGCCGGGGCAGACCTGCCTATCGCCACCGTTCCCTTGAATCACTACCGCCTCACCGTCAACTCCTCGCTGCCGGCCATCCCGCTTTTCACCCTCGCGGGCTATTTTCTTGCCGAAGGCGGCGCGCCGCGCCGCTTCATTCGCGTGTTCAGGGCCCTGTTCGGCAGCTTCCGTGGCGGCGCGGCCCTGGTGACGGTATTGCTCACCGGCTTCTTCACATCCTTTACCGGCGCCTCCGGTGTGACCATCGTTGCCCTGGGCGGCCTGCTGATGCCGCTTCTGCTCGGCGTGCAATATCCGCATCGCGCGGGCATCGGGCTCATCACGAGCAGCTGCTCGCTGGGGGTCCTGCTGCCGCCCTCGCTGCCGCTGATCCTTTACGCCATCATTGCCCGGCAGCCGATCGAAGCCATGTTCCTCGCGGCGCTGCTGCCGGCGGCGGTGATGACCGCCCTGCTTGCCTGGCTCGGCGTTCACAGGCAGCCCAGGGACGCCGAGTCGATTGCTTTCGACTGGAACGAGGCGCGCGCGGCGTTGTGGGACGCGAAGTGGGAACTGGCCATACCCCTCGTGACCCTCGGTGGCCTGGTCAGCGGGTACGTCACCCCCACCGAGACCGCGGCTCTGACGGCCTTCTACGCCTTCGTGGTGGAGGTGGCGATCTACCGCGATCTGTCCGTCGCGCGCGATGTGCCGAGGGTGATGACCGAATGCGGCCTTCTGGTCGGCGGCATCATCCTCATACTGGGCATGGCGCTCGGTTTCACCAACTACTTGTTCGACGCGCAGATTCCCGACAAAGCCGCCGAATGGGTGCGGGCCACCATTGCCTCGCCCTGGGTATTCCTGCTGGCGATGAATTTTCTGCTGCTGCTCGTCGGCGCCTTCATGGACATCTTTTCGGCGATCATTGTCGTCACGCCGCTGCTCGTGCCCATCGGGCTGTCGTTCGGAATCGACCCTCTGCACCTGGGCATCATCTTTCTCGCCAACATGGAACTGGGGTTTCTCCTGCCTCCGGTGGGCATGAACTTGTACTTCGCTTCCTACCGCTTCGGGAAGCCGGTAAGCGAAGTCATCCGCTCCGTAGTGCCTGCCCTGGCCATGCTGGCCATGGGCGTTCTCGTAATCACCTACATGCCGGAGCTGTCCACGTGGCTGCCCGGTCTGGCGAAGTGATTCGGGGCAGCCGCAAGAGCGGCTGGCCCACGCGGACGATCGTGTCGCGAATCGGCAGCAAACAGGGAGTCAAGTCATGACAACGGCCGTGCATATCTGGTGGGTTGTTCTGTGCATCGTCGCGGCACTGAACATCTCTGCCTGGGTCGTGTCCGCCAGGGCTTTGGCACGTCATCGCAATCGGTTTTCCGCCGCAGGCTACCGACACCGACGGCTGTTATTGTGGCTGTCAGCTGGCTACGTTGCGGGGTGTGCGTTCCGATCGTTCTTGCCGAGGATTGACGTGGAACGCATCTGCCTGCTGGAGTCCTGGCTGTCGAGCATGGTGGTGGGCCGCAGCGTGGCAACGCTGGCTGAACTGTGTTTCATCGCACAGTGCACGCTGCTGCTCCACCACCTCGGCAGCGACGCGGACAATAGATTTACGGTGATAGTGTCCTTGCTGCTGGTTCCGCTCATCGTCCTCGCCGAAGGCGCGTCGTGGTACGCAGTCTTGTCGACGAATTATCTCGGGCATGTGATTGAAAATTCCATCTGGACGTTTTCCGGCGCGCTGTTGCTCGCGAGTCTTGCTTCTCTATGGCCGAACGGCGACCGCCGACGGCACCACTTCCTGGCCGCAATGATGGTTTTCGCCTTCGGCTATATCGCGTTCATGGCCAGCGTCGATGTGCCGATGTACTGGTCTCGCTGGAACGCGGATCGAACGGCCGGGGTGGGGTACCTGTCCTTGATTCAGGGGTTTGTGGATGCGTCGCGGCCGTGTGTCGTCAGTTTCGACTGGGGCGTCTGGCGCGAGGAAGTCCCGTGGATGACGCTCTACTTCACGGTCGCCGTCTGGCTCAGTATTTCACTTCCCCATGTGGCGGGTTGGATCGACAGGTCGCGCAAAAAGCATGAGCCCCCTGTCACGGGAGCCGCAACAGCGGCTGCCCCACGCGGATGACCGTGCCCGGGCGCACGTTCCCGCACAGTGTGAAGCCTTCGGGCGCAAAAACAATGATGGTTGATCCATGCTGAAACCATCCTATCTCCTCGCCCTTGCGCACACGGGCGTCGCACTTCATCACATTGGCGCCGCGATACTTGAGATGCAGCAGTACGTCCAGAAAATGCAGGCGGATACTGGCGACGAGCACCGCCGCGACCGGCACCATGGCGATGAGGTGCCCGGTCGCTTCCAGCCTGGTGTGGATCAGCGCTCTTTCGTTCTTGCAGAACAGCTTTTCTACGCGCTGGAGCGCGATCGGGTTCACGTTCCAGGTATCGCCGGAGATGTAGGTCACCTGCTCGACCTGGCAGTCGTGAGGCGCATGGAAGCGGTGGTACATGCTGGAGCTGATTCGCAGGGTGACGTAGCACCCGTCGCGGTAGACGCGCGCCAGCGCCGGATCGACGAGCAGGTCGAGCAGCGTGTAGCGAAAGCCCTTCGCCTGGATCAGCTCAGTGTTTTCGATCCGGCCGCAGGCGCCGACGATGGCGTCGCAGGGACTCACCAGTACTGCGGGATCGGGGTCGACCGGCCGGGCGCCTTCCCTGAGTTGCCGGATGAAGCAGTCGTGCATGCTCTTGAATCGGGTTTCTCTTGCTTCGTTCAGGTCCAGGTCGGCGAAGAGTTGCCAGACGGCGATAGAAAGATCGCGCACCAGCGGCTGCTCGACCCGGCTGAACCAGCCCATGAAGCGCGTCAGCAGCTGCCGCGGAATGCGGTTGGTCAGCAGGAAATTGAGGTCTTCCTGCAGGACGATTTTCGAGATGAGGGATCGCACTGTCATCGCGCTGTAATGAGGCTCGGGTAAGCCTGCGGTTCATGAATTCCGTGAACGAGACATTTGTCCTGTATGCCTTGGGCGCGGTCGCACTTGCGGTGCTGCTGCCCGGACTGAAGATGCGGCTGGAGCTCTCCAAGGCGAAGCATCCGTCGCTCTCCGGGCATTCCCGGATGGCGCGGAGGATCGCTGCGCTCTTGCCCTTTTACGAGTACGACGACGCCCATTTCTTCCGCTCCGACGATGCGCCCGACGAGATCGCCGCACGCCGCTGCGCAGGCTTCATGCGGCTTGCCGAGCTCTATCGCGAACGCTTTGCCAGCACGGCGAGACTCACCGCGGAGGTCGAGGACAGCATTTCCGACCTGCAATTCACCGGCGCCTACCGGGTGCCCTTCCAGTACAGCGGTTTCGTGCGCCGGCATCTCAAGGCGGGTGGATTTGCCCGATCGTCTGCCGGCGTGACCCTCACCGATCTCGATGGCAACCCCCTGTACGATCTGACCGGCTCCTACGGCGTGAACCTCTTCGGCGTCGATTTCTACAAGGAGTGCCTGGCGCGCGCCGGCGAGCGCGCGCGGGAGCTCGGCCCGGTGCTCGGCGTCTATCACCCGGTCGTCGCCGACAACGTGAACCGGCTGAAGGAGATCTCCGGGCTCGACGAGGTGTCGTTCCACATGTCCGGCACCGAAGCGGTCATGCAGGCGGTGCGGCTGGCGCGCTACCACACGCGGCGCTCGCACCTGGTGCGCTTCTGCGGGGCCTATCACGGCTGGTGGGGAGACGTGCAGCCGGGTGTCGGCAACCCGGTGCCGGCGCGCGAAACCTATACCTTGAAGGATCTGGACGACGACAGCTTGCGGGTGCTGCGAAAGCGCCGCGACATCGCCTGCGTGCTGGTGAATCCGCTGCAGGCGCTGCATCCGAACAGGAATGCACCGGGCGATTCCTCGCTGGTCGATAGTTCGCGAAGCGCGTTTTTCGACAGGGAGGCGTACGCCGCCTGGCTGAAAGCGCTGCGCGCCGTCTGCAGCGAGCGGAACATCGCGCTGATTTTCGACGAGGTCTTCGTCGGCTTTCGTCTCGCGCCCGGGGGGGCGCAGGAGTATTTCGGGGTGCGGGCCGACATGGTCACCTACGGCAAGACGCTCGGCGGTGGCCTGCCGGTCGGCGTCGTATGCGGTCGCCACGACCTGATGAAGCGGTTCCGCGAGGGCCGTCCGGCGGACATCTGCTTTGCCCGCGGCACGTTCAACTCCCATCCCTACGTAATGGCGGCGATGCACGAGTTCCTGCGGCGTCTCGACACCCCGGAGATCCGCAAGCTTTACCACAAGCTCGACGAGGTGTGGGACGGCCGGGCGCAAAGACTCAACCGGCGTCTGCGCGACGCAGGCCTGCCGGTGCAGGTGGCCAATCTGTCTTCCATCTGGACGGTGTGCTACACGCAGCCGTCGCGCTACAACTGGATGCTCCAATACTACCTGCGCGCCGAGGGCCTGGCACTGAGCTGGGTGGGAACCGGGCGCCTTATCTTCAGCCTCAATTATACGGAGCCCGATTTCGAAGCGGTTGCCGATCGGTTCGTGAGCGCCGCGCGGTCCATGCAGCAGGACGGCTGGTGGTGGTCGGGTGCCGGGCTGAGCAACAAATCGATCAGGCGTCGCATACTGCGGGAGCTGATCGCGCATCGCTTCTAAGCGCCGTTGCCCCCGTCCTCCGCGCGGACGAGCGCGCGAAGGATCCGCGTGGGCCGGCCGCCTCAAGCGTGCTGCTTCGACCCCATCGGATCGATCAGTTCACCGCGCATCAAATAGAGCGGCGCCTTGTGATAGAGCTTGATGTCGTGGAAAGGATCCGTGAGGATCTTGGTCAGCCATACCAGCCCGGTCTGCGTGTCTTTCAGGAAGAACAGGTGCACCGTGCGAAAGATCAGGCCGCCGAAGCCGATGGCGATCCACATGAGGGACATATGGTGTATGAATTCGTCCAGGCCTACATGGGGCTGGAAGATACCGAACAGCGTCGGATCGAGGTAAAGAACCAGCGGCGAGAGCGCCCAGATCGCCAGCAGGACCGCCTTGCGTCGGAGGTTGTAGCCTACTTTGATCTTTTCCTTGTACTCGTGGGTGGCCTGGTTCACCCGGTCGTAATCTTTCGGCTCGAAGAAGAAGTGCCCGACTTGGCGGCTGACCATCGCAACCAGCCAGCCAAGCAGCCCGGCCGCGACCGGATTGGTAAACAGCAGCGCGTAAGAGCCCAGGAAGCTGAGCGCGCTCAGCAGATGCAAAGACTGATTGATGCGGCTGTGATGATAGTAGCGGTGGTCGTCCCAGCGTTGCACGGCGAGAGTTCTGAGAAAGCTGCGCATCCGATCTCCTTTGGGTAATAAAACATACATCCAGCCGTACATGTACTACCTTTCCGTGACCAAAATATGACGGAGACGGTAAACGAGCTGAAGCGGGCGATTTGCAGATGTCTTGTTCGGACCGCCGGCTTACTCGTCACAAATCCGTATTAATGCACGGGCATGTTCGGTATCAACCCGCATTGACCGGCACGGAGCCGGGGCGCATAGGCCGTAGTCAAAGCACGCGCCTGCCGCAGACGGAGCTACGCCTGCCACCCGGGGACGGGAGATCCTCGCTTCGCGCGCTACAGTGCAGTCTTGGAGCGGTGGCGCATTCGCCTCGCGAACAAGATCGCGATCGCAATGAGGATGACTCCGCCGAGCGCGTACAGGCCGTAACGCTTGAAGTCCTCGATCAGGTAGTCGGTTGCCTCGCCGAGGAAGTAACCCGCGAAGCCGAAGCTTATGCTCCAGAGAACTGCGCCGATGAAGTTGAGAACGAAGAAGCGCAGCTTCGGCACTTGCGCCGAGCCAATCGCGAAGGGCGTAATGCTGCGCAGCCCGTAGTAGTAACGGAAGCTGAGAATAAGCCAGTCCTGATGGCGGCGCAGGTGGTGATGGACGCGAACCGCGCGCTCCTGCCAGGAGCGGCGCAAGGAAATGATCCTGGGTCCCCAGCGGCGCCCGAGGGTATACCAGAGCTGGTCGCCGGCGATACTCCCCGTGAGCGCGGTCGCGATGATCCAGTGCAGCTCGAGGTAGCCGAAGTGCGCCGCGGCTCCGGCCAGGAGCACGATGGTTTCGCCTTCAAAGAAGGTTCCGACCAGAATCGCCAGGTAGCCATACTCGCGGATGAGGTTATCGAACTCCACCGGACCGGTTGCGGTTGTGTCTCGCGGCGCGGAGACTAGCCGCGCTGCATGACCGAACCATGACAGACCGATGTCTCATTCGTGACGGGCGCCTGCGTCTCGGTGCCGTGCAGACCCCATTTGTCGGCCAGACCGTATGACCGCATGGCCGAGGAAGGCCTACTTCAGACTGCGCTTGAGTCTGTAATCACTTCCGCTGGCCGCTTCCACCAGGGTGTCCTGTCCGGCCGCCGGATGCGAGGCCGTCTCGAGCAGCGCGGCCTCAAGCTCGGGAAACTTCCGCTCCCAGGGCAGCTCCTTTGACACGCGCCGGGCCTCGCGGCCGAGCGCGAGCCGCAGCGTGGGGTCGTGCGCGAGCAGCGCGGCGAGATGCGTGAACAGATGGGAATTTCCGCGAGGGGCGAGCAAACCGCTCACCGCGTGGACTATGTGCTGGCGGGCGGCCGCGTCGTCGTAGGCCACCACCGCCAGGCCGCTCGCCATCGCCTCGAGCACGACGTTGCCGAAGGTCTCGGTCGTGCTCGGGAACAGGAAGACGTCCGCCGACGCGTAGTGTGCGGCGAGGTCCTCGTCGACGCGCGCACCCACGAAGTGAAAGCCGGGATTGTGCCTTTCGAGCGAGGCCCGCCGCGGCCCCTCGCCGACCACCACCACGCGTATGGTAGGGTCTATCGCCTGCATCGACCGCGCGGCGCTCGCGAACAGCCCGAGCCCCTTCTCCGGAGCGAGGCGGCCAACCGAGATCACCACCAGTTCGTCTCCCTGGCAGTTCCACTGGCGCCGGAGTCCGGCGCTGCGCCGCGCGGGGTTGAACAGATCAGGATCCACGCCTCGGCCGGCGATGCGCAGGCGTTCGATGCCCAGGTGATCGAGTTCCGACTTCAGCTGTTCCGTCGGTACCAGCGTGCAGGCGGTACGGTTGTGAAGCCGCCTGAGGTAGCCCGCGACGGCGCCCCGCATCCAGGGGAATCCGTAGTGCCCGCTATAGACGTGGAAATTGGTATGGAAGTCCGAGCTCAGGGGAATACCGAGCGCGCCCGCGGCCGATACCGCAGCCCAGCCGAGCGGCCCCTCGGTGACGACGTGCACCAGGTCGGGCCGCGCTAGGCGCCAGCGCGCGGCGAGCCTGCCCGGCGGAGCAAAGCCCAACTGCACCTGCCACCCCGGAACGACGGCGCCCAAGGTGAGCGTTTCGTGCAGCCCGGGGTGCGGAGCGCGGACGGGTTCCCGGCGCTGTCGCGGCCGGACCAGCTCGACCGTGTGTCCGCGCGCGAGCAGCCAGTCGACCGTCAGCCCGACGGTGCGCGCGACTCCGTTGATCTCGGGCGGATAGGTTTCGGTGACGACCGCGACGCGGATGCGACTTGGGGGGGCCCGATCTGCATCGCGGTCGGAAATTTCGGCGGCGAATGCCTCCTCCGACATGGCGCCGAAGTGTCGCAGCGGCATGTGACGGATATGTGAAGGTTTGGTCAAGGATCGATGAAACCAGGGAGGGCGATGGGCAGGCGGTTAGCAGAACGATAGCAGGGGGATAGTCGCAGAGTGGCAAGTGGGTAGCGTCGCCGAGCAAGTCGCTACTACGGCGGAGAGTGAGGAATCCAAGGCCGCTGCTGCGCTCAGCCGGCGAGCACGTCGGCGAACCGATTAGCGTGCCCGCTTGTTCCGCTCGAAGCCGTTTGACGGACGAGCTCCATATCTCCGTCGAGGTTCTCGACTATTGCGGTGCAGCTGTCCACCCAGTCGCCGCAGTTCAGATAGGCAATGCCGCCCAGCCGCTTGACGGCCGGCGTATGGATGTGCCCGCATATCACGCCGTCGGCGCCGAGCGCTTCGCCGTGTCTCGCGACCGCGTGCTCGAATCCCGATATAAAACTGGCCGCGCCCTGAATGTTGCGCTTCGCGTAGTCGGCGAGCGACCAGTGGCCGCCTACGCCCAGTTTGCGCCGTACCCAAGACAGGACGACGTTCAGATCCACGAGCAGGTTGTACGAGGCGTCGCCCAGCATCGAGACCCAGCGTGCGCAGGTCGTCACCTGGTCGTACTGGTCTCCGTGCAGAAGCGCGTAGCGTTTCCCGTCGGCCGCGACGTGAACGTGCTCCTTCTCGAGCCGGATGTTTCCGAACGATGCGTCCAGGTAATCGCGCAGCGCCTCATCGTGGTTGCCGGGAATGTAGAAGATTCGCACGCCACGCCGCGCGAGCCGCAGCAGCTTTTGCACCACCGTGTTGTGGCTTGCAGGCCAGTACACGCTGCGCCTGAGCGACCAGAAATCGACGATGTCGCCGAGCAGAAATATGGTCTCCGACTCGTACTGCTTGAGAAATTCAAGCAGGCGTGTCGCTTTGCAGGGGCGTGACCCGAGGTGAATGTCCGACAGGAATATCGAGCGGACTCGAATCGCCGTGCCTCGGCCGGCAGCCCCGGGCGTCGGAGGCCTGACCTCGGCCAGATGGGTCGCGTGTCGGGAATCGCGGGTTACGGAATCCAAAAAAAAGCCCGCCGAGGAAAGGCGGGCAATTGAGGAGGAGGAAGTGACGGCGTCGGAGCGAGGCCCAGCACTCAGCTTATCCCGCGATTGTTGCAGGGCCATTACGGAATCGTTGAAGCGATTGAGCTCAATGCGTGGCCTGTTGCTTTCGTTACCGAGGAACGCAACCGCGCCTTCCCCCGATCCGTTGGGGAACTGGCCGTGGCTCTTCGGTCGCGGGTCTGTCGAATTCATCTTGCAACCTCCGCAGGCTGCGTACGCAAATTGAAGTCGAACATTAGGTGCACTCCTTTACATCGGCATGACGGGAAGTTTGCAGATTCTTTGCGGCGCTGCTTCCGAGCCTGGGTGGATTTCGGAAAGAAATATGCAACAAAACAGTCGTAAATTCGTGACCGGTCGTCCACAGGAAAGGAGAACGGATGGCGATTGCAAGCCTGTTGCGCTCGCCGGGGCACGCACCGGATCAGTCACCCCCTTCCACGCGTTTTGGCCTCTCCGCTGAAGTCATTCGCGGCATCCTCCGCCACGCACGGCCTCTCGGACACCACGAGAATTCGCAAGAGCTGAATCTAGGCTTCGGTTTCCTTTATTACGCGCTCGTGCGGGCGCTGCGGCCAAAACACGTCCTGGTCATCGGCTCGGGTTTCGGCTTCAGCGTGGTGTGCCTCGGCCTCGGTCTCAGGGACAACGCGAAAGGGCGTCTCTCCTTCGTCGATCCTTCGTATTCGGTGCTCAGCGACGGGCCTCTCAAAACCGTCGGCGGCACCTCGCAGTGGGACGATCCGGAAAAGGTGGAGCGGCACTTCGCCCGCTTCGGGGTCGAGCACTTGCTGACGCACTACCGGATGAGGAGCGAAGAGTTTTTCGCCCGATACGGCGAATGGAAGCTTCCCGAAATCGACCTCGCGTTCATCGACGGCAGCCACGCCTATGACGATGTGAGGCAAGATTTCCTGTCCACGCTGCGACAGGCGCGCCGGAATGCGTACCTGCTGCTGCACGATACCAATATCTACATTCGAGAGATGGTGCGCCACGCCGGCGTGAAGCGCTGGCTGAAGAACGTCAAGCGCAGCAAGAACGCTTTCGAGTTCGTGGATTTCCCCTTTTCATCGGGTGTCGCCGTCGTGCGTGTCCTCGTGGACGAGGCGTGGAAATGCCTGGAGTCGCCGCCGCAGTCCTGATCGCCGCGCTGGCTGCCGCTGCGGGATACCTCTTCTGGCGCCGCGTCTGGTTCTTCCGGAACCCGGTCCGCGCCGTCCCGTCGGGGAAAGGCGTCGTCTCGGCCGCCGATGGCACCGTGGTCTACGTGCGAAAGGTCGAGCCCGGCGAGCCGGTCATCAGCATCAAGCAAGGCCTTTCCGCAAAGCTCTCCGACATCCTCCACGAAGACGAAAGCCATCCCAAGCTCCTGGTGGGCGTTTTCATGAGCCCGTTCGACGTGCATTACAACCGGGCGCCGATTTCGGGCACCGTGGAGTTCATCCGCCATCACCCCGGGCGGGGACCCAATCTGCACATGGGGCCCATGCACTGGCGCCTCCTTCGCCGGCGCGAACCCTATTACGAGGGAGCCGGGCACATCGTGCAGAACGAGCGCACCGTCACCAAGATCAACGGAGACGCCGCGCTTTCGTGCTATGTCGTGCAAATCGCGGCGAGGACGGTTGCCGGAATCGATTCCTATGTGAAGCCCGGCCAAGCCGTGGAGAGAGGGGCAATCTTCGGCATGATCCGAATCGGTTCCCAGGTGGACGTGGTCCTGCCTTGGCGCGAGGGAATGAACGTGCACGTGCGGCCGGGCGACCGGGTGCGCGCCGGCGAGACCCTGCTGTGCGATTGAGGTGAAGAACGCCAGGCGAGCGAAGGATAGGCAAGCAGCACTCCTCGTACGCGTCGAAACTTTCGACCGCGGCCGCGATCCCGCGCTGCTCAGGCGCAAGTACCGGGCGATGCGGGACAATCCGTTCGAATTCTTGCGCGGCAGTGCCCACCTTTTCTACGCAAGTCTTCCGCCGCACCCGCTGCTGCGCGCCGCGCCGGCGGCGTGGAGCTGCGGCGATCTGCACCTGGAAAACCTGGGCACGTACAAGGGCGACAACCGCCAGGTGTATTTCGACGTCGGCGATTTCGACGAGGCCGCGCTCACCCCCTGCACCTGGGACGTCTTGCGGCTTGCGACCAGCATCCTGATCGGCGCGAAGTCGCTTGGCGTCAAGCGGCCGGCGCGCCTGGGGCTCGCCCAGCGCTTCATCGAGGCCTATGGCGAGGCGCTCGCCGCAGGAGAAGCGCGCTGGATCGAGCGGGAGACCGCGAGCGGCATGATTCTTGAATTGATCGAAACGGTGCGCAAGCGCAGTCGCAGGGATTTCCTGGACGAACGTACCGTCCGCAAGGAGAGGAAACGCAAGCTGCTGATCGACGGCAACCGGATGCTGCGCGCCCCGGGCGCACGGCGCAGGCGCATCCTCAGGTTCATGAAGGACTTCGCCCGGCGACAACGGGATCGGAAGTTCTTCAGGCCGATCGCGGTCGCGCAGCGGATTGCAGGGCTGGGAAGCCTGGGGCTGGAGCGTTACGTGGTCCTGGTGCGCGGCAAGGGCTCACCGGATGGCAACTATCTCATCGACCTCAAGCACGAACCGGAACCCGCCATCCTGCCGTACCTCCGGCTCAAACAGCCGCGCTGGAAGAGCGAAGCCGACCGGGTTGTTTCCGTGCAGAGGCGACTGCAGGCGATCCCGCCGGCGTTCCTGCAAGGGGTGCGGATCGGCGGAAAGTCTTTCGTGATGAAGGAGCTGCAGCCGACCTCCGACAAGATCTACCTTGCGAACTGGGGCGGGAAGCCGAAGCGCCTCGAGCAGCTCTTCCACGCCATCGGTGAGATTGTCGCTTGGGGCCAGCTCCGCTCAAGCGGAAGGGATGGATCGGCCACTGCTGACCAACTCATCGCCTTCGCCCGCGGAGCGAAGTGGCGAAGCGAGCTGCTGCGTGTGGTCGAGGAGGTGGGAGAGCGCCTGCTCGCCGACTGGAAGAGCTTTCGCAAGGCCTGGCACTGAAGCCGTGCACACTCCTTAATCAGTCCGGTCTGAGGACCCATTTCCCGCAGCATGCAGCCCGGGAACGGCGAAGTGTTCACAGGCTATGCACAGAATTTGTGGATATCTTTCGAGCCGACGACTGGATCGGCCCGCGCAACTGACGGCGGAGCGCGACTGCGAAATCCAAGTCGAAACGCCTACCCCTCCGGGCATACGCGTCCGCAAGCTCGAACCAGCACAGTTCCGGCCGAGCATCGCGCAAGATCAGATGCGTGGTCTTACAACGGTGTGAATGGAAGCTTGCAGTTGCGTTTCCTAGAATTGCTTTACGCGTTTTCCGAGCCGCACGGCCGGATTCGTCGCGCACCGTGCCTGTTACGGAAGCTTCATCGTCGGTTCATCGCCGCGTAAGAGCTGGGTTGCATATGGTTGCGCTTCCGTAACCAAACTGCAACACATCCGACGTAACCTCCCTGTCACATCCAGGGAGGAAGCATGGCCACCGTCGATCTATTCCGCGCGGAAGACGCCGAGTTCGTCTCATTTCTCACCGGCGAGACCATCTTCCGGGAGGGTGACACCGGCAGCCTCATGTACGTGGTGCATGACGGCGAGGTAGAGCTGCGGGTCAGGGATCGGCTCGTCGAGACCCTCGGGCCCGGCGGCGTGCTCGGCGAGATGGCGCTGATCGAGCACGCGCCCAGAATCGCGACGGCAACGGCAAAGACCGACTGCGCACTCGTGCCTATCTCGGAGAAGCGCTTCAGCTTCATGGTTCAGCAAACTCCACACTTCGCCCTGCAGATCATGAAGGTGATGGCCGAGCGGCTGCGCAGGATGGACGGTCTCCTCTAGGACGCATCCACGTGGTTTCGGCGGCGGCGCGATGAAAGCACATCGCGCGCAGTCCGGTGACTCATCCTCCAGGAGCCCTCATGACCTCGAATTCGTTGCCCCATGACGAAGCCTTCCGCCGGATATACGAGGATACGCTCGACAGTTTCGACGAAGAACTCGAGATGGAGCTCGACGACCGCGTGCCGCCGGGCGTCGCAGAGCGCGTCAAGCTGCCGGGTGGATTCGCCGAGACGGCGAAGGACCGCGAATGGCGGCTTCACTATTTCAAGGAGCTTTTCCGGCTTCAGGGCGAGCTCGTCAAACTGCAGGATTGGGTCGTGCACCGCGGGCACAAGCTCGTGATCCTGTTCGAGGGCCGCGACGCGGCCGGCAAGGGCGGCGTGATCAAGCGCATTACGCAGCGGCTCAACCCGCGCGTGTGCCGCGTCGCAGCCCTGCCGGCGCCGAACGATCGGGAGCGCACGCAATGGTACTTCCAGCGCTATGTCGCGCACCTGCCCGCAGCCGGGGAAATGGTGCTGTTCGACCGCAGCTGGTACAACCGCGCCGGCGTCGAGCGCGTGATGGGTTTCTGTACGGAGGAGCAGTACGAAGAGTTCTTTCGCACGGTGCCGGAGTTCGAGCGGATGCTGGTACGTTCGGGTATCCAGCTGATGAAGTACTGGTTCTCCATCACCGACGAGGAGCAGGAATTCCGGTTCAGCTGCCGCATCCACGACCGGCTCAAGCAGTGGAAGCTCAGCCCGATGGACCTTGAATCGCGGCGTCGCTGGGAAGACTACACCAAGGCAAAGGAGATCATGCTCGATCGCACGCACATTCCCGAGGCGCGCTGGTGGGTCGTACAGGCGGTGGACAAGAAGAAAGCGCGGCTCAACTGCATCCATCATCTGCTGAGCCAGGTCCCATATGGCGAAGTCGCGCACGCGCCGATCAAGCTGCCCAGCCGCGTTCGGCACGCCGACTACATCCGCGGGCCTGTGCCAGCGGAGATGTATGTGCCGGAGGTCTATTGACCGCTGCGACCAGTCGCTGGCCGCCGTAC
>DATBLP010000070.1:0-37434 GCA_036555245.1 Burkholderiales bacterium
TCGATCTTTCGCGGTTCCTCCGTCGGCGCAGCAGGCCTCGCCACCGGCGAGGTTGTATTCAATACCGCAATCACCGGGTATGAGGAAATCCTGACCGATCCGTCATATTGCCGGCAGATCGTCACCCTGACTCACCCGCACATCGGCAATACTGGAACCAACCGGGAGGACATGGAATCCGCCCAGGTATTCGCGGCAGGGTTGGTGATCCGCGACCTGTCGGCAGCCGCATCGAACTGGCGTGCGGAGCAGCGGCTGGCTGATTTTCTCGTGGAGAACAAGGTCGTTGCCATTGCCGGAATCGACACGCGACGCCTTACCCGCATTCTGCGCGAGAAGGGCGCCCAGAATGGCGCCATCGTGGCCGGATCCTCGGACGCCGGGAAGGCGCTCGCAGCGGCGCGCGCCTTCCCGGGGCTTGCCGGAATGGATCTCGCCAAGGTGGTGACCACCCCCAAGCGGTACGAGTGGGTGGAAGGAGGCTGGCGGCTCGGCACGGGCTACGCCAAAGGCGTGACGACAGCGCGCTTTCACGTCGTTGCCTACGACTATGGGGTGAAGCGCAACATCCTGCGCATGCTGGTCGACCGAGGCTGCCGCGTCACGGTATTGCCCGCGCAGGCGCCCGCCCGTGAGGCGCTCGCCCTCCAGCCCGACGGCGTGTTCCTGTCCAACGGTCCCGGCGATCCAGAGCCTTGCGAGTACGCCATACGCGCAATCGCTGAAATCATCGAAAAGGGCGTCCCTACGTTCGGCATTTGCTTGGGCCACCAGTTGATGGGGCTCGCGTCGGGCGCCAAGACCGTGAAGATGAAATTCGGCCATCACGGTGCCAACCATCCCGTAAAGGACTTGGAAAGCGGAGGGGTGGTCATTACCAGCCAGAACCACGGTTTCGCCGTCGATTCGCGCACGCTGCCGCCGAATCTGAAACCGACCCATGTTTCCCTGTTCGACGGCAGCTTGCAGGGCCTTGCGCGCACCGACCAGCCGGCATTCTGCTTCCAGGGGCACCCGGAGGCGAGTCCGGGGCCCCACGACATCGGGTATCTCTTCGATCGCTTCGTATCCATGATGGAAGAGCGCAAGCGTGGCTAAGCGAACCGACATCAGCAGCATCCTGGTCATCGGTGCGGGGCCGATCGTGATCGGCCAGGCCTGCGAATTCGACTACTCGGGCGCGCAAGCCTGCAAGGCGCTGCGGTCGGAAGGCTACAGGGTGATCCTGGCCAACTCGAATCCGGCAACGATCATGACCGACCCGGAGATGGTGGATGCCACCTATATCGAGCCGGTCACCTGGCAGATGCTCGAGTCCATCATCGCCCGGGAGCAACCCGATGCCCTGCTTCCGACCATGGGTGGACAGACGGGACTGAATTGTGCGCTTGACCTTGCCCGGCACGGCGTTCTGGAAAAGTACGGCGTCGAGATGATCGGCGCGAGCCGCGAGGCAATCGACAAGGCCGAGGACCGCGAGAAATTCAAGCAGGCGATGCAGAGAATCGGGCTCGCCTGCCCGCGCTCGGCGCTCGCGCACTCGATGGAGGAGGCCCTGCAAGTTCAGGCGGCGATCGGCTTTCCGGCAGTCATCCGGCCCTCTTTCACGCTCGGGGGATCGGGCGGCGGGATCGCCTACAACCGCGAGGAGTTCCTTGCCATCTGCGAACGAGGGCTCGAGGCTTCGCCCACGCAGGAACTGCTCATCGAGGAATCGGTGATCGGCTGGAAGGAATTCGAGATGGAGGTGGTGCGCGATCGCAAGGACAACTGCATCATCGTCTGCTCGATCGAAAACCTCGACCCGATGGGCGTGCACACGGGCGATTCCATCACGGTTGCACCCGCTCAGACGCTGACCGACAAGGAATACCAGATCATGCGCGATGCCGCCATTGCAGTGCTCCGCGAGATCGGCGTCGATACCGGCGGCTCCAACGTCCAGTTCGCCGTCAATCCGCACGACGGGCGCATGCTCGTGATCGAAATGAATCCGCGCGTGTCCCGATCCTCGGCCCTGGCGTCCAAGGCTACGGGCTTCCCGATCGCCAAGGTGGCGGCGAAGCTTGCCGTGGGGTACACCCTCGACGAGCTGAAGAACGAAATTACCGGCGGCGCTACGCCCGTCTCGTTTGAACCCACCATCGACTATATCGTGACCAAGGTTCCGCGCTTTGCTTTCGAGAAATTTCCGCAGGCCAATGACCGGCTGACCACGCAGATGAAGTCCGTGGGCGAGGTCATGGCCATCGGCCGGACCTTCCAGGAATCGTTCCAGAAGGCCCTGAGAGGGCTGGAGATCGGCGTAGACGGCTTGAATCAGAAGACAACCGACCGGGAGCGGATCGAGAAGGAGCTCGGTGAGCCGGGTCCCGAGCGCATTTGGTATGTGGGCGATGCCTTCGAGAACGGGTTCACGCTCGAAGAGGTGCACGAGCTGACGCATATCGATCCATGGTTTCTCGCGCAGATCAAGGAGATCGTCGATCTGGAGCTGGAACTGGACGACAAGCGGCTGGCAGAGATCGGCCCTGACACCTTGCGGGAGCTCAAGCGCAAAGGGTTTTCCGACCGCAGACTCGCGTACCTGTTCAACTCGACCGAGGCCGATGTCCGTGCGGCGCGCCACCGCTTCGGCATCCGGCCTGTGTACAAACGGGTGGACACCTGCGCGGCGGAGTTCGCCACACGAACGGCCTACATGTATTCCACCTACGAGGAGGAGTGCGAAGCGCTCCCGACCGATCGCAGGAAAGTCATCGTGCTGGGAGGGGGGCCGAACCGCATCGGGCAGGGAATCGAGTTCGACTACTGCTGCGTTCACGCCGCGCTCGCGCTGCGTGAAGACGGCTTCGAAACCATCATGGTCAACTGCAACCCGGAGACGGTCTCGACAGACTACGACACCTCGGACCGCCTGTACTTCGAGCCGCTGACGCTGGAAGACGTCCTCGAGATCGTCGACAAGGAAAAGCCCTACGGGGTGATCGTCCAGTTCGGCGGGCAGACGCCCCTCAAGCTGGCGCGGGACCTCGAGGCAAACGGCGTCCCGATCATCGGCACGAGCCCGGACATGATCGACATGGCCGAAGACCGCGAGCGTTTCCAGAAGCTCCTGACCCGTCTCAGATTGAACCAGCCGCCCAACCGCAGCGCACGGGCGGAGGCGGATGCTCTGCGTCTGGCGGCGGAAATCGGCTATCCCTTGCTCGTGCGGCCGAGCTATGTGCTCGGGGGGCGCGCCATGGAAATCGTTCACGAGCAGAAGGACCTCGAGCGCTATATGCGCGAGGCAGTAAAAGTGTCAAACGACTCGCCGGTGCTGCTCGACCGCTTTCTGAGCGACGCTACGGAAGTGGATGTCGACGCGGTCAGTGACGGCGAGTTCGTCGTGATCGGCGGCGTCATGGAGCACATCGAGCAGGCGGGAGTGCATTCGGGGGACTCGGCTTGCTCTCTGCCGCCGCACTCTTTGACCGATCGCGTCGAGCAGGACTTGCGCCGGCAGACGGTGGAACTGGCCCGCGCGCTCAACGTAGTCGGCCTCATGAACGTGCAGTTCGCGATCCAGAAGGACGGGGAGCATGATGTAATCTACGTTCTCGAAGTCAATCCGAGGGCGTCGCGCACCGTGCCCTTCGTTGGCAAGGCCACAGGGGTACCGCTTGCGAAGATCGCCGCGCGCTGCATGGTGGGAAAGACCCTCGCCCAGCAGAGGGTGCTATCCGCGCCCGTTCCCGGCTACTACTCGGTGAAGGAAGCCGTCTTCCCTTTCGTCAAGTTTCCCGGGGTGGACACGATTCTCGGACCGGAAATGAAGTCGACGGGCGAAGTGATGGGCGTGGGATTGAGCTTCGGGGAGGCCTTTGTGAAGTCGCAGCTCGGCGCCGGCGCAAAGCTCCCGGAGACCGGCACGGCATTCATCAGTGTCCGAGACCGCGACAAAGCGGCGGTCGTGGACGTGGCGCGTGAGCTGCTCAGGCTCGGGTTTCGGTTGCTTGCTACCCGGGGAACGGCGGCGGCTCTCGTCGCGCACGGCATAGCCGTGACCGTGGTCAACAAGGTAGCCGAAGGCAGGCCCCACATCGTGGACATGATCAAGAACGGAGAAGTGAGCCTGGTGGTCAATACCGTCGAGGAAAAACGCAGCGCGGTTTCGGACTCACGCTCGATCCGCACCAGCACGGTGCAACGACGGGTAACCTACTACACGACGGTGGCCGGAGCGCGAGCGGCCTGTGAGGGCATGCGGCAGACGGGATCTCTGGTACCGTACTCGCTGCAGGAGCTGCACGCGGGGCTGCGTACCTTCGAACCTGTTGCAAGTTAGGCGGAAAAATGCTCACATTGCAGAGCCTGCCGCAAAATCTTCCGAATTGAAGCGCCGAGCCGCGGCGCGACGCAATACTGCCGGTCTTTCATACAAGCGTGAGCACAATTCCCCTGACGACGACCGGAGCCGGGCTTCTACGGCAGGAGTTGCAGCGCCTGAAATCGGTCGACCGGCCAAATGCGATTGCCGCCATCGCGGAAGCGCGCACGCACGGAGACCTTTCCGAGAACGCCGAGTACGATGCGGCCAAAGAACGCCAAAGCTTCATCGAAGGCCGCATCAAGGAAATCGAATCCAAATTGGCCAACGCGCAAATCATCGACCCGAAACTCCTGGACGCGGAAGGGCGCTGCGTGTTCGGTTCCACCGTGGAGCTGGAGGACATGAAGGACGGCGAATCGGTCGTCTACCAGATCGTCGGGGATGACGAGTCCGATATCAAGCAGGGCAAGATCTCGATCAGCTCGCCGATCGCGCGGGCCCTGATCGGCAAGTACGCCGGCGACCAGGTCGAAGTGCAGACCCCCGGAGGGTTGAGGAAATACGAAGTACTCGAGGTCCGGTACGAGTAGCCCGTCAGGAGGCGTGCGGAGCCTCGATGTTCTCCCGGAACAGGACGAGCGTCTTGCCGATGTGCTGAACCGCCTGCGCTCCGGTCCTCCGGCAAATCTCCTCGAGCATCGCCTCGCGCATCGAACGGTCTGCGTCGTTCACTCGCACTTTGACCAGCTCGTGACTCTTCAGGCTGCGGTCGATTTCCGCGATGACCCGCTCAGACACCCCGGATCCGCCGACGAGCACGACAGGATCGAGCGCGTGCGCGCGGGCCTTCAGCTCGCGGCGGCGGGCGGGGGACAATCCGGACATTCTGGGAAGTCTAGGCAATGGCTCGGAGCAAATCCAGCAGCGCGTGGCTGAAGCGCCATCTGAGCGATCCGTACGTGCGCAAGGCCACCGCGCAAGGCTACCGCGCTCGCTCGGCTTTCAAGCTCCTCGAGGTCGTGAAGCGCGACGGGCTCACGCGTCCGGGCGACACGGTCGTCGATCTCGGCGCCGCGCCCGGGAGCTGGTCGCAGGTGCTCGCCGAGCGCGTCGGAGAATCCGGGCGCGTGATCGCCGTCGACCTGCTGGAGGTCCCCGCGATACCTGGGGTCACGGTCATCCAAGGCGATTTCCGGGAGGAAGCGGTGCTCAAGCGCTTGGAGGACGCCCTGGAAGGGCGGAAAATCGACCTTGTAGTCTCCGACTTGGCCCCCAACATTAGCGGGGTGCGCATGAGCGACCAGGCCAGGAGCATGCATCTATGCGAACTGGCGCTCGAATTCGCGAAAGCTCACCTGGAACCGCGGGGCGCCTTTCTGGTCAAGGTATTTCAGGGCTCGGGCTACCCCGAGTTCCTGGCGGCGATGCGACGGGTTTTCGTCTCAGTCGCCTCGCGGAAGCCCGGCGCCTCGCGCGGCGAATCGAAAGAGATGTATTTGTTGGGCAGAAGGTTGAGGATACGCACTGGTTCCTGAGCCCGCTTGGGCTTAGAATGGGTGACAGTTGAACGGAGCATGAGAGGAAGCATTTGAATAACTTGTTCAAGAATCTGGTGATCTGGCTCGTCATCGGCCTGGTGCTCATGACGGTGTTCAACCAGTTCAACACCCGCCAGTCGGCCCAGGTGCCGATGGACTATTCGCAGTTCATCGAGGAAGTCAAGGCCGGCCGCATTGCCGAGGTGGTGATCGAGGGACGCAACCTGAGGGCGAAGACCAACGAAGGCAAGACGGTTACCAGCTATTCCCCGGGGGACATCTGGCTGGTGTCCGACCTGCTCAAGTACCGCGTCAAGATCAAAGCCAAGCCCGAGGAGGAGCC
Source organism: Burkholderiales bacterium (assembly GCA_036555245.1). Lineage (GTDB taxonomy): Bacteria > Pseudomonadota > Gammaproteobacteria > Burkholderiales > SG8-39 > VBDM01. Next base: position 6,197 of record DATBLP010000070.1, read on the forward strand.
GTCGCTGCTGATGAACATCTTCGTTTCCTGGTTCCCGATGCTGCTCCTGATCGGCGTGTGGATCTTCTTCATGCGCCAGATGCAGGGCGGGGGCCGTGGGGGCGCGTTCTCGTTCGGCAAGTCCCGAGCGAGGATGATCGACGAATCGAACAACAACATCACGTTTGCCGATGTCGCCGGCTGCGAAGAGGCGAAGGAGGAAGTCGCCGAGCTCGTGGATTTCCTGCGCGATCCGGCGAAGTTCCAGAAGCTCGGCGGTCGCATTCCGAAGGGCGTGCTCATGGTCGGCAACCCGGGGACGGGCAAGACGCTGCTCGCGCGGGCGATCGCCGGCGAGGCGAAGGTTCCTTTCTTCTCGATCTCCGGCTCGGATTTCGTGGAAATGTTCGTCGGAGTCGGCGCCGCGCGCGTGCGCGATATGTTCGACCAGGCGAAGAAGCATGCCCCCTGCATCGTATTCATCGACGAGATCGATGCCGTCGGCCGCCAGCGCGGCGCGGGCCTCGGCGGAGGCAACGACGAGCGCGAACAGACGCTCAATCAGCTCCTGGTCGAGATGGACGGCTTCGAAGGCACTACGGGGGTGATCGTCATTGCGGCGACCAACCGGCCGGACGTCCTCGACCCGGCGCTGCTGCGTCCCGGGCGCTTCGACCGCCAGGTCGTCGTGCCGCTGCCGGATATCCGCGGCCGCGAGCAAATCCTGCTCGTGCATATGCGCAAGGTGCCGATGGCGCCCGACGTCAAGGCCGACATCATCGCGCGCGGCACCCCGGGGATGTCGGGTGCCGATCTCGCGAACCTCGTCAACGAGGCGGCGCTTTTTGCCGCGCGCAAGAACAAGCGCCTGGTCGACATGGACGACTTCGAGCGCGCCAAGGACAAGATTCTGATGGGCGCGGAACGCCGCTCGATGGTCATGCCCGAGGAGGAGCGCAGGAACACGGCATACCACGAGTCGGGGCACGCGGTCGTCGCGAAACTCCTGCCGAAGACCGATCCGGTGCACAAAGTCACGATCATCCCGCGGGGACGGGCGCTGGGCGTGACGATGCAGTTGCCCGAGCAGGACCGCTACAGCATGGACCGGGAGCGCCTGCTCTCGACGATCGCGGTGCTTTTTGGAGGCCGCATTGCCGAAGAGATCTTCATGAATCAGATGACCACCGGCGCATCCAACGACTTCGAGCGGGCAACGACCATCGCGCGAAGCATGGTGACGCAGTGGGGCATGTCGGATGCGATGGGCCCGATGGTGTACGGCGAGAACGAAGGCGAGGTTTTCCTCGGCCGCTCGATCACCACGCACAAGAACGTGTCCGAGGTGACGATGCAGAAGGTCGACGCCGAGATTCGCAAGATCATCGATCAGCAATACACGCTGGCGAAGAAACTTATCGTCGACAACCGCGCCAAGGTCGAAGCGATGGCCAAGGCCCTGCTTGAGTGGGAAACCATCGACGCGGAGCAGATCCAGGACATCATAGACGGCAGGCCGCCGCGCCCGCCGAAGCCCGCGCAGGCGCCCCAACAGCCGCCTCAGCCGGGCGCGCCAGGCGCACCCGAGCCTGCGCCTGCGGCGTGACCGCCGGGGGCTAAGCGCTGGTGTGGGGCCGCTTCGCGGCCCCTTTTTCTTGGAACCGGCATACGGCGCGTGTCCTTCTCCCGAATCTCCGCTCTCGGGTCCCGAGGCTCGTTACGCTGCGGGCCCTTTGCCCTCGCACTTTCGCGCCCTCTCATCATGGGCGTGGTCAATGTGACGCCCGATTCATTCTCCGACGGCGGGAAATACCTCGATCCCGGAGCCGCCGTGGCGCACGCGCGGCGCCTCTTGGAGGAGGGAGCCGATCTGATCGACCTCGGTGCGGAATCGAGCCGGCCGGGGGCCGACGTGAAGGTGTCGGTCGAGCAGGAGCTGGAACGCCTGATGCCGGTGTTGGAAGCGCTTCGCGACGCACCGGTGCCCATATCCGTCGACACGACCAAGCCTGAGGTCATGCGTGCCGCAATCGGTGCCGGTGCTGCGATGGTCAACGACATCAACGCCCTGCGCTCTCCGGGGGCGATCGAGGCCGTCGCGGCGTCCAATGCCGGCGTGTGCCTGATGCATATGCAGGGCGAGCCGCGAACGATGCAGCACGAACCGCGCTACGACGACGTGGTCGGCGAGGTCAAGGCGTTTCTCGCCCAGCGAGTCGCTGCGGTCGAGGCGCAAGGTGTCGCCCGCGAGCGTATCGTGATCGATCCGGGTTTCGGCTTCGGCAAAACGGTCGAGCACAATTTTGAGCTGCTGCGGCATCTGGAGCGTTTCGCCGAGATCGGCATTCCGGTCATGGCGGGCTGGTCGCGCAAGTCGACGCTGGGTGTGATTACCGGCCGGCCGGCGGGCGAGCGGCTGGCCGCAAGCGTCGCCGCCGCTTTGCTGGCGGTGCAGCGCGGGGCTAAAATCGTGCGCGTCCACGACGTGGCGGCGACGCGGGACGCGCTTGCGGTGCTGGCCGCGATGAACGGGGGCGGCGATAGTTCATGAGCAGGAAATACTTCGGAACTGACGGTGTGCGAGGCGAGGTAGGCCAGGCGCCCATCACGCCGGATTTCGTCATGCGGCTCGGTTTCGCCGCGGGCGAAGTACTGGTGCGGCACTCGGCCATGCCCAAGGGCGAGCATCCGGCAGTCCTGATCGGCAAAGACACGCGTATTTCGGGCTACATGCTCGAAGCCGCCCTCGAAGCCGGCTTCGCGGCAGCGGGTGTCGACGTGATGCTCACCGGTCCGCTGCCGACCCCGGCGGTCGCTTACCTGACGCGGGCGCTGCGCCTGCAGGCCGGTGTCGTGATCAGCGCCTCGCACAACCCGCATCAGGACAACGGCATCAAGTTTTTCTCCGCAGAGGGCAGCAAGCTTCCCGACGACGTGGAGGCGGATATAGAGATCCGGCTGGATCGCCCGATTCACTGCAAGGATTCGGCGGGCCTTGGAAAAGCGCGCCGCGTCGACGACGCCCGCGGCCGCTACATCGAGTTCTGCAAGAGCACGTTTCCCTCGGCGCTCGATCTGCGCGGAATGAAGATCGTGATCGACTGCGCTCACGGCGCAACCTATCACGTCGCCCCCCATGTGTTTCACGAGCTCGGCGCCGATGTCGAGACCATAGGCGCGGACCCCGACGGATTCAACATCAACGACGGGGCGGGAACTGTCCACCCGGAGTCGCTGCAGCGGGCGATCGCCGCGCACAAGGCCGATCTCGGTATTGCGCTCGACGGAGACGGCGATCGCGTCCTGATGGCGGACGCCGACGGGACGCTCTATGACGGCGATCAGCTTCTGTTCGTCATCGCCCGGGAACGGGCCCGCAACGGCGGCCTCAAGGGGGTCGCGGGGACGCTGATGACCAACCTTGCGCTCGAGCACGCGCTGGAAACGATGCAGATTCCGTTCGCGCGGGCCAAGGTGGGCGACCGTTACGTGCTGGAGATGTTGCGCGATAGGAACTGGGAGCTGGGAGGAGAAAATTCCGGCCATATCATCTGCCTGGACAAGCACACCACCGGCGACGGCATCGTCTCGGCCCTGCAGGTCCTGTCGGCGATCAGAACCGGCCGCACGACGATCTCGAAGTTGTGCCGGGGACTCGAGCTGTATCCGCAGGAACTCGTCAACGTAAAGGTTCCAAAGGGATTCGACTGGCAGAAAAATCCCGAGATTGCCCGCGCCAAGCAGGACGCCGAACGCGCGCTCGGCAATGGCGGCAGGGTGCTCCTGCGCCCGTCGGGAACCGAGCCGGTTCTGCGCGTGATGGTGGAGGGCAAGGATGACGCGCAGGTGCGGCGCCTAGCTCAAGAGATCGCCGACGCGGTTCAGCACGCGGCTTGAGGGATCTGACGCAGTGATCGCGCTGCTGCAGCGCGTGTCGCGGGCCGAGGTCATCGTTGCAGGAGAGGTCGTGGGCTCGATCGGCCGTGGAATTCTGGTGATGGCGTGCGCGGAGCGCGGAGACGATCAAGCTACGGCCGATCGTCTGCTCGAGCGGGTGCTCGGATACCGGATATTTCCCGACCCGGCGGGGAAGATGAATCTCTCGGTGCAGGAGGTCGGGGGCGGGCTGCTTCTCGTTCCGCAGTTTACCCTTGCAGCCGACACTTCCGGGGGAACGCGCCCGAGCTTCTCTTCGACACTGGACGCGAAACCCGCACGGGGGCTTTTCGACTACATCGTCGCGCGCGCTCGCCTGCGGCACCCGGTCGTGTCGGCCGGGCGGTTCGGCGCGCAAATGCAGGTCAGCCTGACCAATGACGGGCCGGTCACATTTTGGCTGCGCGTGACGCCTGCCGACGGTGGCTCGCGCACAGCAACACTCTGAATTTAACGCGTTTTCGTTTGACCCTCGAACCCGGCCGGCGGTAAAATGCCCGACTTTGGCTGCACCAAGATCGATGCGCTCGAGGCTCGTCGCGGGCAACTGGAAGATGCACGGCAGTCTGGCAGCCAATGCGCGATTGCTCGATGCGCTCAAGAGCGGGTTGAAGCCGCGCACGGGCACCGTCTTCGCCGTGTGCGCGCCGTTTCCGTATCTTGCGCAGCTCGCGGCAGCGCTTTCCGGAAGTCAGATCGCCTGGGGCGCACAGAATGTCTCCGAGCATGACTCCGGCGCGTATACCGGCGAAGTGTCGGGGGCGATGCTCCGGGAATTCGGTTGCCGCTACGCTATCGTAGGGCACTCGGAGCGACGCGGCCTCTACGGAGAAGACGACGGCCGGGTGGCCGCGAAGTTTGTGGGCGCGCGCCGCGCCGGGCTGACGCCGATTCTGTGCGTGGGCGAAACGCTCGAGCAACGCGAGCGCGGTGAGACGGAAAGCGTCGTGGGACGGCAGCTGGACGCAGTGCTTTCGGTCTCGGGTATTGCGGCGCTTGCCGGCGCGACCCTGGCGTACGAGCCGGTGTGGGCAATAGGAACGGGAAGGAATGCGACGCCCGAGCAGGCTCAGGGCGTGCACGAATTCATACGCTCCCGGGTGGCGGAGCGCAGCAAGGACGTGGCCGATGGGCTCACGATCATGTACGGTGGCAGCGTCAAGCCGGCAAACGCGCGGGAGTTGTTCGCGATGCCCGATGTCGATGGTGGTCTGATTGGCGGGGCATCACTCGTGGCGGAAGATTTCATCGCGATCTGCGAGGCGGCGGCACCGCGTTAATTTGAAGGACGGAAGACATGGACATCTGGTTCACATTGATCCTCATCGTCGACGTGATAGTGGCGCTCTGCATGATCGGCTTGGTTCTGCTCCAGCATGGGAAAGGCGCCGACGTGGGCGCAGCCTTCGGGAGCGGCGCATCGGGAAGCCTGTTTGGGGCGAGCGGGTCCGCCAATTTTCTTTCGCGGACGACCGCGATTCTTGCCGTGGTCTTCTTCCTGACTACTTTCGCGCTCGCTTATCTCGTCTCGCACAAACCGCGTACCGGCGGGAGCGTGATGGACGCGGTCAAGGAGCAGCGGCAATCGGCTCCCCAGCAGACTCCGGCGGCCGGGGAAGCGCCCGCGGCCGCCAAGGCCGGCGAGGACGTCAATTCGAAAGCAGGCGAGGTGCCGAAGTAGTAAAATCGGCGCTATCGGGCCGAGCTCGTTCCGACGCACGGCGAGGCAGCCCATTCATGCCGACGTGGTGAAATTGGTAGACACGCCGTCTTGAGGGGGCGGTGGCGTAAGCCGTGAGAGTTCGAGTCTCTCCGTCGGCACCAAACGCAGACCTTTTGAGCTAGCGATGCTGGAGAACTACTTCCCGATCCTGTTGTTCATCGTCATCGCGCTGGTATTCGGCGGCATCATGGTGGCGGCCGGTGCGGTGCTCGCTCCGCATCGTCCCTACAGGGAGAAGCTCTCGCCCTACGAGTGCGGCTTCGAGGCGTTCGAGGACGCGCGCATGAAGTTCGACGTGCGCTACTATCTGATCGCCATCCTGTTCATCCTGTTCGATCTGGAGATTGCATTTCTCTTTCCCTGGGCGGTGACGCTCAACGAGATCGGCGGCTTCGGCTTCTGGTCGATGATGATCTTCCTCGCCATTCTCGTAGTCGGCTTCGTCTACGAATGGAAAAAGGGTGCATTGGAGTGGGAGTAGCGCCCGGTGCCACGGGGGCCGGCGAGCCTGTTTGATCCAGATCAACCGCGGCAAGCACGTCCGGCGCATGATGCGCGCATGCACAGCTCGATGTATGCTCAGGCGGCGACGGGGTGATGGAGGCAGTTCACGTTGACATAGCGATCGTCGGGGCGGGCGGCGCTGGACTGCGCGCCGCCATCGCTCTCGCGGAAGCCGATCCGAAGCTTCGCATCGCGCTCGTCTCCAAGGTCTACCCGATGCGCAGCCATACGTGCGCGGCGGAAGGCGGCGCGGCCGGCGTCATCAAGCCCGACGACAGCCTGGAGCATCACTTCAACGACACCGTCGGCGGCGGGGACTGGCTGTGCGACCAGGACGCGGTCGATTACCTGGTCCAGGAAGCGCCGAAGGAACTGATCCAGCTCGAGCACTGGGGTTGCCCTTGGAGCCGGGAGCCGGACGGATCGGTCGCGGTGCGCCCGTTCGGCGGCATGAAGAAGCAGCGCACTTGGTTCGCCGCCGACAAGTCGGGATTCCACATCCTGCACACCCTGTTCCAGACGTCCCTGCAGTTCGCCTCGATCCAGCGCTACGACGAGTACTACGCGACCGAGTTGCTGGTGGCGGAGGGCCGCTGCGCGGGATTCACGGCGATCGAGATGCGCAGCGGGCAGATGCGGCGCTTCGACGCGCGCGCGGTGATCATCGCGGGCGGCGGCGCGGGACGCATGTTTCCCTTCACCACCAACGGCGCAATCAAGACGGGCGACGGCATGGCGCTTGCCTACCGTGCCGGCGTGCCGCTGAAGGACATGGAATTCGTGCAGTACCACCCGACCGGGTTGCCCAGCACCGGCACCTTGCTTACGGAGGCCTGCCGCGGCGAGGGCGGCGTGCTGCGCAACAAGAACGGCCGCCGCTTCCTGCAGGACTACGACATGGGGCCCGAGACGCCCCTCGGCAAGCCGGTATTCAAGACCATGGAGCTCGGCCCGCGCGACCGCGTCAGCCAGGCTTTCTGGCACGAGCAGCGCAAGGGCAACATGGTGCCCACGCAGTGGGGCGACGCGATGCTGCTCGACATGCGGCACCTGGGCGAGAAGACGATCAACGAGCGCCTGCCGCTGGTGCGGGACATGTCCATCAGCTACATGGGCGTGGACCCGGTGACCGATCCGGTGCCGGTGCGCCCGGTGGTGCACTATATGATGGGCGGCATCGACACCGACATCAAGACGGCGACAAAGCTGCCGGGCCTCTATGCCGCTGGCGAATGCGCCTGCGTGAGCATCAATGGCGCCAACCGTCTCGGCTCCAATTCGCTCACCGAGTTGCTGGTGTTCGGGCGCCGCGCGGGGCTGAGCGCGATGGAGTACCTGCAGTCGGGTGCGCCCGCCGCGGCAGAGCCGACCCTCGAGGCGCTCGGGGCCGCGGCACAGGCGCGGGTGCGGGAGCTCATGCAGCGCTCGGGCGGCCGCGAAACCGTGGCCGGACTGCGCAAGGAGATGATGCAGACGATGGAAGAGCATGCGGGCATCTACCGGACCGGCGAAGGCCTTGCCACGGCCTGCGCCAAGCTCGCCGACCTGCGGCGCCGCTACCGCAGCATCGAGCTGCACGACAAGACCAACGTGTACAACACCGACCTGCTGCAGGCACTGGAGCTGGGCTCCATGCTGGATTGCGCCGAGGCGGTCACGCAGAGCGCGCTCGCACGCAGGGAGTCTCGCGGCGCGCACCAGCGGCTCGAGTTCGCCGCCCGCGACGACAAGAACTACCTGCGCCATTCGCTGGCCATCTATCACCCGGAGCAGGCGCCTCGGGTAGACTACAAGGACGTGGTGATCACGCGGTCCCAGCCCGGCATCCGCGACTATTCCGGAGGCCACGAATGAGCGAGCGCGTGGTCGAGATCGAGGTATTGCGCTACAACCCGGAAACCGACAGCGAGCCGCGCTTTCAGCGCTATTCGGTCAGCTGCAGGGAAGAGTGGGTGGTGCTCGATGCCCTCAACCGCATCAAGGAAACTGTCGACCCGACGCTCAGCTACCGCTGGTCTTGCCACATGGCGGTGTGCGGCAGCTGCGGCATGATGATCAACGGCGAGCCGCGGCTAGCCTGCAAGTCCTTCCTTCGCGAATACCCAGGCACGATCCGTGTCGAGCCGCTACGGCACTTCCCGGTGGAGCGCGATCTGGTCACGGTGATCGACGACTTCATGGACAAGCTGAAGCGGGTCAAGCCTTACCTGATCCCGAAGGAGCAAAAGCCGGTCAGCGAAGGCGAGTACCGCCAGACGCCCGCCGAGCTCAAGCGCTTCAAGCAGTACACCTTATGCATCAACTGCATGCTGTGCTACGCGGCCTGCCCGGAATACGGCTTGATCCCGAAGTACATCGGCCCGGCGGCGATCGCGCTCGCGCACCGCTACAACCAGGATTCGCGCGACGGCGGTCGCGAGCAGCGGCAGGAGGAGATCGCGGCGACCGAGGGCGCCTGGGAGTGCTCCTTCGTCGGCGCCTGCTCGGAAGTGTGTCCCGAGCACGTCGATCCGGCGGGCGCGATCCAGCAGGTCAAGATCAAGAGCACGGTGGACTGGTACACGGAGCACCTGATGCCATGGCTGAAGAAGTGAACCGCAAACCCTATCACCGCGCCATCACCTCGGAGTGGATCTTCCGCCACCCCCGCTATGTGCGCTACATGACGCGCGAGTTCAGTTGCATCTTCATCGGTGGCTGGACGCTCATGATGATATGGGGGCTGAAGCAGTTGGCCGAAGGGCCGACCGCCTGGGCCGCCTTCCTCGACGAGTACCTGCGCAGCCCGGCGAGCATCGTGTTCCACGTGCTGGCGCTCGCCTTCGCGACCTACCACAGCATCACCTGGTTCAACCTGACCCCGAAGGCGCTCCCGCTACAGTTGGGCGAGGAGTTCGTGCCGGACGGCGTGATCTCCGGGGCGCACTACGCCGCGTGGGCGGCGCTGTCGCTTGCCGTGCTCTATCTCGCGGGAGCGTTCTGATCATGGCGAAATCGAACAAGCCGATCGTGTGGGGGCCTTTTGCCGGGGGCGGGACGCTCACCGCGTTTCTCACCCCGGCCCTGATTCTGCTGACTCTGCTCGCGGCGCTCGGCCATCCGCCGGAGCTGCTCGCGTACGAGCGGCTGCGCGCCTTTGCCGGCCAGGGCATGGTCAAGCTCGTCATCGTCGGGGTCGTGTTCCTGTCGCTGTGGAGCGCGGCCCACCGCCTGCGCATCACCTGCTACGACTTGGGCATTCGCGCGGATACGCTCGTCGCGGCCGTAGTCTATGTTGCGGCGCTCACCGGAACCGTGGCGTCTGCGGTTTTTCTGATGCGGTTCTAGACGGTTGACAAGGTGCCTCGGTCGCCTAAACTTGACCGGGGTCGCCACCACAGGGAGCTTCGGACATGAATCCGCCACCGGTTGCCACACGCGAGATCGCGCGCGAAGACCAATTCAATGTCGTCTGGACGGAAGAGCTGAACGAGGTGTTCGCCGACGTCGCGCCGTACTACGATCGGGCGAACTACGTGGCGAGCCTCGGTCTGTGGGGCTGGTTCCTGCGCAAATTCATGGCGACGGTGGATATCCAGCCGCACGAGCGCGTGCTCGACGTTTGCGCGGGCACCAACGCCATCGGCATTGCGCTCCTGGGACGCGAGCCGACGCTCGAGGTGCACGCCATCGACCGCAGCGCGGAGATGCAGGAGGTCGGGCAGCGGCGCGCCGCGGCGCGCGGCTTTCACATCCACAGCGTGATACACGACGTGCACAGACTGCCGTTCCCGGACAAGCATTTCGACGTGGTCACGCTGCAGTTCGCCTCGAGGCATCTCCGCGTCAGGCGCGTTTTCACCGAGATCCATCGCGTGCTCAAACCCGGCGGCCGCTTCTACCACTCCGACATGCTGCGGCCGGGAAATCGAACGGTCGAAATCCTCTACTACACCTATTTGCGTTTCTGTCTCTGGTTCACGGGGTTCATGTTCCGCAGTGGCCCGACGGCGCTCAACTGCAAGAAATACTTCATCAACGCCCTGCAGATGTTCTATTCGGCGGAGGAGCTCTGCGACGTATTGGAGGACCTGGGCTTCCGGGACGTCACGGCAAAGACCATCCTCGCCGGCATGCTCGGCTTTCACCGCGCGGTCAAGCCGCCCTCGGACTGAACCGCATCCTCGGACGGTGCATTTGACGGGTGCAATCGCCGGCGCGATGCATCGCTGACACAACCGAGCCTCAACCATGTTGCATGCAGGGTCTTGCAGCGGCGAGGGGCTGCGCAAACGCGTGAGCGCCGCGACGCCAGGTTTGACCATGATTGCCCGGTCGCTGTAAAATCGCCGTGTTGCAGCGCAGTTGCGGCAGGGTTCGAGGGATTGGACCGGCCGATCACCATTTGCGAACGGAACCATTGCCCTGAAGCGGAAGCGAGGCCGGAGACGAGCCATGAGCATCGAGGGCATTCTGCAGCAGGGTTTCGTCACCACCACAGCAGACAAGCTGATCAATTGGACGCGCACCGGGTCACTCTGGCCCGTGACGTTCGGTCTCGCCTGCTGCGCCATCGAGATGATGCATGCCGGTGCCGCGCGCTACGACCTTGACCGCTTTGGCATCGTATTCCGCCCCAGCCCGCGCCAGGCTGACGTGATGATCGTCGCCGGGACCTTGTGCAACAAGATGGCCCCGGCGCTGCGGAAGGTCTATGACCAGATGGCCGAGCCGCGCTGGGTGATCTCGATGGGTTCCTGCGCCAACGGTGGCGGCTATTACCACTACTCCTACTCCGTGGTGCGCGGCTGCGACCGCATCGTGCCGGTCGATATCTACGTGCCGGGCTGTCCTCCCACTGCGGAGGCCTTGCTCTACGGAATCATCCAGCTGCAGAACAAGATCAAGCGCACCAACACCATCGCGAGATGACCCCCAAGTTGCAGCGCCTGCACGACGCGCTCCAGCGCATCCTCGGCGCGAGGGTCGCGAAACTTTCCGAGCGGCTCGGCGAGATGATGCTCGAAGTCCGGGCCGCCGATTACCTCGAAACGGCACGAACCCTGCGCGATCACCCGGACCTAGGTTTCGAGCAGTTGCTGGATCTATGTGGCGTGGATTACTCCTCTTACAAGGACCGGCACTGGGAAAGCCAGCGCTTTGCCGTTGTGTCGCAACTGCTTTCGGTCGCGCACAACTGGCGCCTACGCCTGCGCGTGTTTTGCCTGGACGACGCCTTTCCCACGCTCGATTCGCTGATCGAGGTGTGGCCGAGCGTGAACTGGTACGAGCGGGAGGCGTTCGATCTGCTGGGCATCGTTTTCGAGGGGCATCCGGACCTGCGACGCATTCTCACCGACTACGGTTTCGTTGGCCACCCGTTCCGCAAGGACTTTCCGATATACGGCAACGTCGAGATGCGCTACGACCCCGAGCAGAAGCGCGTCATCTATCAACCCGTCACCATTGAGCCGCGCGAAATCGTCCCAAGAATCGTGCGCGAGGAGCAGTACGGCGAGGGGCGGGGCTAGTGGCCGGGATCCGCACCTGTGCCGTTGACTTCGGCTCCGGCAGCGCGACACGGTCGCGCTTGAGTCTCGCGGCAACCCGAAAGGTGGCGGTTTCGGAGTTCCAGCGTGGCTGAAATCCGCAACTACACGGTCGATTTTAGCTTCGGCCGCTCGCCTTCGGCTCGCTTAACTTCGGCGTTGCCGAAGTTAGCCTGCGCTGAAGTTCACCGTGTCGCTGCACGCATTGCTCATGGCGGAAATTCGTAATTACACGGTGAACTTTGGGCCGCAGCACCCGGCGGCGCACGGCGTGCTGCGGCTGGTGCTGGAGCTGGACGGCGAAGTGGTGCAACGCGCCGACCCTCATATCGGGCTCTTGCACCGGGCTACCGAGAAGCTCGCCGAGCAGCGCACCTGGATCCAGTCGCTGCCGTACATGGACCGGCTCGACTACATCTCGATGATGTGCAGCGAGCACGCCTACGTCATGGCGATGGAAAAGCTGCTCGGGATTGAAGTGCCGATCCGTGCGCAGTACATCCGCGTCATGTTCGACGAGATCACGCGCATCCTGAATCACGTGTTCGGCCTGGGCACCCTCGGTCTGGATCTCGGCGCGATGACGGTGTTCCTGTATTGTTTCCGCGAGCGCGAGGACCTGCTCGACTGCTACGAGGCGGTGTCCGGGGCGCGGATGCACGCGGCCTACTACCGGCCGGGCGGCGTCTATCGCGACCTGCCCGACAGCATGCCGCAATACCAGGCGCAGCGCTCGCGCGGTGCCCGGGAGCTCGCCGAAATGAACGCCAACCGGCAGGGCTCGCTGCTCGACTTCATCGAGGACTTTACCGAGCGCTTCCCGAAGTGCGTCGACGACTACGAGACGCTGCTCACGGAGAACAGGATCTGGAAGCAGCGTACCGTCGGGATCGGCGTGGTGTCACCCGAGCGCGCGCTAGCTCTGGGGTTTACCGGACCGATGCTGCGCGGCTCGGGCGTCGAATGGGATTTGCGCAAGAAGCAGCCCTATGAGGTGTACGACCGGATGGAATTCGACATCCCGGTCGGCACGAACGGCGATACCTACGATCGCTACCTCGTGCGCATCGAGGAAATGCGGCAATCAAACCGCATCATCAGACAATGCATCGACTGGCTGCGGAAGAACCCGGGGCCGGTGATCACGGACAACCACAAGGTGGCGCCGCCCTCGAGGGTGGAGATGAAGAGCGACATGGAGGAATTGATCCATCACTTCAAGCTTTTCACCGAGGGGATCCACGTTCCGGAGGGCGAGGCATACGCCGCCGTGGAGCACCCGAAGGGCGAATTCGGGGTCTATTTCGTTTCCGATGGTGCGAACAAGCCCTACCGCATGAAGCTGCGCTCGCCGGCGTTCGTGCATCTTTCGGCGGCGGACGAGATGATGCGGGGGCACATGCTCGCCGACGCGGTGGCGATCATCAGCACGCTGGACATCGTGTTCGGCGATATCGACCGCTAAGGAAGGTCCGGAAAAGTATGCGGTCTGTCGCGAGGCAGCAGAGCTGGACGGGCGAGGGAAAGCGGATCCAAGGACTTGTGATGCTCGTATCTAGGAATGCTGGCTGCGGTTCGGGTAATTCAGAGCTTCCCTGATGCTGAGCGCAGACTCTCTTGCAAGAATCGATCGAGAGGTCGCCAAGTATCCCGCCGAGCAGAAGCGATCGGCGGTGATGTCGGCGCTTGCCATCGCTCAGGACGAGAAGGGGCACCTTTCGACGGAAGTGATGGATTTCGTCGCGCGCTACCTCGGTATGCCGCCGATAGCCGTATACGAGGTGGCGAGCTTCTACGCCATGTACGACCTGAAGCCCAGGGGGAAGTACAAGTTGTGCATCTGCACCAACCTGCCGTGCGCGCTCTCGGGCGCGCAAGAGGCAGCGGAGCACCTGAAGAAGAAGCTCGGCATCGACTGGAACGAAACGACCCCCGACGGGCGTTTCACGCTGAGGGAAGGCGAATGTTTCGGCGCCTGCGGCGACGCCCCGGTCATGCTCCTCAACAACAAGAAGATGCTGTCCTTCATGACGCCGGACAAGATCGACCGGCTGCTGGCGGAGTCAAAGTAGTCCGATGCTCGATTACGGTCCAGACGCAATCATTCTCACCGGGCTCGACGGCAGCAACTGGCGGCTCGACGACTACGTCCGGCGCGGGGGCTACTCCGCGCTGAAGAAAGTCTTGTCCGAAAAGGTCCCGCCAGACAACGTAGTCGCGGAGGTGAAGAAATCGGCGCTGCGGGGGCGAGGCGGGGCAGGCTTCCCGACCGGGCTCAAGTGGAGCTTCATGCCCCGCCAGTTCCCGGGAGCGAAATACCTGGTGTGCAATTCCGACGAAGGCGAGCCGGGCACCTTCAAGGACCGCGACATCCTCCGCTACAACCCGCACATCGTGATCGAGGGCATGGCGATCGCCGGCTACGCGATGGGGGTGAACGTCGGCTACAACTACATCCACGGCGAAATCTGGGACATCTACGAGCGCTGCGAGGAAGCCCTCGCGGAGGCGCGCGCGGCGGGATTCATCGGTGCGAACATCCTCGGCAGCGGATTTTCCTTCGAGCTCCACAATCATCACGGCTACGGCGCCTATATCTGCGGCGAGGAAACCGCCCTCCTCGAGTCGCTCGAGGGGAAGAAGGGCCTGCCGCGCTTCAAGCCGCCTTTTCCGGCGAGCTATGGCCTGTACGGCAAGCCGACGACGATCAACAACACCGAGACCTTCGCGGCCGTCCCCTGGATCGTCAACCACGGCGCCGACGCATTTCTCGCGCTGGGTCGCCCCAACAACGGCGGCACCAAGATCTTCTCGGTGACGGGCCAGGTCGCGCGGCCCGGAAACTACGAGGTGAAGCTCGGCACGCCTTTCGCGAAGCTCCTCGAGATGGCGGGCGGCATGCGCGCGGGGCGCAGGCTCAAGGCGGTGATACCGGGCGGTTCATCGATGCCGGTGCTTCCCGCGGAAGTCATGATGCACACCGACATGGACTACGACTCGATCGCCAAGGCGGGGTCGATGCTGGGATCCGGCGCCGTGATCGTCATGGACGACACGACCTGCATGGTGAAGGCGCTCGAGCGCCTGTCGTATTTTTATTTCGAGGAGTCGTGCGGCCAGTGCACTCCGTGCCGCGAAGGAACCGGTTGGCTCTATCGAATGGTGAACCGCATCGAGCACGGAAAGGGGAGGAACGAGGACCTCGATCTGCTCACCAGCGTCGCCGACAACATCATGGGGCGCACCATCTGCGCGCTGGGCGATGCCGCGGCACTGCCCGTGAAGAGCTTCATCCAGCATTTTCGAGAGGAATTCCAGTACCACATCGACCACAAGCGCTGCCTCGAGAGCACCGCAGGTGGATACTCCACCGCGCCCGGCGCGCCCCAGAAGCAGGCGGCCTGAAATGCCGAAAATCACCATCGACGGCCGCGAGACCGAGGTGCAGACCGGCGCCACCGTCATGGACGCGGCGAACGGCCTGGGAATCTACATTCCGCATTTCTGCTATCACAAGAAGCTGTCGATCGCCGCCAACTGCCGCATGTGCCTGGTGCAGGTGGAAAAGGCGCCCAAGCCCCAGCCGGCCTGCGCGACGCCAGTCACCGACGGCATGAAGGTTTTCACGCATTCCGACTACGCGAAGCAGGCGCAGAACGGGGTGATGGAGTTTCTGCTCATCAACCACCCGCTCGACTGCCCGATCTGTGACCAGGGCGGCGAATGCCAACTGCAGGACCTCGCCGTCGGCTACGGCAAGAGCGCTTCGCGGTATACCGAAGCGAAGCGCGTCGTGCTCAACAAGAACCTCGGCCCGCTGATCTCCACGGACATGACGCGCTGCATCCACTGTACCCGCTGCGTGCGCTTCGGGCAGGAAGTCGGCGGCATCATGGAGCTCGGGATGATCGGCCGCGGCGAGCACGCCGAGATCGTTGCCTTCGTCGGCAAGACCGTCGACTCGGAGATCTCCGGGAACGTCATCGATCTTTGCCCCGTCGGTGCGCTGACCTCCAAGCCGTTCCGCTATACGGCCCGCACCTGGGAGCTGTCGCGGCGCAAATCGGTGAGCCCCCACGACAGCCTGGGCTCGAACCTGATCGTGCAGGTCAAGCACGACCGCGTGATGCGCGTGCTGCCGCTGGAGAACGACGAGCTCAACGAGTGCTGGCTTTCCGACCGTGACCGTTTTTCATACGAAGGCCTGAATTCGGAGGAGCGGATTCTGCACCCGATGCTCAAGCGCGACGGTCGCTGGCACGAGGTCGAGTGGCAGGTTGCCCTAGAGTACGTCGCAAGAGAGCTCTCCGAGATGCGCTTCAAGTACGACGCGAGGGAAATCGGCGCACTGGCGAGCCCCCACTCCACGCTGGAGGAAATGGCGCTGCTCGCCAAGCTCATGCGCAGCATGGGCAGCGACAACGTCGATTTCCGCCTGCGCCATTCGGATTTTTCGGCGGACGGCTTGCGTGCCGGCGCTCCGTGGCTCGGCATGAAGGTATCGGACCTGAACGGGCTCGATCGCGTGCTCCTGGTCGGATCCTTTCTGCGCAAGGACCATCCTCTGATCGCAGCGCGGCTGCGCAGGGCCGCCAGTCGCGCGAAACAGGAGATCAACGTCCTGCATTGCACCGACGACGACCTGCTCATGTCGGTCGCCAACAAGGCGATCGTATGCCCGAGCGGGCTGGCGCCGGGACTGGCTGAAATCACAAAGGCTGTCGCGGAGGCGAAGCACAAGCCCGTGCCTGCTTCGCTCGCCGGCATCGAAGTCGGTCCGCGGGCAGCGGCGATCGCCGCGAGCCTCGCTTCGGGCAGCAATGCGGGAATCCTGCTCGGCAATTTGGCCGTACAACATCCGCAGGCGGCCCGGCTTCAGCTGCTCGCGCAAATGCTCGCCGAGCTGCTCGGCGCCCGATTCGGATTTTTCGGCGAGGCCGCCAACAGCGTCGGCGGATACCTCGCGGGCTGCGTCCCCTCGCGCGGCGGCATGAATGCGCGCACGATGCTCGAACAGCCGCGCCGGGCCTATCTGCTCCTCAATGCGGAACCCGATTTCGACTGCCATGATCCGCGCGCCGCGCTCAGGGCGATGGACTCCGCGGATCTGGTGGTTGCGCTGGCGTCCTATCGCAGCTTTGCCGCCGATTACGCCGACGTGCTGCTGCCGATTGCGCCGTTCACGGAAACCTCCGGAACCTTCGTCAATTGCGCGGGGCAGATGCAGAGTTTCAACGGCGTGGTGAAACCGCTCGGCGAAGCCCGGCCGGCGTGGAAGGTGCTGCGGGTGCTCGGCAACCTGATGAGCCTGCAGGGCTTCGATTACGAATCGACAGAGGCGATACGAGACGAAACCTGCAGGCCCGAGGCGGTGGCGGGCAGCCTCGACAATCGCCTGAATGGCCTTGCGCTGGCGGCGGTCGGTGCTCCCAGGGCAGACGGTCTGGAGAGGATCGCCGACGTCCCCGCGTACTTCGGAGACCCGATCGTGCGTCGCGCCGCGTCGCTGCAGAGAACGCGGGAAGCGCTGCCCCCGCGCGCCTGGATGAGCTCCACGCTTGCTCAGGAGCTGGGCGCGAAACCAGGCGAGAGGATCAGGGTCCGCCAGGGCGACGGCGAGGCCGTGGTCGAGATCGGCATAGACGAGCGCCTGCCCGGGCGCTGCGTGCGGCTCGCAGCCGCCCACAGACATACCGCAAACCTCGGTCCTATGTTCGGCTCGGTTTCGGTGGAGCGCACGTGACCGCGACATTCGACGTCTGGGCGAATCTGTGGACCGCGTGGCTCGGCCTGGAATGGGGTCCGCCGGCCTGGGCGCTGGTCAAGAACACCATCCTGATCCTGTGCATCGTGCTCCCGCTCTTCGGATTGGTCGCCTACCTGACGCTGTGGGAGAGGAAGCTCATCGGCTGGATGCAGATCCGCATCGGGCCGAACCGCGTCGGACCGGCCGGGCTTCTGCAGCCCATTGCGGATGCCGTCAAGCTCATGTTTAAGGAACTGATCGTTCCGGCCGACGCCAACAAGTTCCTCTTCGTCGCAGCGCCGATGCTGACGCTCATGCCCGCGCTCGCCGCCTGGGCGGTGATTCCGTTCAGTCCGCAGGCGGTCCTTGCCGACATCGACGCCGGGCTCCTCTATGTGATGGCGATCACCTCGATGGGGGTGTACGGGGTCATCATCGCCGGCTGGGCGTCGAATTCGAAGTATGCCTTCCTCGGCGCGATGCGCTCGGCGGCGCAGATCGTCGCCTACGAGATCGCGATGGGTTTCGCCCTGGTGTGCGTGCTGATGGTTTCGCAAAGCCTGAACCTCACCGACATCGTCGCCGGCCAGGAACGCGGCTATTTCGCCCATAAGGGACTGAATTTCCTCTCTTGGAACTGGCTGCCCCTTTTCCCCATGTTCCTGGTGTACTTCATCTCCGGTATCGCTGAGACCAACCGCGCGCCGTTCGACGTCGCCGAGGGCGAGTCCGAAATCGTCGCCGGGTTCCACGTCGAATACTCGGGAATGACCTTCGCGCTCTTCTTCCTCGGCGAGTACGCCAACATGATCCTCGTGTCGGCGCTCGCAACGGTCATGTTCCTCGGCGGCTGGGCAGCGCCTCTGGATTCGCCGGTCCTGAATGCGATCCCGCCGTTCGCATGGCTATTCGCCAAGGTGTTCTTCGTGGTGTCCCTGTTCCTGTGGTTTAGGGCGACGTTCCCGCGCTACCGCTACGACCAGATCATGCGCCTGGGCTGGAAGGTCTTCATCCCGCTGACGCTCGTATGGCTGGTCGTGATCGCCGTCTGGATGCAGACGCCCTGGAGCATCTGGCGATGAGGTTCTCGCGATGATTGAGCGCATCGCAGAGTTCTTCAGAGCCTTCCTGCTGCTCGAGCTGGTGAAGGGCTTGGCGCTGACCGGGCGACACCTGTTCCGGCGCAAGATCACGATCCAGTTTCCCGAGGAAAAGACGCCGGCGAGCCCGCGCTTTCGTGGCCTGCACGCCCTGCGCCGCTATCCGAACGGCGAGGAGCGGTGCATCGCCTGCAAGCTGTGCGAAGCGGTGTGCCCCGCTCTGGCGATCACCATCGAATCGGAGCAGCGTCCCGACGGCACGCGCCGCACGACCCGTTATGACATCGACCTCACCAAGTGCATCTTCTGCGGCCTCTGCGAGGAGTCCTGTCCCGTGGATTCGATCGTGGAAACGCGCATCCTCGAATACCACGGCGAGAAGCGCGGCGACCTCTTGTACACGAAGGAAATGCTGCTCGCGGTCGGCGACCGCTACGAGAAGGAAATCGCCAAGGACCGCTCCGCGGACGCGGCGTATCGTTGACGACCCATGTTCGAATACGCGGCTTTCTGGATTTTCGCCGTGATCCTCGTGATCGCGGCCGGGTGCGTGATCCTCATGCGCAACCCGGTGCACTCGGCGTTGTTCCTGGTGCTCGCCTTCTTCACCGCGGCGGCGCTGTGGATGCTGCTGCGTGCGGAGTTTCTCGCCATTGCGCTGGTGCTCGTCTACGTGGGCGCGGTCATGGTGCTGTTCCTGTTCGTGGTGATGATGCTCGACGTCAACCTGGAGCGCCTGCGCGAGGGATTCTGGAAGTATCTTCCCTTGGGCGCGGCGGTCGGAATCGTCATCGTGCTCGAGATGGGTCTGGTGCTCGGCGGCCGCTACTTGCGGGCGCTCCCCGGGCCGGCGGATCCGGGTCCGGGCTACAGCAACACCCGGGCGCTGGGGCGCCTGCTCTATACCGACTATGCCTACCCGTTCGAGCTCGCAGCCGTGGTGCTGCTCGTGGCAATCATCGCCGCCATCGCGCTCACGCTGAGGAAGCGCAAGGACACGAAGTACCAGGATCCGGCCCGGCAGGCCGCAGTGAAGCGCAGCGATCGGGTGCGAATGGTGCCGATGCGGGCGGAGAAGAATCAGGATTGAGGATCCCCGTCCTCGTCCTGGATTGTCGTTCAACGGAAACCCTCGAGGGAGGAACAAGGTGCTGTCGCTGTCGCATTTCCTGATTCTCGGCGCGGTGCTGTTCTCGATCAGCATCATCGGGATCTTTCTCAACCGCAGGAACGTCATCGTCCTGCTGATGGCGATCGAGCTGATGCTGCTCGCCGTCAACCTGAACTTCATCGCGTTCTCGCATTACCTCGGGGACATGAGCGGGCAGGTGTTCGTGTTCTTCATCCTCACGGTTGCGGCGGCCGAGTCGGCCATCGGTCTGGCGATCCTCGTGGTTCTTTTCCGCAACCTGCAGACCATAGACGTCGATGATCTCGACGGGCTGAAAGGCTAGGGCGGCCCGTGACGATGCAACAGCTCCATCTCCTGGTGCCGTTCGCGCCTCTTGCGGGAGCGATCGTGGCGGGCCTGTTCGGCGAGAAAGTCGGCCGCGCCGGATCGCATTGGGTGACCATCGTCGGCGTCGCGATCTCTTTCGCCGCGTCCTGCGTGATCTTCGCCGACGTGCTGAAGGGCAACGTCTACAACGAGCCGGTGTATACCTGGCTCGTTTCGGGCGATACGCGATTCGAAATCGGCTTCCTCATCGACCGCCTGAGTGCCCTGATGATGGTGGTCGTCACTTTCGTGTCGCTGATGGTGCACATCTACACGATCGGCTACATGGCGGACGACCCGGGCTACCAGCGGTTTTTCGCGTACATCGCGCTCTTTACGTTCTCGATGCTGATGCTGGTAATGGCGAACAACTTCCTGCAGCTGTTCTTCGGCTGGGAGGCGGTGGGGCTGGTGTCGTATCTGCTCATCGGATTCTGGTATACGCGGCCGACCGCGATCTACGCGAATCTCAAGGCCTTCCTCGTGAATCGCGTCGGCGATTTCGGCTTCCTGATCGGGGTGGCTCTGGTGCTCGTCTACTTCGGTACGCTCGACTACGCCACCGTGTTTTCGCGGACCCCGCTCATGGCCGAGCGGACGATCGAAGTCATCCCCGGCGCGCCCTGGCTGCTCGTCTCCGCCATCTGCATCGGGCTTTTCGTCGGCGCCATGGGCAAGTCGGCCCAGTTCCCGCTGCACGTCTGGCTGCCCGACTCGATGGAAGGCCCCACTCCCATCTCGGCGCTGATCCACGCCGCCACCATGGTCACCGCAGGGATCTTCATGGTGGCGCGCATGTCGCCGCTCTTCGAGCTGTCGCAAACCGCGCTGACGATGATGCTCGTTGTCGGCGGGATCACCGCCTTCTTTATGGCGCTGATCGCGGTGGTGCAGTACGACATCAAGCGCGTGGTGGCGTATTCGACGCTGTCGCAGCTCGGCTACATGACGGTGGCGCTCGGCGCCTCGGCGTACTCGGCGGGGATCTTCCATCTGATGACGCATGCCTTCTTCAAGGCTCTGCTGTTCCTCGGCGCGGGTTCGGTGATCGTAGCCCTGCACCACGAGCAGGACATGCGCAAGATGGGGGGGCTGTGGAAGCACATGCCCTGGACATACGGAACCGTGCTCATCGGCGCCATCGCCAGCGCGGGAATTCCGGGATTCGCCGGGTTTTTCTCCAAGGATGCGATCATCGAGGCGGTGCACCTCTCCAAGATTCCCGGTGCCGGCTTTGCCTGGTTGGCGGTCACGCTGTGCGTATTCGTCACCGCCTTCTACACGTTCCGCATGGTCTTCTATGCGTTCCACGGCAAGCCACGCTTTGAACTGCACGAGCATGCGGGTGCCCACGGTGAGCAGGCTCGCCACGGCCCGCACGAATCCCCGCTCGTCGTGACCGTGCCGCTGGTGCTGCTCGCCGTCCCCTCGATCTGTTCGGGCTGGGTGATCGGCAAGGCGCTCTACGGCGACTACTTCGGAAGCTCGATCCAGATCGGGCCGTCGCACCCCGCCCTGCGCGAGATGGCGGCGGAGTTCCACGGGGTGGGGTCGATGATGGTTCACGCGGTGTACACCCTGCCGTTCTGGCTGTCGGTGGCGGGCGTCGCGGCGGCTTTCTATCTGTACATCCTTCGCCCGGATTTGCCCGCCGTCCTGCG
Source organism: Burkholderiales bacterium (assembly GCA_036555245.1). Taxonomy (GTDB): domain Bacteria; phylum Pseudomonadota; class Gammaproteobacteria; order Burkholderiales; family SG8-39; genus VBDM01. The sequence continues at coordinate 27,872 of DATBLP010000070.1, forward strand.
GCAAAAAGCCGGAGTGCTGGTCACCATTCTCGAGGAGAAATACGGCATCGATCGCTTCAACGACTGGTTTTTCGCCGGCGGCGTGCGCAAGCTCGGCACCGGTCTGTGGCGCTGGGGCGACGTCACCGTGATCGACGGCGTCATGGTCAACGGATCCGCGCTCCTGGTCGGCTGGTTCGCCGGGATCGTGCGTCGGCTGCAGTCGGGAGCCATCTACCACTACGCCTTCTCGATGATCATCGGGGTGTTGGTGCTGCTCACTCTCCTTTTCCTCGGCCTCTTCGGGACGACGCTCGCCCGATGATTGCCGGAACATGACTTCGTCCATTTATTGGCTGAGCCTTTCGGTCTGGCTCCCGATCGTCGCGGGCCTGTTCGTGCTGGTGGCGGGAGACCGGAACGTGCGCGAAGCGCGGGTGATCGCGCTTCTCGGCGCGGCAGCGGGGTTCCTCGTGACGATCCCTCTGGTGACCGGCTTCGACACAGGCAAGAGCACCATGCAGTTCGTCGAGCTCACGCCCTGGATCGCCCGCTTCAACGTGAATTACCACCTCGGCGTGGACGGAATCAGCGTGCTCTTCATCCTGCTGAACAGCTTCATCACGGTGCTCGTGGTGATTGCCGGCTGGGAAGTGATTCAGAACAAGGTGGCGCAGTACATGGCGGCGTTCTTGGTCATGTCGGGCCTCTTGAACGGCACTTTTGCCGCCCTCGACGCCGTGCTCTTCTACACTTTCTTCGAGGCGACGCTGATTCCGATGTACGTCATTATCGGAGTCTGGGGCGGGCCGAACCGCGTCTACGCGGCGGTGAAGTTCTTCCTGTACACGCTGCTCGGCTCCCTCCTGATGCTGGTTGCCTTCCTTTACCTGTATACCAAGTCGGGGGGCAGCTTTGCCGTGCTCGACTACCACAAGCTGCCGCTGCCCCTGAACGCGCAGATCCTTCTCTTCATCGCTTTCCTCATGGCCTTCGCCGTGAAGGTGCCGATGTGGCCGGTGCACACCTGGCTGCCGGACGCCCACGTCGAGGCGCCGACAGGGGGCTCGGCCGTGCTCGCGGCGATACTGCTCAAGCTCGGGGGCTACGGCTTCATCCGCTTCTCGCTGCCGATCCTTCCGGACGCGAGCCGCTATCTTTCCGGATTCATGATCGCGCTGTCGCTGATCGCGATCGTCTACATCGGCTTGGTGGCTCTCGCGCAGACGGACATGAAGAAACTGATCGCCTATTCCTCGATCTCGCACATGGGATTCGTGACACTGGGCTTCTTCATCTTCAACGCCTACGGGATGGAAGGAGGCCTGGTGCAGATGATCTCCCACGGGTTCGTCTCCGCGGCGCTGTTTCTCTGCGTGGGCGTAATGTACGACCGCGTGCATTCGCGCAACATCGCCGACTACGGCGGAGTCGCGAACACCATGCCGAAGTTCGCCGCCTTGATGATGCTGTTCTCGATGGCCAACTGCGGGCTCCCCGCGACTTCGGGATTCGTCGGCGAGTTCATGGTGATCATGGGGGCGATGAAGTTCAATTTCTGGATCGCCTTTCTCGCCGCGACGACGCTCGTCTTCGGCGCCGCCTATACCCTCTGGATGTACAAGCGCGTCATTTTCGGCGCCGTGGGCAATGCCCAGGTCGCCGCGCTCAAGGATGCGAACCCCCGCGAGCTCGTCTTCCTCGTCCTCCTCGCTGTCGCGGTACTCTGGCTGGGCGTCCATCCCGCGCCCTTCACCGAGATCATGCACGCCTCGGTCAACGATCTGCTCAGGCACATCGCGGCGAGCAAGCTGTGACGGTCATGTCCCCATGCTGACCAGCCTCCCGCCCCTCCTGCTCGCGTACCCGGAGATCTTTCTCCTCGCCATGGCGTGCGCCATCCTGGTGATCGATCTCTTCGTCAAGGACAGGGCGCGCTGGGTCACCTATGCGCTCACGCTCGCGACTCTGCTCGTCTGCGCCCTGCTCACGTGGATCGTAGGAGTTGCCACAGGGGGGCTGCGTCACACCACGTTCAACGGCATGTTCGTCTCGGATATCATGGCGAACGTTCTGAAGCTCTTTACCTACGTCGCGGTTGCGCTTTGCCTGGTGTATTCGCGCGCCTACATCGCGGACCGTGGCTTGTACCGGGGCGAGTATTTCGCGCTGGCTCTGTTCGCCATGCTCGGCATGATGGTGATGATCTCGGCGAATCATTTCCTCACCCTGTACCTCGGTCTCGAGCTGATGTCGCTGTGCCTGTATTCGCTGGTGGCCCTCAACCGCGATTCGGCGATCTCGACCGAGGCGGCGATGAAGTATTTCGTCCTTGGGGCGCTCGCCTCGGGCCTCCTGCTCTACGGCATGTCGATGATCTACGGCGCCACCGGCACTCTGGAGATCACCGAGGTCGCGAGGCGCGCGGCCCGGATTCTCCAGGCGGATCCTGCTGGCAATCCGCCGAAGGCCGTGCTGGCGCTCGGGCTCGTTTTCGTGGTTTCGGGGCTCGCGTTCAAGCTTGGCGTGGTGCCGTTCCACATGTGGATTCCCGACGTCTACCATGGCGCGCCTTCGGCGGTGACCCTATTCATCGGTTCGGGCCCGAAGCTCGCGGCCTTCGCCATGGCGATGCGGCTGCTGGTGAACGGGCTGCCCGCTCTCGCGGCCGACTGGCAGCCCATGCTCGTCATCCTGTCGGTGCTGTCTATGGCGATCGGCAATTTCGCCGCCATCGCACAGTCGAACATCAAGAGGATGCTGGCGTACTCCACCATCTCGCACATGGGGTTCATGCTGCTCGGTCTCCTCTCGGGTGTCGTCGGCGGCAACACGCTGTCCGCGGCCGACGCCTGGAGCTCGGCCATGTTCTACGCGGTGGTGTACGTGCTCATGAGCCTGGGGGCCTTCGGCATGGTCGTGCTGCTCTCGCGCGCCGGCTTCGAGGCCGAGCGCATCGAGGACTTCAAGGGGCTGAACGCGCGCAGTCCCTGGTTCGCATTCCTCATGCTCCTTCTGATGTTCTCGCTCGCCGGCGTCCCGCCGACAGTCGGCTTTTACGCCAAGCTCTCGGTGCTGGAGGCGGTGCTCGGAACCGGCCAGGTGTGGCTTGCGGTCGTCGCGGTAGCCTTCTCGCTCGTCGGGGCGTTCTACTACCTGCGCGTGGTCAAGCTCATGTACTTCGACGAGCCGCAGGACTCGGGCGCGATCGAGCCCAGGCTCGACATGCGTATCCTCATCTCGGTGAACGGGCTGGCGGTGCTCGTTCTCGGCATCCTTCCGCAGCCGCTGATGCAGCTCTGTTTCTATTCGATCAAGTATTCGATCAAGGGACTGTGACGCAGGGACGGTTCGGGCGCAGAACGCGTGGCAAGAGCCTCGTCGAGAAGCGCATCCGCGGAAGGCGCGTCTTCGACGGCGTGCTGCTCAAGGTGCGCAGCGATACGGTGCGGCTGCCCGACGGCGGCACGGCGGTCCGCGAATACATCGAGCATCCGGGCGCAGTCGCGATTCTCGCCCTCACCGATTCGGGCGAGCTGGTGATGGAGCGCCAGTACCGCTATCCGCTCGCGCGGCACATGATCGAGGTTCCCGCGGGCAAGATCGATCCGGGGGAGACGCCGCTTGCGACGGCCAGACGCGAGCTGCAGGAGGAAACGGGCTACACGGCCAGGAGCTGGCGGCACCTTGCCACGATTCACATCGCGATCGCCTACTCGAATGAGTACATTGAGATCTACCTCGCCCGGGGCCTGAAGCACGAAGGCGCCAAGCTCGACGACGAGGAGTTCCTGGAAGTCTTCACCCTGCCGCTCGCCACGGCGCTCGAGTGGGTGCGCAGGGGGAAAATCACCGACACCAAGACCGTGTCTGCGCTCTTCTGGGCGGAGAAAGTGCTGAAGGGCCCCTGGCGCGCCCGGCGCTGATCGCCCGCTGGGTCCGGGACGGGCTCAGAACCGGTATCGGATTTCCGCGCCGCCCTCGCGCGTCGAATTGCGCGGCTCGAGCCCCGCGAAGCCACCGCCGATCGATTGAACGTCGGAATCCTCGATGTGCCAGTAGTGCCCCCAGGCGCCGAACGCCCAGTGGCCTCTCTCGAACATGAGGTAGGCGCGATAGCCGCGGCCCTTGGCCTGGCTGTTGATCACGTCGTTGAAGCCCAGGCCGGCATCGGAGAGCCGGGTCTTCTGCCTGCCGCGTATGAAGATATCGGCCTCGACCGTCGGCGCGAGGACCGATCCGCCTCCGAGGCTCACCCGCGCGGTGAGGCCGAGCGGGGCGTAGACGTAGTTCGACTCGCGCCGGTAGCCGGCCGCCCCCGTCGAGCTGTAGCCGCGCAGGTCGTCGTACAGATACCGGTAGCCGAGGCCGGCGTAGGGCGACAGCGAAGCGCTCCGGCCCAGGAAATAGTCGCGGCCTGCCACCACACGCGCCTCGAGAATGTTGTCGGGTACGTCGTTCTGAGTTCCCGAGCCATTGCTCTCGTACTTCAGCCGGCCATAGGAATCGCGAACGTCGATTCTGGAGAACACGCGGCGGGCGTTGGCAAAGGTATACGCGCCGAGAATGCCGCCGCGCGCACCAGAGAGTTTCATGATCCCGGGTTCCTCGTAGCGGTAGTGCGCAGCCTGCACGCCGAGCTCCAGGCCGGGTCGGGTCGCGAGCGGCTCGTCCGCGGCATTCGACTGCCTCGCTCCGACGGCCAAAGCCGCACCCAGCGCAAGCGCCGCGGTTGTCCATGCTTTCATGCGGATCTCCTGGTCGACGCGCGTATTATGCCGTACGCGGGCTCCGGCGCTTCGCGTGCCTCAATCGGCGGCGGCGATGCCCGCGAATTGCCTTTTCACCGAGTTCAGGCGCGCAAGGTAGGCGCCGATGTCGTGATCGCCGCAGCGCTGGCCCGGCGCGAGCCGGAAGCCGCGCCGTGCGTAGACCTCGCCCGCGCTCGCACCGCACAGGTGTATCACGCCTGCCAGATCCTGCTTCCGCTGCAGCGTGGCGTCGACGATCTGCAGGCGCGAGAGCGTTGTCGCGACGCCGCGGTCGAGCAGGGCGGCGGTCATCTCGATGGCATGGTTCGGTACGGTCCGGGTATACAGGGCGTTGAACCAGCATGATCTCCAGTCGTGCCACGGGCCGTCTTCGACCACCGCATGGTCGCGGATGCAGTAGCGCTTCGCCTCGCGGTAGGCGGCATCGGTGATCTGATACATGCCGACGGCGCTCGAGGCGGGCTGGTACATCTCGAAAGGATTCCAGCTCAAGCGCCAGCGCCAGTACGTACGGGCTACCGGATTGCCCGAGCCCTCGATCTGGGCGAGCGCGGCCAGCAGCTCGGGCCTCATGATCGCCGTGGAGTGCTGGCGGAACAGCCAGCCGTATTGGCGCCAGGTTTCGGGCGGCGTCTTCGAGAGCGCGCTGCTTACCGGAAAGAACATTTCGGTCGGCTTGCGGGCCGCCTGGTATATCCAGTTCACCACGGCCAGCGCCGCCAGAAGCGCGAGTCCGCCCGCGAGGATCTGCAGCGGCAGCGGAGCCGGCGGAAGCGCCCGCAGCGCCCGCCTCGTCCAGCGGCGCAGGGTGCGCCGTGCGGAGCGAAGGAGCGGCCGCGCAAGCGTGGGGCGGCGCGCCCGGGGAGCATTCGGCTTGGGCACCCTGCTGCGGGGCATCGGCGAGCCGCGCTACTGAATGTCTATTCCGAAACTGCGCGGCGCCTCGGGCGCGATTTCCAGATTGAAGTACACCCGCCCGATTTCGCGCCCATCGGTTGTCTCGATCTGCACCTTCCATTCACCGGGCTGGTACTTCGATTTGAATCCGTACCCGCGGAAACCCTGCTCGCGTCCGCCCACGATCTTGATGGGGATCGAATCCTGAAGCGTCCAGCCGCGCTCCTTCCAGTACCAGCGCATCAGCACCTGGTCGGAGAAGCGCGTGGGCGAAAAGACGCGGAAGAACACGTACACCTTGTCGCCGGGCTGCGCGAGGAACTCCTGGTCGCCGTGTTGCCAAAAGCGCCACACCGGCCGCTCGTGGCTGAGCCGGTAGACTTCCTCGGTCTTCTCCACCGAGTGATAGACACCGATGAACGGGATCGACAGCGGCACGGGTGGAATCAGCTTGACCAGATAGAAGGCCAGGAATCCGACGAGCACCAGGCCGAAGGGCACGAGGATCTGGTTCCTCGCCCGGTGAAAAACGCCAGGCGCGTATCTGCCGATCCACCAGGTGAGGCCCGCCATGGGGAGGCAGCCGGCCAGCATCGAGGCGAGGAACACCGAGACGCCGACCGAGCCGACGAAGATCGGGACCACGTTGGCGCAGAACGAAAGCCCGCACAGGCTCAGCAGAGCGAACTTGAACGACAGCCCCAGCCACTTGATGCGGTTGAACTCGTTCAGCAGCAGGAGGAACACGAGGAACGCGAGAAACGAGAACGACACCAGCAGCGACGAGCTCTTGAAGAAGAAGATGGTGTACAGGTTGAGCAGCGTTCCGAGAAAGAAGTTGACGATGGCCGCGCGGTACTGGAAGTACCAGCGCCTGAGGACGAACGCGGTACCGAGCTCGCGCGGAGGCTGGCCTTCCTCGAGGAATGCCTGCGCCAGGACCGCGGTGACGATGAGAAGATAGAGCGTCTGCTGGCCGATCGCCAGCCAGGTGTCGACGCGCTCGAAGGTCAGAAGATCGAACAGGAATCCGCCGACGAAGAACGCGACGGCGATCTGGCTTTCGTTTTTCTCGTAGTAGCGCCTGAGGCGGTGAATCATCCCCGGCGCTGCGGGGACGGCTTCGGGTGAACTCATCTTCGCTGTTCTTGACTGTGCGGCGAGTGTTGCGGCAAATGATGATCTCGCGGGGGCGAGCCGGTCAAGCTGAGCCTGCCGGCTCCCGTGCGGTTGATTCACCTCCTCAAACCCGTTAGGCTTCGCGCATCGGCACGCCGGCTCGGCCCGGCTGCCATCCCGCTCGAAGGGGCATGCCATGCAGGACGGAGAGGTTACCGCGGACAAGCTCGTCGCCGACATACGGCTCGTGATCTCGGACGCGGAGGCGCTGCTGCGCGCCACCGCCGGCGAGGCCGATGAAACCATCGCCGCCGCGCGCGCCAGAGTGGGGGACAGCCTGGATTCCGCCAGGGCCGGGCTCGGGCAGCTCGGCGAAGAAACCGTGGAGCAGGCGCGCGCTGCAATGCGCGCCGCCGACAGCTACGTGCGCGAAAATCCCTGGCAGGCGCTCGCCATCGCCGCGATCGCGGGAATCGCGCTTGGACTCGTGATCAGCCGCAAATAGCCAACTTGCCATGGCCGAAAAATCGGGGCACGCCGAAGGTCTGCTCGATTCGCTGCGGGGCCTCGCGACGACGTTTGTCGCGGTGCTGCAGACGCGCCTGGAGATCTTCGCCAGCGAGCTCGACGAACAGCGGGCGCTCCTGGCGAAAATCGCCTTGCTCGCGGCGGTCGCCGGGTTCTGCCTTGGCCTCGCCGTCATCCTGCTCGTCCTGTTTGTCGTCGTGTGGTTCTGGGACACGAATCGCCTGCTCGCGATCGGCGTGCTCGCCGGCCTTTTCGCCGCCGGCGGCGTCGTTTCCCTGCTGATGCTTCGCGCGGCGGTCAGGCAACGTCCCAAGCTCCTGTCGGCGACGCTCGCCGAGCTGAGCAAGGACCGGGCAAAGCTCGAGGGAGAACGATGAACGCCCTCGCGGACATCCTCGAGCGGCGCGCGCGGCTCCTCGAGCAGGCCGAGGCGCAGCGGCAGTCCCTCTCCGAGGGAATCGCCGCCTGCCGCAGCGTGCTGCGCGTGGTCGACCGCGGCATCGCGTGGGCGAGGTGGCTCCGCGCAAGGCCTTATCTCGTTGTTGTGGCCGCCGCGGCTATCGCCGTTCTTCGTCCGAAACTCGCGCTCGCGTGGAGCGCGCGCGTCCTCACGCTGTGGCGGGTAGGACACCTGCTCTACCAGCTTGTCCGTCCGGTGGGCAGCCCAAGGGCGCTTGGCGAGGAAAAGCAGAAGGTCTGAGTCGGCTGCGCGCGTCCCTTCGCCTCGAACCTCAGGGCGGAGCCAGCCGCCATGGTCTTCCTGGCTGGTCGCGGCAGGCGCCGTAACGGAACGGCATGGAGCCGCGTCCCGGCGTGTAGAAGCGCAGGTCGACGAACCATACGCAAGTCGAGCCGGTGCCCAAGGCTTCGAGCGCCGGTAACTCCGCGAACCAGCGGAACACCGACATCGCCGGCGAATTCCACGCATCCTGCGCAAGCGTCTTCACTGCACCTTCGCCGTAGCGGGTGCGCGTCTCCCAGCGGGCGGAGGAGAGGGGCGCGTAGGCCGAATCGAGCGAGGCGATAAAGCCGTCGCCCGGACGATAGGGGAGCGGCTCCGACCGATTCAGGTTCACGTGGGCGAAATGGTGCGCCTCGGCGTCGGAAACGAACACCGCCCAGTTGAACGGTGAGACCGGCCGCGCCTGCGCGTTGATCGTCGCGCCGCTGATCGCGTGGTCGCGGGCGTAGCGCTCGCCGAACTGGATCGCCTTTTCCTTTTGCTGATACTGGAAGCCCACGTAACCGACGAGGAGGGCGCAAGCGACCACGGCGGGCCAGCGCGCCCGGCGCAGGAACGCGGAGGCGAAGAGGCCCGCGGCAATGATCCCGGTGAACCAAAGGTCGATGATGAAGGTCGTGCCGATCTGGGCGCGCCAGTCCGAAAGCGGCGCAAGTACCATCGTCCCGTAGCTCGTAATGACGTCTCCGGCGATGTGCAGCCCGATGCTGAGCGCGGCGACGCCGTAGAGCGCGCGCCAGCCGCGCGGCTCGCGCAGCATCTTGGCAAGCAGCCAGGAAAGCGGCAGCGCCCAGAGCGGCAGCATGAGCAAGGAGTGCGTCACCCCGCGATGGTTCGCCAGGTACTCGACCGGCCCGAAGACATAGGTGACGAAATCGAGGTCGGGCGCCGCGCAGGCGAGAAAGCCCGCGGCAACGCGCCGGGGGATCGAGCCTTGAGGCGCGTCTTTCGGCGAGGTGGCGCGGGCGAGAAGCGCCCCGGAAAGCGCGTGGGTGAGGGTGTCCATCGGGGCTCGAGCTTACCGCATGCACATCCCTACAGGTACCGGTCGCCGAAGAGCGTCTCCAGCTGCAGCATCAGCGAGCGCGCCGGGCTGTAGCCCGTGGCTTCCTGGTAGAGGATCTGCGGAGTCACCTCCAGGTACAGCCAGTCCCGGTAGATCTGCCTGCGCAGGCGGAGCGTCACCGAGTACACGGCGAGCTTCACGTTGCGGTCGCTCGGCGCGAAGGCGCCCAGCTCGAAGGTGGCCGCGGTGCGCGGGTTGGGCGCGTAATGCAGGGCAGCGATCTGCACGAGGTCGAAGTAGCTCGTCGCAGAGCGCCAGGTCGCCTTGCTCGTGAAGCGCAGTTGCCGGCGCTCGTCGAGCGGACGGCTGAAGTCAAGCTCGGACGCAGCCGAGCTGCCCTCGGAGTTCTTCCACAGCGGCGTTTCCGAGGCGCGGATCTGCCATTGCGAGAAGTTGAAGTCGCGGAAGGCGCGCAGCCGTACGTACGGATCGGGCGGCCGGCCCAAGCGCACTCCGGCCT
>DATBLP010000079.1:0-22268 GCA_036555245.1 Burkholderiales bacterium
GTACGGCAGGGTGGCCCGGCTTCTACTCGAAGTGGCCGAGACCATCGACGGGCAGAAAGTCGTGACCAAGAAACTTGCCAAGCAGGACATCGCCAAGATGATCGGAGCTTCGCGTGAAATGGTCAGCCGGGTTATGAAGGATCTCCAGGCTGCAGGCGCGATCGAAGTGCGCGCCGGCTCGATCTTTCTAAAGGACAATATTCTGGCGATCGACTGAGTTGTCCGAGGACAGTGCAGATCGCACGAGAGTTGAGACGAAACCAGGCGCCGCTTCCGGGCAAGGTTGCCGCGCTGTTGCGCGAATCCAGGCTGTTCGTCTTGGTGGGGGCGACGCTCTATCTTGCGCTGGTGTTGGCGACGTTCAGCCGGGGGGATCCAAGCTGGTCGCACAGGGTTGCAGCTGGCGAAATCCGTAACCTGGGCGGCAGGGTCGGCGCCTGGCTCGCGGACTTCCTTCTATACCTGTTTGGCGTTTCCGCGTGGTGGTGGGTAGTGCTTCTTGCCGTCGCCGTCGTCTGGAGTTATAGACGCTTGGAAGGCAGCCGGATCGTGGACCGGAGGCACTTCATCGTCGCGCTCGCCGGATTCGCCATTTTGCTGGCGGCATCGAGCGGTATCGAGTCCCTGCGCTTTCATTCGCTGCGAGTCTCCCTGCCGCTTGCCCCCGGGGGAGTCGTCGGGGAAGTCGTGACTCGATTGCTGCTGTCGGGGTTCGGGTTCACGGGCGCCACGCTGGTGTTGATTACCTTTTGCGTGGTGGCCCTGCCTCTGTTGACCGGAGTTTCGTGGCTTCTGGTCTTGGAGAAGCTGGGGGCAGGTCTCGAATGGCTATATTTTCTCGGGGCCGAGAAGTGGCAGGGTTGGCAGGACCGCAAGGCGGGCGCCGCTGCAGCGCAAAGGCGCGAAGCGATGGTGGACGAAAAGCGGGAACTGCTGATCGACGAGCACCCCCCGATACGAATCGAGCCTCCGGTAGCCGAGATCCCAAAATCGCCTAGGGTGCAGAAGGAAAGACAGGAGCCTCTGTTTCGCGAGCTCCCCGATACCCCGCTTCCTCCGATCAGGATTCTCGATGAGGCTGGCAGCCAACTCGAGACCATGTCTCCCGAATCCCTGGAATACACCTCGCGCCTCATTGAGAAGAAGCTCGGCGATTTCGGAGTGCAGGTCAAGGTCCTCGCCGCGTATCCGGGCCCGGTGATCACGCGCTACGAGATCGAGCCGGCTGTCGGCGTGAAGGGAAGCCAGATCGTCAATCTTGTGAAAGACCTTGCCCGAGCGCTGTCGGTCTACAGCATCCGCGTGGTCGAGACCATTCCGGGCAAGTCATGCATGGGGCTGGAAATACCCAATCCGCACCGGCAAATCGTGCGCCTGTCGGAAATCGTGAGCTCGCGCGCCTACCATGAGCTGCACACTCCGCTCGCGCTGGCTCTCGGCAAGGACATCGCCGGCAATCCCGTCGTCGCCGACCTCACCCGGATGCCGCACCTGCTGGTGGCAGGCACGACCGGATCGGGGAAATCCGTCGCCCTCAACGCGATGATCCTGTCGATCCTGTACAAAGCCGAACCGCGCGAAGTGCGGCTGGTGCTGGTCGATCCCAAGATGCTGGAGCTGTCGGCTTATCAGGGGATCCCGCACCTGCTGGCGCCGGTCGTCACCGACATGCGGCAGGCCGCGAACGCGCTTGCCTGGTGCATCGGCGAGGTGGAGCGCCGTTACCGGCTCATGTCCTGGATTGCCGTGCGCAATCTCTCGGGCTACAACCACAAGGTTGTTGAATCCGAGAAGTCGGGCAGTCCGCTGATGGATCCCGATACGCTCGATTCGGGCGAGCCGCAGCCGCTGGAGAAGCTGCCTTACATAGTCGTGATCATCGACGAACTCGCCGATTTGATGATGGTGTCCGGCAAGAAAGTGGAAGAGCTGATTGCTCGCCTCGCGCAGAAATCGCGCGCCGCGGGCCTGCACCTGATCCTTGCCACCCAGCGTCCATCGGTGGACGTGATAACGGGGCTGATCAAGGCCAACATACCCACGCGCATAGCGTTCCAGGTGTCGAGCAAGGTGGACTCGCGCACGATTCTCGACCAGCAGGGTGCCGAGTCGCTGATCGGGCAGGGCGACATGCTCTATCTCCCCCCGGGATCCGGAATGTGCCACCGGGTGCACGGGGCTTACGTCGCGGATCACGAAGTCCACAGCGTCGTCGACTACTTGAAATCCTTGGGGCAGCCCGAGTATGTCGAAGGTGTGCTCGAGGCCGAAGAGGCGGCGGGATCGGAACAGAGCCTGGACGGCCGCAACGGCGAGGCCGATCCTCTCTACGATCAGGCGGTGGAGATCGTGCTGCGCACGCGGCGTGCGTCCATATCGCTTGTGCAGCGGCATCTTCGCATCGGCTACAACCGGGCGGCGCGTCTCATCGAGCAGATGGAGCAATCCGGGCTGGTTACGGCCATGCAGTCGAACGGCAACCGCGAAGTGCTGGTTCCGGCCAAATCGGAGTAGCCGATTCCATGCTGCGCCGAACTGCGTTTCTTGCAGCGCTTCTTTCGCTCTCGCCGCCGAGCGCGTTGGCGTCGAGTCTGGATCGCTTGTCGGAATTCATCAACAAGACCCTCGCTGCCGAAGGGAAGTTCGAGCAGAAGATATTCGACCGCAACCGCAGACTGCTGCAGGAATCGGAGGGGACCCTGGCATTTTCCCGGCCGGGAAAGTTTCGCTGGACGTACGCGAAGCCCTATCCGCAGCTGATCGTCGGCGATGGCACAAAGGTCTGGATCTACGATGAGGACCTGAATCAGGTTACCGTGAAGAAACTCGATCTGGCACTCGGCTCCACCCCCGCAGCGCTGCTCGCCGGAAATAACGAGGCCATGGGGGCATTCAGGCTTTCGGACCTGGGCGCCAAGGGCGGACTGGAATGGCTCGAAGCCCTGCCGCGCAACAGGGAGGGTAATTTCGAGACCATCCGCATGGGATTCGGGTCGTCCGGGCTGGAAGTGATGGAACTGGCTGACAGCTTCGGCCAGACGACCGTCCTCAAGTTTACTTCCCTGCTGCGCAACCCCAACCTCGACCTGCGGCTTTTCCGCTTTTCTCCGCCCAAGGGCGCCGACGTGGTCGGCGACGTCCAGTAGCGCGATTTGCGAGATCGGCGAATGACCGATCTGTTTCCGGCTCCCGCTCCCGTGCCGCCGTTGGCCGAGGCGCTGCGCCCCAAGTCGCTCGATCAGGTGATCGGGCAGAAGCACCTGCTCGGGCCCGGCAAGCCGCTGCGCCTTGCCTTCGAGTCCGGCAAGCCGCACTCGATGATCCTGTGGGGACCGCCCGGAACCGGAAAGACGACGATCGCCCGCCTCATGGCCGATGCCTTCGACGCCCAGTTCATCGCGCTCTCTGCGGTATTCTCCGGCGTGAAGGACATCAAGGACGCCGTACAGCGTGCCCGGGACGCGCTCGCGACTTCCGGCCGGCGCACTATCCTGTTCGTGGACGAGGTGCACCGCTTCAACAAGGCGCAGCAGGATGCCTTTCTTCCCTTCGTCGAGCAGGGACTGCTGACCTTCATCGGCGCCACGACCGAGAACCCTTCGTTCGAGGTCATTGGAGCGCTCCTGTCGCGAGCGTCGGTCTATGTGCTCAACAGCCTCTCCGAAGCCGAGCTGGGCGAGCTTTTCGACCGGGCCGTCGAGCGCGCTCTCTCGGGGCTCTCTTTCGACGCCAAGGCGCGCGAGCGCGTCGTCGGACTCGCCGACGGTGACGCGCGGCGGCTGCTGAACCTGCTCGAGATCCTGCAGACGGCCGCAGCGAGCGCCGGGTTGGAGAGCATCGATGGCGAGTTCGTGCAGAATGCCGTCGCCCGCAACCTGCGCCGCTTCGACAAGGGCGGGGATGCCTTCTACGATCAGATCTCGGCGCTGCACAAGTCGGTGCGCGGATCGGACCCCGATGCTTCGCTGTATTGGCTTACGCGCATGCTCGACGGCGGTGCCGATCCCCTTTATGTCGGTCGGCGCATGGTCCGCATGGCGGTCGAGGACGTCGGCCTCGCGGATCCGCGCGCCCTGCGCGTCGCGCTCGACGCCTGCGAGACCTACGAGCGGCTCGGCAGCCCGGAGGGCGAGCTCGCGCTCGCCGAAGCAGCGATCTATCTTGCCTGTACGGCGAAATCGAACGCCGTGTACGTCGCGTATAATCGGGCGCGCGATTTCGTGAGGGAAGACGAGTCGCGACCGGTGCCGCTGCACCTGCGCAATGCGCCGACGAGACTCATGAAGGACCTCGGCTTCGGCAGGGACTACCGCTACGCTCAGGACGAGCCCGAAGCCTACGCGGCGGGCGAGAACTATTTCCCCGCGAGCATGCCGGCGGCGAGATGGTACGAGCCGAGCGACCGCGGCCTCGAGGAAAAGATCAGGGAAAGGCTCGCGCATCTGCGCGGCCTGGACAGGGAAGCGAAGAACAAGAAGTGAACCGCCATGCTTGATCCGCAACTGCTCCGGAGCGATATCGATTCGGTCGCCAGCCGTCTCTCGGCGCGGTCGTTCTCCCTCGACGCCGCGGGATTCCGGGCGATCGAGGAAGAGCGCAAGGCGGTCCAAGTGCGCACGCAGGAACTGCAGTCCGCGCGCAACCAGTTCGCGAAACGCATCGGCCAAGCCAAGGTCAAGGGGGAAGATGTTGCGGGCCTGATGGCCGAGTCCAGCCGGGCCAACGCCGAGCTCAGCGACCTCGAAATGCGTCTCGAAGCGGTCCAGCGAAGACTTCAGGATTTCATGCTGGAGGTGCCGAATATCCCGCATGCGTCCGTGCCCGCCGGAAAATCCGCCGATGACAATGCCGAAATGCGGCGAGCCGGCTCGCCGCGCCGGTTCACTTTCACGCCGAAGGATCACGTCGACATCGGCGCTCAACTGAAGCAACTCGATTTCGACACGGCGGCCAAGATCGCCGGGGCGCGCTTCGCGCTGATGAAGGGGCCGCTGGCGCGGCTGCACCGGGCGATAACCCAGTTCATGCTGGACGTGCACACGCAGGAGCACGGCTACACCGAGATCTACGCGCCGTATCTCGTCAACGCCAAGAGCATGGAAGGAACGGGACAGTTGCCGAAATTCGAGGCTGATTTGTTCGCGGTGCCGCGCGGCGAGGAGGGCAAGTTCTATCTGATCCCGACAGCCGAAGTCCCGGTCACCAACATCGTCCGCGACGAGATCGTCCCGCTCGAATCGCTGCCGCTCAAGTTTGTCTGCCACTCGCCCTGTTTCAGGAGCGAGGCCGGCTCCTACGGCAAGGACACGCGCGGGATGATCCGCAACCACCAGTTCGACAAGGTGGAGCTGGTGCAGATCGCGCATCCGCAGAAGTCCTACGAGCAGCTCGAGCAGCTGACCGGCCACGCCGAGGAGATTCTCAGGCGGCTGGAGCTGCCATACCGAGTGGTGACGCTGTGCACGGGTGACATGGGGTTCGCTGCGGCAAAGACCTACGACATCGAAGTCTGGCTGCCCGGGCAGAACGCCTACCGGGAGATCTCCTCGTGCAGCAACTTCGAAGCCTTCCAGGCGCGGCGCCTGCAGGCCCGCTTCCGGAGCGAGAAGGGCAAGCCGGAGCTCGTACATACGCTGAACGGCTCCGGGCTCGCGGTCGGGCGTACGCTGATCGCGGTGATGGAGAATTTCCAGCGTGCCGACGGCGGAATCGATATCCCGCCGGGGCTGCATCCCTACATGGGTGAGATCAAGACGATCACACCGTAGTCAGGCTGCGGACCGACGCGGATGGTAAAATCCGCGCGACCGGAGAGGTGACGGAGCGGTTGAACGTGCCGGTCTCGAAAACCGGAATACGCGCAAGCGTATCGTGGGTTCGAATCCCACCCTCTCCGCCAGTTCTTCAGCCGATGCACAACTGACGCAATGTCGAATTCCGCGAGCACCGCCGCGTTATTCCAGCACGATGCGCAGCAACGTATCCTGTTCGCTTGCGTCTGCGTTTCGGTTGCTCTGCACGCATTCGTCCTCGCGTTTCCTGGGCAGCACTCGACCTCCATCACGGTCAATTCCAGGGTGCTGACGGCTCAATTCGCGCCTCAGGCGACGGAAGCGCCACGCAGGACCCCAGAAACCGCAGCGGCGCGCCCGCGACGGGAAAAAGAAGTTCCGCCCGTGCCAACCAGTCCGCCCCCTGTCCCAGTACCGCAGAAGACGGAGGCCGTTCCGGTGCCAGAGCCGAGTCCGTCCTTGCCGGGGACCGAGCATCCGATGCTCACGGAGGCCTCCCGCGCCGCAGGGGCACCGCTGCAGTTTCCTGGGGACGAGGTAACTCCGAGGTTCCAGGCTGAACCGCCCGACGACGCTGCAACGCGCAGGGAATACCTGGTAGCTCTGGTGAAAGCGGCGAAACGCTACATGCGTTATCCCGCTCAAGCGAGGGAGCGGGGCTGGGAGGGCCGAGTCGAGGTCCGGTTGGTGATCGACGCGAAGGGATCCATCAAGAGCGCGATCGTCAAGAGTTCCAGCCGTTACCGGATTCTGGATGATCAGGCTCTGGAAATGGTCAAGAAGGGCCAGCCGCTGCTGCAGATCCCGGCCGCGCTGCGCGGACGCGAATTCAGCGTGGACATTCCGGTGACGTTCGAACTGCTGACCGGCTGAGTCAGGTCCAAGTCAATGAGCCTCGGATCCGCAGTCCCCGAGCACATCGAGAAAGTGTTCGGGCAAGATGGCGTGTTGGCGCGAAGAATCCCCGACTATCGCGTCCGGCCTCAACAATCGGAAATGGCCGCGCGCGTTGCCGAGGCGATCCGCGACCATGCGGTGCTCGTCTGTGAAGCCGGCACCGGCACGGGCAAGACCTTTGCCTATCTCGTTCCCGCGCTGACCTGCGGGGGCAAGGTCATCATCTCCACCGGCACGAAGACGCTCCAGGACCAGCTCTTCCATCGCGACCTGCCTACCGTGCGCGAGGCCCTGAATGTCCCGCTGGCAGCCGCCTTGCTCAAGGGGCGGTCGAACTATATCTGCCGCTATCACCTCGAGCTCAATCTGGAGCAGGGCCGATCACAGAGCCGTGACACGACGTCCGACTTGCACCGGATCGCGCAATTTGCCCGCTCGACCGTCACCGGCGACAAGAGTGAATTCCCTTCTGTTCCGGAAGGATCCCCGGCCTGGGATCTGGCGACTTCGACCCGCGAAAATTGCATCGGACAGTCGTGCCCGCGTTTCGCTGATTGCTTCCTCATGTCTGCGCGGCGAGAGGCGCTCGCGGCGGATGTCGTTGTCGTGAACCACCACCTGTTCTTCGCCGATGTATCCCTCAAGGACGTGGGGATGGCGGAGCTCCTTCCCGCGTGCAATGCCGTGATTTTCGACGAGGCGCACCAGCTGCCGGACACCGCGACCTTGTTCTTCGGCGAGGACCTCTCTACCGGACAACTCATCGAGCTTGCCCGGGATGCCCGGGCCGAAATACTGGCCGGTGCAAAGGACATTCCCGGCCTGCAGCCCCTCGCAGCCAGCCTGGAGAAATCCGCTCGAGATCTTCGCCTTTCGTTGCCCAACGAGGGCGCACGCTTCACTGCGGCATCGCTGAAACAGAATGCCGGGTTCCTGGATGCCCTTTCGGCAGTGGACTCCGCGGTCGCCACGCTCCGCGAGGCGCTTGAAGCTTTGGCCGAACGGAGCGAGGGGCTGGCACGCTGCGCCGAGCGCGCCGGCGAGATTCAAACCGTGCTCGCGCACTGGCGCGACGAAACCCGCCTAGACGTCGTCCGATGGATTGAGGTATTCAGCCATTCGCTGCAGCTCCGCGCGACGCCTCTCTCGGTAGCCGACGTCTTTCGCAGGCAACTGGACGGCCGTCCGCGCGCATGGATCTTCACGTCCGCAACGCTCGCCGTCAGCGGCGATTTCAGCCATTACCGCGGCGAGCTGGGGCTGGACGATGCACGCACCGCCTGCTGGGACAGCCCGTTCGACTATGCGGGGCACGCGCTGCTCTATGTTCCGCGGAAACTTCCCGATCCGAACAGCGAATCGCACACGCGCGCGGTCGTCGACGCATCCTTGCCTCTGATTCAAGCGAGCAAGGGGAGAGCGTTCATGCTGTTCACCTCCCTGCGGGCGATGCGGCTCGCACACCGGCTGCTCCAGGCGGAATTCCAGCGGAGAGGACTGATGCTGCCCTTGCTGCTTCAGGGCGAGGGCTCGCGCAGCGAGCTGCTGCAGCGGTTTCGTCGGCTTGGCGATGCGGTGCTCGTTGGGAGCGCCAGTTTCTGGGAGGGCGTCGACGTGCGCGGAGATGCCCTGTCACTGGTTGTCATTGATAAGCTGCCGTTTGCACCTCCCGACGATCCGGTGCTCGCCGCCCGGCTGGAATCGCTGGAAAGCCATGGGCGCAATCCCTTCCTGGAGTATCAGCTGCCCCAGGCGGTCATAGCGCTGAAGCAGGGTGCGGGCAGACTCATCCGGGACGAAGATGACCGAGGTGTGCTCGCCATTTGCGATCCGAGACTGTTTTCGAAGCCGTACGGGCGTCGCATTCTCGCGAGCCTTCCGCCGATGAAGTTGACGCGCGAACTCGACGAGGCCCTCCGTTTCCTCGCTGCAACGGACGCACGTTCCGAGCCTTCCGGCGGTTCACGACTCGGCGGCTGAACGCTCAGCCGCCCGGAGGGTTTTCCAGGTTTCTCGTGCGGGCGCTATCGGGAAAATTCATTCTGAGCACGCGCTCCGCGTCGTTTCTCAATTCGGGCATTCCCAGGGCGTCGTAGGCCTGAACCAGGATCAGCAGTGCGTCCTCCGAAGCGGGCGCGCGCGGGTAGTTCTTCAACGAATATTGCGCGCGGTTTGCTGCCGCAATATAGGCTCCCCGCCTCATGTAGTAGCGCGCAACGTGGATTTCGTGCGACGCTAGTGCGTTGACAAGAAATTTCATGCGCGCGACGGCGTCGGGCGTGTATCTGCTCTCCGGATAGCGCTGCACCAGATCCTTGAAGGCGTCGAAAGCGTCGCGGGCTGACTTGGGGTCGCGTTCGGTCCGATCCTGGCCGGCCAGCTTGCCGAACAGCCCGAGGTCCTCGTTGAAGTAGGCCAGTCCCTTCAAGTAGTACGCATAGTCCACATTGGGATGATTGGGATGCAGTTTGATGAAACGCTCGGTTGCCGCGACGGCGGACGCCTGTTCGTTCTGCCTGTAGTACGCATAGGCAGCTTCGAGCTGCGCCTGCTGCGCGTAGCGACCGTACGGATAGCGCGATTCGAGCGTTTCGTAATGCTTGATGGCGAGATCGTACTGCCCGGAATCCAGCGCTTCCTTCGCCTCGCGATAGATCCTTTCGGCCGGCCAGCTCGATGGGTCCTGCTTGTCGAGGGAGGCACAGCTCGCCAACAGCGCAGCGAATAAAGCTACACTACGTTTCATGCCGGATTGCGCCAACGAAGCGCTCGATTATACTCTCGCGAGCGTGACGCGCCGCGTGCCGGAGATCCTCGCGGGGTCGCGACTGGATCGGGCGCTCGCCCAGATGTTTCCGGAGCACTCCCGCAGTCGCCTGCAGAAATGGTTGCGCGAAGGGTGGGTTCGCCTGAATTCGCGTGCCGCGAAACCCAAGCAGAAGATCTGGGGCGGAGAACGTGTCGAGATCCGTCCACAGGCAGAGCCTGCGGACACGGCGCATCGGGCCGAGCGCATGGCGCTCGACGTGATTCACGAGGACGACGATATTCTGGTGCTGAATAAGCCGGCGGGACTGGTTGTTCATCCCGGCAGCGGCAATTGGCGTGGAACGCTGCTCAACGCGTTGCTCCACCATTGCACAAAGCTCTCGGCGCTGCCTCGTGCCGGCATCGTGCACCGGCTCGACAAGGACACAAGCGGACTGCTCGTCGTGGCGAAAACCCTGCGGGCGCAGACCGACCTAATCCGACAGCTCCAGGCCAGGACGGTGAAGCGGGAGTATCTGGCCGTGGTGCGCGGGCGAGTCGCGGCGGGCGGCGAAATGAGCGCACCGGTCGGACGTGACCCGCGCAACCGCGTTCGCATGGCGGTCGTGCAAACGGGCAGGCCGGCGCTGACTCGATACAAGGTCGCGAGGCGATTCGCGGATGCGACCCTGCTCGAGTGCAGCTTGGCCACGGGCAGGACGCATCAGATCCGGGTGCACATGCAGGCGCTCGGCCATCCCTTGCTCGGGGATCCCGTCTATGGCGGCGGCAGGAGATCGCGACTGCATTCCCTGCCCATCGGCCGGCAGGCGTTGCACGCATCGCGGCTCGAATTCGTGCACCCGGTTTCGGGCGCTCGCATGCGCTTCGTCGCGCCCGTGCCCAAGGACTTCGCCGCGCTGCTGGACGCGCTCGAGAATGAGCGGCGGGCCTGACTCTCGTTGGATCGTTCCTGACTGGCCCGCGACGCCAAGGGTGCGTGCGCTGATCACCACGCGCGCCGGCGGGGTGAGTGCCGGGAGATACGCGGGCCTCAATCTTGGAACGGGGGTCGGTGATGATCCCGAGCATGTGGCACGCAACCGAGCCATCGTCAGGGCTTGCCTGCCCGGGGACCCGCTGTATCTGAAGCAGGTGCACGGAATCCGGGTGGTTGACGCGGCGGAGTCGGCCGCCGGCGTGGAAGCCGATGGCGCGGTGGCGCGCGCTTCCGGCGTGGTATGCGCGGTGCTCACCGCCGATTGCGTACCGCTCCTCCTTTGCGATAGGGCGGGCAGCGTCGCAGGGGTTGCGCATGCCGGCTGGCGCGGGCTCGCCGCCGGTCTCGTGGGGGAAATCGTGCGGGCCATGGGCTCGCCGCCGGGCGAAATCCTCGCCTACCTGGGCCCGGCAATCGGGCCGCTCGCCTACGAGGTCGGCGAGGACACTCGCAGGGCGTTCGTCGATGAGGATCCGGGCGCGGCGGCGGCTTTCGCGCCAGGGCGCAACGGAAAATATCTTGCCGATCTCTATCGACTTGCGCGGCGGCGGCTCGCCGCGGCCGGTGTCGCCGCGGTCTACGGCGGTGGCTTCTGCACCGTCGCGGAGGAGCGTTTCTTCTCCTTCCGTCGCGACGGCGTTACCGGGAGGATGGCAAGCTTCGTATGGATCGAGGGTGAATCATGACCGCCACGCTCGCCTGGATTTCGGGCGCAGCCGTCGCCGGAGGCGTCATCAGCATTGCCATCGCCGCGCTGTTTGCGCTTTCGGCGCCCGCAAGCTGGGTCCCGGCGCTGATCAGCTTCGCGATCGGCGCGTTGCTCGGCGCCGCGTTTCTCGAGATCCTTCCCCATGCGATCGGAAGCACCCACAATTTATACGCGCTCTGCGGGACCGTGCTCGCCGGAATCCTCGGGTTCTTCGTTCTCGAAAAACTCGTGCTATGGCGCCACTACCACGCCGAGGCTTATGAGGCTCACGATCTGCACGTGGATTCTGGCGATCACGGACGCAGCGGCATGATGATCATCATTGGCGACAGCTTTCACAATTTCGTCGACGGCATACTCATCGCGGCGGCCTTTCTCGAGAACACGGAACTCGGTCTGGTTACGGCGGTGGCGATCATTGCGCACGAGGTTCCCCAGGAAATCGGCGATTTCGTCGTCTTGCTGCACTCGGGGTATGGCAAATTCGCGGCGCTCGCCCTGAATCTCCTATCGAGCCTCGCGATGCTGGTCGGCGCGCTTATCGCGTATTTCGCGCTGCAAACTGCGCAGGAGTGGATCAGCTCGGTCCTGGCCCTGGCGGCGGCAAGCATGATCTATGTCGCTGTTGCCGACCTCATACCCGGCCTGCACCGGCGCACCGAGCTGCGGGCCACGGTCCAGCAGGTCGCGCTGATCGCGCTCGGCGTCGTGTTGATCTGGCTGGTGGGCAGCTTGGCCGAGGGGCAGGGCTAGGGCATTGAGAGTGCTCAGAGCATTGCCGAGCCCCCGTCCACCGCCATGGTCTGCCCGGTCATGAATGCCGCATCGTCGCTCGCCAAGAAGCTCACCGCGCCGACCAGGTCCTCGGGGCGCTCTTCCCGCTGGATGGCGCGGCTGCGGATGCTCTCGGCGTGGTTGCGCAAATGCTCCGGCCTGCCCATGGTCCCGTCCGATACGGTAAGGCCGGGCGCGATGGCGTTGACCGTGATGCCGTCCCCGCCCAACTCGCGCGCCAGGCCGCGCGTCATGGCGATGATCGCGCCCTTGCTCGCGATGTAGTGCAGGAAGTATGGCACCCCCTTCAGTGGAGCGCCGGAGGCGAGATTGATGATGCGACCGCTTTTCTGTCTGCGCATCTGCGGAGTCACGGCCCTGCAGCACAGCGCGACCCCCAGGACATTGACTTCGAGCAGCCGGCGCCATTCCTCCACGGGAATTTCCTCGAAGGGGCCGAGCTTCACGCTGGAAAACATGGCGGCGCAGTTGACGAGGATGTCGATGCGCCCAAAGGCCTTCACGGTTTCTTCGGCCATCCGGCGGGTATCCGATTCCGAGGAGACATCGGTCTTGAGGCCAAGGGCGGGTGCTCCTTGCTTCGCGAGTTCCGCCGCCGTGACATCGAATCGCGCGATGTCGGCAATGACCACGTTCGCGCCGTCGGCTGCGAGCCTCGCAGCCATCGCCTTGCCGATGCCCTGGCCGGAGCCGGTGACGATTGCGGTTCTTCCCTTCAGTCGCAAAGATGTCTCCTCACGCTGATTCATGGTATGGGCATGGAATTGCGGTGTCAAAGGCCGAGTCCTTGCGGTGCCGGATTGACGGAAAGGGCATGACGGATGCTGCCTCTACATACATGGGCGTACCTTGCCGGGGTTGCCCTGGCGCTTTCGGGAATCGCGAGGGCCCAGGAAACGGAGCAGGATAAAGACGCAAGATTTCAGGCGACCTATGTTTGGCAGGGGAAGCCCCCCTTCAGCGCCGCGTACTCCGGTCCCCATAGCCTTTCGCCAGATCGCGAAAAGAGCTACTCCTTCACGGCGACCGCTGCGCTCGGGATTCGCTTGTGGTCGGGTGCCGAGTTCTATTTCGATCCGGAACTGGCGCAGGGCGTGCCGCTTTCCGGCCTGACCGGCTTGGGGGGATTCACGAATGGCGAAATAGCGCGCACCAGCGGCCCTGATCCGACCTTGTACATCGCCAGGGCTTTCATTCGCCAGACCTGGGGCCTAGGCGGAGGAGGCGAGCAACTCCAGTCCGACGCGAATCAACTCGCGAGCACAGTCGATCGGCACCGGATCGTGCTGACTTTGGGAAATCTCTCCGTCCTGGATGTCTTCGACGACAACGCACTCAGCCACGATCCGCGCATTCAATTCCTGAACTGGGCTTTGATGACGCACGGCGCCTACGATTTTGCCGCCGATGCTCGCGGCTACTCATGGGGCTTTGCTTTGGAATACTCTTTCGATGGATGGGTGGTCCGCTTCGGCCGCTTCGTGCAACCGCGGGAGCCCAATCAGCTCACGCTCGACCCCGCGATCTTCAAGCACTACGGCGACCAGATCGAGGTGGAGCGAGCGCACACGCTGGCGGACAGGCCCGGGAAGCTGCGGCTACTCGCTTTTCGAAGCCGGGCGGTCATGTCCCGGTACCAGGATGCGATCGATCTTGCTACGCAGACCGCAGGCGCCCCCGATTTGAACGCTGTGCGCTTCACCGAACAGATCAAGTATGGCTTTGGCATCAACCTGGAGCAGAATCTTTCCGACTCGGCTGGGATCTTCGCCCGCGTAAGCTGGGCGGACGGGGCGACCGAAACGTACGCGTTCACCGAGATCGATCGATCGGTCTCCGGCGGCCTCCTCCTCAGGGGAGGCGGATGGGGGCGCACCGCGGACTCAATCGGCATTGCGGCAGCGCGAAACGGCATCTCGGCGGCGCATCGGAACTATCTGGCTGCCGGAGGGCTCGGATTTTTTCTCGGAGACGGCGCACTTCGCTATCGTCCGGAAGACATTTTGGAGAGCTTCTACAGCTTCAAGCTTGCGAGGGAACTCTCGGTTTCCGCAGACTTCCAGCGGGTATTCAATCCCGGATACAACGCCGATCGCGGTCCTGTAAACGTGATTTCAGCGCGGCTGCACTACGGATTTTGAGCGTGTGTTAAGGCTTCGGGGAGGGGCTACTCCTTGTCCGATACCGACATGGCCTTGCGGACAAAGGCCTTTCGCTCGTTCTGGTCCTCGATCTCATCGGCGATCAGGAGGTAGAGTTCTCCAGGATCGCGAGCTTTGGCCGCGGCCCGCCTTACGACGACCTTGGCGACGGCGCCAATGTATTTGGCAAGCGCCGCCTCGGCCTTCGCTAAGGTCCTCGGGTCGATGTTTGATATGAACTGCGCGGAGGATTGCTGTCGCGTGGCCGTAGTGCGAGTCGGATCGCCCGTCGGAGTCGATCTGTCTCCCGAGAACTTTCTCATGAATGCCGTGCGGTCCTTGGCCTCGGCAATGTCGACAGAAACGATTTCCGCGAGGTTCGCAACGCTGTAGGCCTTCTTGGCGGCGCTCCTGATCACCACTGCAGCGATGGGGCCGATGTACTTCGCGAGTTCGGTCTCGATCCTTTTCAATGTGTCGGGGTCGAGTACGATTCCGGTCGGAATGCTCGTCTGCGCTTGGGCTGCCCGCGTGGGTTCCCGCGTCTTGATGGTGACCGGTTCGGGCACCGTGTGGCCGGTCAGCGCGGCGCGGAATTCTCTGACCGATTGCGGACGCTGTTCTTCGTGCGGTGAAAGTGCCCAATCGACCGCGGCCAGCAATTCCGCCTGGTAGAGATTGCCGTCGGCGGCTTTGACCGCGGGCTTTAGAAGTTCTTCGCGCACGCGCGCTGCCGCCTCGACGGGCTTGTTGCCGGTCAGCATCCAGTACAGCACTCCGCCGAACGCATACAAATCGCTCCATGGTCCCTGCCTGCCTTGGGAATGGTACTGCTCGATTGGCGCGTAGCCGGGGGTGACGATCGCGGTGAGTTCGGTTCCCGCGGAAGCCATGCGCGCGGAGCCGAAATCGAGCAGAACGGGGGATCTGTCTTCTCGAACGAAGATGTTCGCCGGCTTGATGTCGCGGTGCAGATATCCGGCGCTGTGTATGACCTCCAGGCCGTTGAGGAGCGGATCGACGATCGCGAGCACCGTCTTCTGGTCGAGCGGCCGGCGGTTGCGGATCCATTCAGTAAGCGATTCTCCGGCGACGAACTCCATGACCATATAGGCGGTGCGGTTGGCCTCGAAAAACCGCAGCACGCGCACGATGTTCGGATGACGGAATGACGCGAGCGTGCGCGATTCGTCCAGAAATCTGGACAGGCCCCAATTGAAGGAATCGAGCGAGGAATCCGATTTCGGCTGAACTGACTGGTCTTCGCCGCGCAACGCCAGATC
Organism: Burkholderiales bacterium; assembly: GCA_036555245.1. Taxonomy (GTDB): domain Bacteria; phylum Pseudomonadota; class Gammaproteobacteria; order Burkholderiales; family SG8-39; genus VBDM01. Next base: position 15,366 of record DATBLP010000079.1, read on the forward strand.
CCCGGGCAGATACTCCTTGATCGCGACCTTGAGATTCAGGTTCGAGTCCGTCGCGAGATAGGTCAGGCCAAAACCACCGATGCCGAGGGTCTGCTCGATGCGGTACTCGTGCAGTGCATAACCGCGGGGCAGGGAAATCTCGGCCATCGAACCACCTACTCCTCGTCGATCAAGCTGATGGCCTTTTCCAGGCTGCGGCGCATCCGGTTGAACGACCTTGCAAGCAGGGCCACTTCGTCACGACCCGAATCGGCCAGCTCGGGAATATCCATGTCGCCGGTGCTGATCTTGTCGGCTGCGTCAGACATCTGCCTAATAGGCCGCACGATCAGGAAGGACAGCATCATGTTCAGTATGACGAACAGGACGGCGAACACCCCGGCCAGTGAGCCGATGAAGGTGTAGAAAGCCCGGTTGGCGTTCTCGATCGGTATGGACACCGGTACCGATACGATCTGCGCGCCGATGATTTCGTTCTGCTTCCAGCCGTAACCATTGTTGGGCCCATAGAGCTTGACCATCGCCGCCGGAGCGATTTCAGGTGTCGTGTGGCAAGCCAGGCAGGCAGGGTCCTTGATCTGGAGGGGGCGCGCAAGGTAAAGCGACATTCCCGTCGGAGTAGAGCGTATGCCCGATAACTCCGACCGAGCCGGGTTGCCGCGAAATTCGTTCACGATATCGGCTTCCCACTCGACGGCGCGGTCACGGGGGTTGGTGGGATTGAGTGCCGCTTCCTTGTAGGCGTAACCCGGGTACTTGTGGCGCAGCTGATTCATGATCTCGGTTGCAGCGAACGCCGGCACGCTCTGCGGCAGGAACTCGCCCTCCTTTTGAACGAGCTTGTCGCGCACCTGACCTACTGTATATGCACGCATGGACAAGGCTGCTTCCATCATCACACCGGCGTTGGTCAATACGTCCCGGCGCGCTGTGCTGTGCAGCAGATCGTAGGAAATGTAGCCTGACACGCCGAGCCCGGCCAGAAACACGACCAGCAGCATCAGGTTGAACTTCAGTCGCAGACCCATGTTTCCCCCCTTGGTGATTGATCGCTTGTGGCACGCGCAACGACGACTCGCGCAAGAGAACGCCGGGCCGCCATTATAAGCGGCGCGTGCCCTGTTGCACCGCAAGGCCCGGGTCGATGGCCTATTCCTTCGAGCCTATCTTGTAGGGGCAGTTCGGCTTGATGCAATCCGCGTACAGGTGGAGGGAGTGTTCGCGGATCGCAAAGCCGCGTTCCTTGGCCACCCGCAACTGCCGCTTCTCGATCTCGGCGTCGTAGAACTCCTCGACCCGGCCACATTGAATGCATACGAGGTGATCATGATGGCTGCCCTCGTTCAATTCGAAGACCGCCTTGCCCGATTCGAAGTGATGCCGCTGCAGGATTCCTGCCTGTTCGAATTGGGTGAGGACGCGGTATACGGTGGCCAGTCCGATATCCATGCCCTCATTCATGAGCACGCGGTACACGTCCTCGGCCGAGAGATGCCGCACCTTGCTGTGCTCGAACAGCTTCAGAACGCGTAGTCGCGGGCCCGTTGCCTTCAGCCCGATGGTTTTCAAGTCGTGGACGTTGGTCATGCCGAACTCAACCCCGCGGCGGACGCCTCGTTTCCGTTATCATATAACGTTTTATCCGGTGCAAATACAACAGAACGTGCCGCGCATGCTGATTCTCCTGGCGCCGCTTTTGACAGCGGCATGCACTGCCTTGCCCAGCCTCACGCCCTACCGGATCGAAGTCCAGCAGGGCAACTACGTAACGCGGGAGATGCTGGCGCAGCTCAAGCCCGGGTTGACCCGCGACCAGGTTCGCTTCGTGCTCGGCACGCCTCTGGTGAGCGATATATTCCACGAAGAGCGCTGGGACTATGTATTCATGCGCCGGCGAGTGAATAGCTCGGAGGTCGAATACCACCGCATCGCGGTCTTCTTCGAGGGCGGGAAGCTGAAGCAAGTAACGGGAGACCTGGTAGCGGCTGCGGGCACCACGGCGTCCCCGAAGGAGGGCGGAGAATGAAGCTCGCCGTCACCGGAGCCGGAGGCCGGATGGGTCGCGCGCTGATCGAAGCGATTCTCGGGTCGGACGAATTCCAACTCTCGGGAGCGCTCGAAGTGGGCGGCAGCGCAGTTCTCGGGCACGACGCCGGTGAAACGGCAGGTCGCCCCTGCGGGGTCAGGGTCGTATCCGATCCTGCCAAAGCTCTTGTCGGCGCCGACTGTCTGGTCGATTTCACGCGTCCGGAAGGCACTCTCGCCTATTTGGAGCAGTGCCTCAAGGCGCGCGTTCGGATGGTGATCGGCACAACGGGTTTTACGACCCAACAACGCGAGCGCATCGCCGCTGCGGCCAAAGACATCGCGATCGTGCTCGCCCCGAACATGGCGGTGGGCGTAAACGTCGCCTTTCGGCTTGCAGAAACGGCGGCCCGCGCGCTGGGGGACAGCTACGACGTGGAGATCGTGGAGGCGCATCACCGGCGCAAGGTGGATGCGCCTTCGGGAACCGCGCTTGAATTCGGCGAGGTAATCGCCCGTGCATTGGGGAGGGATCTGGCGCGCAGCGCGGTGCACGGGCGCAAGGGAGAAGTCGGCGAGCGCGATCCCAAGGCCATCGGTTTCCACGCGATCCGCGGCGGCGATATCGTTGGCGAGCATACCGTCATGTTCGCCGGGGAGGGCGAGCGCGTCGAAATAACCGTGCGCTCGGCGAGCCGTGCGACCTATGCTCTTGGCGCTTTACGGGCCGCTCGTTTCCTCGGCAAGAAGGATCGGGGACTGTTCGACATGAAGGACGTATTGGGTTTGGGCTAGACGCGGCCTATTGCGTGTGCAAGACCCTGAGGGCCTGGCGCGTCCATACCTCGTCGATTCCGCTCAACAGCGCCTCGGCGCTGTTGTAGCGATCGCGGGGGTCGACGGCGAGCATCCGATCAAGCAGCGGCTGGTATTCGCTGAGATGTTCTGGCAGCGTTGGCCGCGGTGCCTTCACGTGCAAGGCGATCAACTCGGAGACCGATTCGCCGTCGAAGGGGCGAGCGCGCACCAGCATTTCGTGGAAGATGATCCCCAGCGCGTAAATGTCCGATTGCACGGTGGCCGGACTGCCCATGATCTGTTCCGGAGAGACGTAATAGGGGGTCCCGTAGAGTTCTCCGTGGCGCGTGCGTCCCAGGTTGTCGCTGAGGCGCTTTGCGATGCCAAAATCGGTCAGCGCAATGCTGCCGTCCGCACGCGCCATGAGATTGGCGGGTTTGATGTCGCGGTGAAGAATTCCGCGGCTGTGGATTTCGCGCAATGCGCTGGCCGCCTGGGCGAGCAGCGACAAGGCCTGCCGTCCGGTCAGGCCCTCGGCGATCACTTCGACGAGACTGCCAGCGGGGAAATACTCCATGGCGAGGTACGCGTATTGCTCGCTGAACCCGCGGTCGTAGATTTTCACCACGTTCGGATGATTGATCGAGGAGATGATGTCGAATTCCTGCACGAAGCGCTGCAACATGGCCTCGTTCTTGCCCGGCGCGGTGTTGAGGATCTTGAGTACGACCTGTTGCTTGTCGCTCTGGCGCTCTGCAAGATAGACGACCGAGGATCCGCCTTGTCCGATTTTTGAGACTACCGTGTAGCCCTTGACCGTCACCTGCTTTTCGCCGAGCTCGCTGGTTATCATGTGCAAGGTCATGCCCAGGGCGGCCTTGGCTGCGCCCGCCGCGATTTCGGCATTGGTGGCGAGTGCCTCGCGCATGTCCTGGGGAATTTCGACAGGGGCATCGGCGGCATCTTCGCCGCTATCGATTCCGATGACCTCGAATGCCTCTGTAGCCACGCTGCGGCCCCGCAGCTGAAGCGTGCGGCGAGACCCAACTGCGAGCCCCGAACCGGCCGCTGCTACTGTGGCGTCGCTCGCAACTACCGCCCAGCCGAGTTCTTTGGTCTGGCCTTCGAGGCGCGACGCGATGTTGACCGTGTCGCCTATCGCGGTAAGCTCGCCTCCGGTTGCCGCTCCGACATGGCACATGAGGACATCGCCAGAGTGCACGCCCACACCGATCGCGAAATCGGGCAGACTCCGAGTGGGATGGCGCGTACCGACCCATTTGCGGAACTCCAGGGCCGCGAGCTGCATGGCGAGGCCCGCGCGCACGGCTCGGCGTGCATGAGTCTCGCCCTTCTCACCTTCTCGGGGCTCGAATAGCGCCATGATGCCGTCGCCGAGGAATTTCATCACACAGCCCCCGCACCGAATGATCGGTGCGCAGGCGGCTTCCAGGTAGGCATTCAGAAGCTCTGCGATCTCATCGCTCGTGAGCCGCTCGGAGTAGGTCGTGAAGTTGCGAATGTCGGAAAACAACACGGTTGCCATGACAATCCTGCCGGTGAGGTTGCCCGCGTCGGCCTGGACGAGAGTCGCGGTACCGTCGCCACCGGATATCTTTTCGTGAAATTTCTGGGTGAGCTGATTCTGCCCAGTAACGAGAGCCGCCGCGAGCGTTTGAGCAAGATCGTCATGCTTCTTCAAGCGACTGTTGATCGCCTCCATCAGCTCATTGCGGGTGAACGGCTTCGGGAGATAGTCATCGGCCCCCAAGTTCATTCCGCGGCGCATATTCGGGCGGTCATCCAAAGCGGTCAGGAAGATGAACGGGATCGCCGTCAGGCGCGGATCCGTGCGCAAGGCCTCGAGCACCGCGAAACCGTCCATTTCCGGCATCATGACGTCGCAGAGGATGAGGTCCGGCGTATCGCGCTGAGCGATCTCCAACCCGATGCGGCCGTTCTCTGCCCCCGATGCCGAGTATCGCTCCGCTTTCAGCATCAGCATTATGTTGTTGCGGATGCTGGTCTCGTCTTCGATGATCAGAACTTTCTTCATGATTGCCGCGCCTTCACACGGTCTCGAAGAGCAGCTCGGAGGGCCGCAGCGGGAGAGTCACGGTAAACCGGGTACCGACCCCCACGGTACTGACGAAGCTGATCTTTCCGCCGTGCAGCTCCGCCGATTTCCTCGCGATCGCCAGGCCCAGCCCCGAGCCGGGACGATTCTCGACATTGGATGCGCGCTGAAAGGTCTCGAATAGGCGTGCCTGGTCCTGAACCGGGATGCCGATGCCTCGGTCCTGGACTTCGATGACGGCGTGCCCGTCGCGCCGCGCAAGCAAGAGGGTCACTTCGGTGCCCTGCGGCGAGTACTTGACGGCATTGGACAGGAGGTTATTGAGAATATGCCGTAGCAGCCGCTCGTCCATGTCCACTATGGCGAGATCGAAGTGGTCGTCCAAATTCATCACGTGCTTCTTGCCTTGCGCAATGCGAAACTCCGACACGACCTTGCGGCAAAGCTCGCGCAGATCCATTCGCGTGGGGTTGAGCTTGAGCACGCCCGACTCGGCGCGGCCGAGCGTAAGTACGTCATCGATCATCTCGCTCATGCGCTTGGCGCCGCCCTGAATCGTGTGCAGCAGGTTGAGCCTCTCGGCTTGGCTGAGGCTATCGGAATAGTGCTCGAGCAATTCCGCGGACGAAAGCATGGTTGCCAGCGGCGTGCGAAATTCATGGGAGGTCGTGGAGACGAACTTCGATTTCATCTCCGACAGTTCCTTCTCGCGCTGGATCGCGGTCATCAGCTCGGCTTCAGCACGCTTTCGGTTGTCGATATCCACGTTGATTCCGGTCATCCGCAGGACGCGTCCGCTTGAATCCCGCTCCACGACCCTGCCCCGGCTGAGACTCCATGCCCAGCTTCCTAAAGGGGTCCTTACCCGGTGTTCGGCCAGGTATTCGGGGGCACCACCTTGCAGGCAATTCGCGAGCGCCTGCTTGACCGCGGACAAATCCTCCGGGTGCGCCATCGAGCAGATCTCCTCCACGGTCAGAGTCGCGGCCTTGCCCTTGCCCGGCAGGCCGCCCCAGTTGCCGTCGACGTAGATATTGCCGCGACGAGCATCCCAGTCCCAAATCAGAATGTCGGCGGCCTGCAAGGCAAGGTCGAGGCGTTGCTTCGCCTGTCTTACCTGTTCGAGCAATCGTTCGTTCTCTCTGCCGAACCGCAGCGTCTCGTTCAGCGCCCGGTTGGACGACAGGTACAGGGCGAGGAGTACTGCGGAAAACACCAGAAGCAGGATCCCGGCGGAGGCATTGAACGCGCCGCCCTGGGAAAACAGCACGCCGACTAGCGGCGCCAGTATCGGCGCAATCAGGCAGGCGAACGCCTTGGGACTGGGCGCGAGCGCTGCCGGTAGCCCCATGGCGACGCTGCCGAGCATGAATGGAATGAGAATTTCGGAAAGCTGGCTGCGCTCGGGGTATAGCAGCATGACCGTCAAGCCCCAGGTGCTGCCGACCAGCGCGCTTGTGGCGCAGAATAGCCCTTCCCACTGCGCCGCTGCACTGGGGCTCGGCTGGCGCATTCGATAGGTTCGATTGAGCAGGACACGCAAGAGGCTCGCCACGGCCAGCCAGATCATCCAGGAGATCAGCAGGTTGTCGTTGACATACCCCCACAGGGCAAATGCCGCCACTGCCGAGGTGAGCAGAATGACGGGGATGTCGCTCCCCGACAATCGATAGAGGAGCGACACACGCTGCGGCAGGAATTCATCCGGCGCAGGTGCGGTGGGGACCCAGGTGCGCAGCGAGATCATTGGTCCCTTCTAGCGCGAGGGGATACCAATGGTGAAAGGCGGCCGGGGCATGGACCGCGAGCGGACGGGCGGCATGATCTTGTCATAGGTGGCGAGCTGGACCTCGCTAACCCAAGCAAGAACCGGACCGGAAGGTGCAGGTTTGTGAGGGGGTGAAGATTCAGGTATGATCCGAGAGGTTTCGTAGCGAAGCGGGACGGGTGCAAGCCCGTCCCGCTTTGTGCGTCTGGCCCCCAATGAGCCCGCTGCCGTGCCC
>DATBLP010000017.1:0-25366 GCA_036555245.1 Burkholderiales bacterium
AGTATCCCGACGATCACGCGCTGATTGACGGCGTTATCTTCCGCGACGAGGATATGGTAGCGGCGCCGATTGACATCGCGCGAGGCATAGTAGTCGCTTAGGGAAATCACTCCTTCCTGGCCGCCCTGGATCGCGGTGGCGGAATGGATCGCGTTGAACAACAACCTCTTTTCCAACGGCATTTCCAGCACCGCCGAAAATCCGCTCGCAAGCATGTCTGCGCGGCGAACCTCCGACAGTCCCTGCGCGCACAGCAGCGTCGGCGGTGCCTTTTGACTGCGGCCGCTACGAAGCCGCGCGAGAATTTGGCGGGAGTCGGCCCCAGGGTCTTCACGGATCAGCACCAAGTGGTAGGGATGACCGAGCGACTGTGCCTCGGCAAGGCGCGCGGCTGCCGCCTCCACTACAAAGGCCCGGCCGGTACGCGCCCCCCAGGTGGCAAGATCTTGCTCAAGAGACCGCAGCTCCGTCTCCGCAAAACCGAGCAGCATGACGCGGACGTCGTTCAGCCGGAAGGAACCTTCCGGAAGCTGACTTGCCGCCTGTTTCTTGAGGGGCAGCTCGAACCAGAACGTGCTGCCCTTCCCCACCGTACTGGTCAGGCCGATCTGTCCGCCCATCATTTCCACGAGCTGCTTCGATATCGTCGTGCCCAAACCGGTGCCACCGTAGCGACGCGTGGTCGAATCGTCCGCTTGGACGAAGCTCTCGAAGATGCGCTCCTGCGCCTCCGGCGCAATTCCGATCCCGGTGTCCTCAATCGCAAACCGCAGACGCACCGCGTGGTCGCTTTCTCCCAGGCTCGACACGGTCAAGGTGACGCCACCCGATTGGGTAAACTTGATTCCGTTGCCAATGAGGTTGTACAGCACCTGACGCAGATGATAGGGATCTCCGCGGAGCGCGTGCGGTACTTCAGGCATTACATGAGAGTTGAGATAGAGCCTGCGGATTTCAGCCTGTGCCGCGAGCACTCCGCTGGTGCCATTGATCAGGCCGTGCAGATCGAAATCAGTCTCCTCAATGCTCACCTTGCCGGCCTCGATCTTCGAAATATCGAGGACGTCCTCGATCAGCTTGAGCATGGAGTGCGACGCTTCATGCATCGCCTTTACCATCTCGGCCTGCTCCGCGTTCAAGGCAGTGTCACGGAGCAGATCGTTCATTCCGATGATAGCGTTGAGCGGCGTGCGCATCTCGTGGCTGACAGTGGAGAGGAACCTGCGTTTCGCCTGGTTCGCGGCCTCTTCCCGGTGTAGCGAATCGAATAGCCGAGTAACGAGCTTTCCGACGTAGAACGAAAGCACGATCATGCCGACCAACAGGCTTACGCCGGCGGTCCGGTTCTGCACCCAGTATTCGTTAAGCAGGAGTACCACGCTGAAACCCGCGACGGCGAGCGCCAGCGAGTTGTACAAATAGGCCTTGCCGTACCGGAAGCCGTTGCCAAAGATCGTCCACAGGTAGACGATGTACAAAGGCGTACCGTGCTCGCCGGTGCTGTACATGAACCACGTCGCAGTGCTCATGTCGAGGACGGATCCGAGCACCCTGCGCACGGGCGAGGACGCAGGCGAGAGGCAGATCCAGGCGAATATGCCGGCCGCAAGGACCAGGAAGCCCACCATCACCAGCAGGAACAGCAGGTCGACTGGGCTATGGATTCCATTGCTGCCGAAGATGTGCGGCAGTAGGTACGGGAAGAACACCACCCCGACCATAAAGCGAATGATCGCCTGTTCGTGCTCGGAGTCCGGGCGAGCGGCAAGCCGGGCCCGGAGGCGAGCCAGGTTCAAATTCTGGAGCATGGAGGGTGGAACTCGGGGTTAGTGCGCCGGCTGATCTGCAAAGCGCTCGCCGATGGAAAACACTTCATCGCGGTTGCGCGCGAGTATCTCCACCAGTTGCGGGTCGAAATGGCGACCGGCCTGCTTCTCCAGATACGCGACGGCGTCACCCACCGGCCACGCCGGTTTGTAGGGGCGCAACGATGTCAGCGCATCGTAGACATCTGCGACCGCGACAATACGCGCCTCAAGCGGAATGTGATCTCCCTTCAAACCGGTCGGGTAGCCGCTGCCGTCGTATTTTTCGTGATGGCCGAGCGCGATGACCGCGGCCATCTGAAGATATCCTGACGAGCTGTCCTTCAGCATGTCATAGCCGATGTGCGCGTGCGACTGCATTACGCGTTGATCCTCGCTGGTCAGCTTCCCGGGGTTCTGGAGAATCCGGTCCGGTATGCCGATCTTCCCGATGTCGTGCATGGGCGCTGCAAGCTCGATGGCCTCTTGTTCCGCCGCCGACAGGCCGAATCCCTTGGCGATAAGGGCTGAGTATTTGGCCATGCGCACCAGATGCATTCCGGTCACCTTGTCGCGCTGCTCGGCCGCCTTTGCCAATCGGAATAGGGTGTCGACTTCGCGGCGCCGCAGTTCGCGCGTGGCTTCGTCGATCTTCTGTTCCAGAATCCGAGTGCGATTCTTCTTCAGAATTTCGTGCCGGCGCAGGCTCAACAGGTTGCGGCAACGTGCGCCGCATTCCAGCCGGTCGATGGGACGAATGAGAAAGTCGGTGGCACCCGCTTCCAGCGCCCGATAGCGAACCTCGCGGTCATTGACCACGGTAATGCAGACGATCGGAACGTCCTCGTAGCCGAAGATGCGGCGCAGCCTGCGGATCGTCTCGATCCCGTCCATGTTGGGCATCTTGTAGTCGGTCAACACCATGTCCACAGGATGCTTGCGTGCGAACTCGATCGCCTCGACCGGATCCGAGAAGGTAATGACCTCAAGACTCGCGTCGAGGCTTCTCATGATCTCGCTCAGCACGATGCGCCCGGTTGACTGGTCGTCGATAACCATGATCTTGAGCGGGGCAAGCTTCGTCTCGCTCGAATCGTGAACCAGCGTAAGCGCTCTAGGCGTGTTTGATTTCATTTGGAATTCCCCCAGCTCGGAATGCGCGCCCGCTCCCCGCGCAATAGCGCATAGCCCAATTTGCCGCACAGCCACACTATCGTATTTGCCGGAAAATTGCGAGGAAGAATCCCTTCCCCGCACGCGCCGGATCCGGCCCCTCAGGCGGCTCGTCGCCCAGGGGTCGCAAAAATCGCCTCCATCTGTCGGCGCAACGTCACCGCTTGCGCTTCCGGGTCGTAGGCCACGCTGGACCAGAGCACCGGTTCACCCGCTTTCAGGGGTTCGAGCAGCTTTACCCGGTTCGCGAGCGCCAGGGGCAGGCCGCCAAGCCGCAGTGAGTCCGCAGCTGGCATGAGCTTGCCGACTACGGTGTAACCCCCTTCCCCGTCAAGGATCTCCCCTGATTTGAGGTCTCGTTTCGCCATGGCGACCGAGTCGGCCCGAAACCCGGTAGCACAGCCCGTCGCTTCTCCACGCAGCCCCACTGAAGCGACGGAAATCCCGACCTCGAGCCCGATCAGGTGCCAGCGCTTGTACATGCAGGCGTAGCGTCCTGAGGGATCCGTAAGCAATCCGTATTCCATGAAGCAGCGCCTCAGGTATTCGGTTTCGCCCTCGAATACCACCCACACCCCGAAGCGCAGATCCTGCGAAATCGCCCCGCCGTTCCGCGTCAGCGACGATACCACCTCGACCTGGCCGGAGTGGTGCAAGCATCCGCCCTCCGCCCTCGGACGCATGACCGTCGGCAGCTCGTCGATCGAGGCCGGCGGATAGGTAAGCCCTTCGGGAGCGGGCGTAAGCCCGGTCGCATTGCAGACCGCCGCACACTCGATCGCGGGCTTAGACCCGTCCAGGAAGGAATTGAACATTCTTGGATTGAGTCCTCCCATCCGCGCCTGCTCCGGGGTGAGCCCATAGTATCCCCATACCGTTTCGGGCGTGGACTGCGCGTAGTGGGGCAGCCACTTGTGGCCTCGGCCGGCAGCGACCACGGTAAACCCCGCGGCGCGCGCCCAGTCGACAAGATCGCAGATGATCGCTGGCTGGTCGCCGTAAGCGAGGCTGTACACTACGCCCGCTTCGCGCGCCCTCTGGGCGAGAAGGGCACCACAGAGGGCATCGGCCTCCACCGTAACCATCACCAGGTGCTTGCCATTCCGGAACGCGGCCAGCGCGTGTTCCACCGCAGCGACCGGATTGCCCGTGGCCTCTATCACGATGTCGATCGCGGGATGGGCAAGCAGCGCTCGCCAATCTTCCGAAACATTGGTGCGGCGCTCCTTCAGCGCCCGGTCCAGGGAAGGGGCAGCATAGCTGTCAGGCAACCAGCCGACTCGCTCGAGGTTGATCCGGGCACTCCCCGGTGACAAGTCGGCGATTCCCGCGACGTGGATGCCCGGCGTCTTGGGTGCCTGCGCGAGATACATCGCTGCAAACTTCCCCGCGCCGATCAATCCGATTCGGAGAGGTCTGCCCTGTGCCTCGCGCTCCCGCAGCTTTGCGTACAGATTCACTTCGTCCTCAACCTGGAGGGCATCGTCCCGTGAGCAAACCGGGAGAGGAATGTTCGACATGCGCCGGTTCCGGTTGGGCGGCCGGAGGCCGATTGATTCTCATATATGTTGGGTTGTTATCCGGCGCATCTGCCAACCAATCCGCATTATAGGGGCCGGATCGTAGCGTGAAATAGGGTATTCCCGACACATATGACAGGCAATACCTGGCACCGGTGTTTTTCGCGTTCGAAAGAATCAGTCGTCTCGTTCCTGCCTCGCCTTACTGAACATCTGCACAATAGACTCGCAAAAGGGCGCAAGGGTCTGGCGCCCTTAGCCGCCTGTGCCCGCCGGACGCCTTCGACCACGGCCAAGCGTCGTCCGCCTCACCGTCAAAGGACCTTCCTCACGCCCGCCCCGTCTCTCGGCAGCGCAGTCGATCTCGTTCCATCCAGACAGGGGCTCGTTTCGTGCCCTGTCGGAGATTCCCTCCTTGCGTCGGCCAGCAAGCCCTTTCGTGATTTTATTCTCGGGATATGCAGTCCTGATGCGAGAAATATTGTGCGGAATGACCGCATTTGTAGGAAATACCTGACACTAATTGTCCGCGCTGCCTGATAGGAGCGGATCGGTCCTCTGAATTACATTCTTTCTACATCTTGTCGAGGAACATGCACAGACTGGAGGAAGAAGAATGAAAGTAACAGGATTCAACACGATCTTCGAAACTTTCCGCTTCGCGATTCTGTCGCTGGTGCTCGCGGCTAGCACTAATGCCTTCGCCCAACAACAGACGACTCTGCGGTCGACAGAGGGGGGTCGCCGCCTCGTATTTGCGATCAATGAAGGAGCGGCCGGCAACCTTACTGCAACCGACATCCTGTTTCGCTATGAAAGCTTCAAGCCCCTAGTAGAAAAGGCTCTCGGCACGCCTATCACGCTGGTTGCAGTGCGCGATGCCAAGGAACTTCGCCGCTCGCTTGCGACGCGGACTTTCGATTTCGTGATGTCGCGACCGGCTGACGTCCTGGCCGAAGCGGTGCGGGATCACGGCTACCAAGCTGTCGTGGTATCGACCGAACCGGCACACGCGATCTTTATCGTGAACAAGAACTCGCCTCTCAAATCCATCGCCGACGTCAAGGGAAAAAGCATCGTTACGCCGGATCGCTACGCGTATATGTGGCGCATTGCAAATGCAATGATGCGGGATAGCAAGATTCAAATGCACAACGAGCAGGTTCGTACCATGAGGGATCAGGCCGCGATCGGCTGGTCGATGGAAGGCGGTTTCTTCGACGTGGGGGTCGTGGCTTCCTTTTCCGGCGTCGGGCGCGCCTGGGAAAAGAAAGGTGGCCGGGTGCTCGCCCGCAGCCCGGAACTGCCCAATACGCCGATGATAGCCTCGCCCAAGGTTCCGACGGTCCAGATACAGAAGCTTCGCGCCGCACTCACGTCGCTCGACTCGGCCAAGAACGGTCCGGCCATCCTGAAAAGCATAGGCGTCCCGGGTTTCAAAGAAGCGTCGTCGCAGTCGCTACTTGAACTGATCGCGTGGTTGGGCCCTCTGGAGACGCCCAAGGATCAGCAAGCCGGCGTCGCCCAGCGGATGTAAGGAGAAAACGAGATCCACGGCTGAAAGGAATTGCTGAAATCGGTCCCAGCAGACCGGCTTGGGAGACCCGGTCTGTGGGGGGAGAAGAGATCCCTAAGATGAGCGGCCCTGCAGATGTAAGCACTGCGTCGCAGACAAGGAAATCGATAGCCATAGGCGAGCCTTCTCTGTGGTCTCTGTCCCTGAGTTTTTTCAGGATCGGGGTCACGGCCTTCGGCGGATTCATGGCCCTCATTTCGGTGGTGCAGACCGAAATAGTCGAACGCCGGAAGCTTCTGACGCACGCCGAGATGCTCGATGGCATCTCGCTCGCCACTATTCTTCCCGGGCCGGTAGCGGTCAATGTAGTCGCCTACGTCGGCTACAAGCTGCGGGGTGGAGCAGGCGCCCTGGTGAGCGCGGGCAGCGTCATTCTGCCCGGGTTCATTTTCATGGTGACCCTGAGCGCGGTCTATTTTCGCTGGGGGCAGATTCCGGCGGCCAGCAAGCTGTTCCTCGGCTTCATTCCCGCCGTGACCGCCATCATCGTCCACGCCGCGTGGGGAATGGCGCGCAAGGCCCTGCTCGGGCTGCCCGAGGTGATTTTCGCCGTCGTGGCCTGCCTCTTGCTGCTGCTCAAAGGCGGTTTCTACATCACTCTAATCATCATCGTCGGCGCCGGAGTAATCGGCTGGTTGGCATTCGCCGGGCTCGCGAGCGTGCTCTCTCCGAAGGCACCTCGGGACTCGGCAAATCCGTTGGCGGCAAAGGGCAAGGGGACTCGGCTGCTCTCGCTCGGCGCTCCGCTCGCGGCCGCCCCGCTCCTCGCATTAGACGCCGGCTTGGCGTTGAAGCTTTTCGTGACGTTCGCGGGAATGAGCGTACTGCTCTTCGGCGGCGGCTTCGTCTTCATTCCGCTGATCCAGCATATCGTGGTGCAGGAGCACCCGTGGCTCGTGCAGCAGGAGTTCGTCGATGCCATCGCCTTGACCCAAATGACCCCAGGCCCGATTCTGAACATCGCCGCGTTCATCGGCTACAAGGTCATGGGGCTGATCGGCGCGGCGATAGCCACCGTCGGCATCTTTCTCCCGCCGGCTCTGCTGATGCTCGTCAGTGCGCATTTCCTCGCGCGGACGCGCAATTCGCCGCACGTGAAAGCCGTCTTGCGGGGCATTCGTCCCGCCGTAGTCGGCATGATCGCCGCGGCTGCCTGGAGTATTGGGAGTACGGCCGCTCCAAACTGGCAGTCGGCAGTGATTTTTCTCGCGGCGCTCACGGTCCTGCTCCGCCTTCGCGTCAATGTCGTCTGGATCATTCCGTCCGCGGGCCTCGCAGGATTGCTCCTCTATTGACCAGAGATTCCACAGCCTGATCGAGCAGACACATGCCCATATTCATGATTGGTATTCAGCGTTCAGGCTCCAACCTGCTGCGCCTGATGCTCAACGAGCTGCCCGAGATCGCGGCGCCGCATCCGCCCCATATCCTGCAGCGGATGATGCCGCTCGTGCCCCGCTACGGCGACCTCCGCAAGGCACGCCCCTTTTCCCTCCTCGTCGACGATGTTTGCCGCCTGGTCGAGCTCAATCCCGTGCCCTGGGAGGGAGTAGTCCTGGACCGAGAGAATATCGCCGCGCGCTGCAGGCAGCGGAACCTCGTGGCGGTTTTCGGAGCCGTCTATGACGCCATGGCGGAAGCGTGGGGCGCGAAATCTTGGTGCTGCAAGAGTCTCGCCAATATCTATTACCTACCCGAGATCGAGGCTTACTTCCGGGACGCCAAGTACATCTACTTGTACCGCGACGGTCGCGACGTCGCATTGTCGTTTAGCAAAGCAGTCGTCGGGGAGAAGCATTTCTACCTCATCGCCAAGGAGTGGAACGAGGCGCAACAGCTGGCCCTGGACTTCCGCAGGAAGATACCAGCGCAACGCTTCTTCAATCTGAGCTATGAGGACCTGACCGCCAACACCGAAGGCACGATACAGGCGCTGTGCGCCTTTCTCGGCGTGGCCTACAAGGCATCCATGCTCGAATTCTACAAGTCCGCCGAGGCGAAACGCGCCGCCTCGGCAAGCAATCTGTGGGAAAACGTCACGAATCCGGTCATGAAGAACAACAGCCGGAAATTTCTAGGCGAAGCGCACGAAAACGACATTCACATCTTCGAATCGGTCGCGGGCGAGTCGATGGACCGCCTTGGCTACGAGCGCCTGTTCGCGAAAAGAGGCGAGGAACTGCATTTCAGTCCAGACGATATTCGCCGCTTCGAGATGGAGAACAAGAGACTGAAAGACGAAATACGGAAACAAATCGACCCTGCAGACATGGAACGACGCAGCCGCCAGGAGGCGCTCATCAAGGAAATCATCGCACGTGCAAAATCTGCCACTACTGCCGGATAGCTTCTTCTTGCTGGCATGCGCAAATCGGTTGCCCACGCTTCTGCCTGATTTCAGCTAGTTGGTCGGGAAAGTCCCATAGACGCCGCTTGCGGCACAGATAAACAGCGCCTAAGGATCCTTTGTCGAGGTCTCCAGTGTTCTTTGGATATCAAAGCGTCGCAAGTATAGATGCTCCACAAAGCGGGCTCGCAGGCGCGTTCGTGCCCGGGCAACTCGAAGATAGACAAACGGCGCGACCCGGAGCGGCGCGGACCTCGCATATTCTGCGGTTCCTCACCTGCGGCAGTGTCGATGATGGTAAGAGTACTCTGATCGGCCGCATGCTGAAGGATTTGGGTCTCGTGCCCCGGGATACGTGGGAACGCGTGTTAACTGAGAGCGGGCGACGTGGCTTCTGCAGCGACAGTCCCGACTATTCCCTGCTGCTTGACGGACTGCTCATCGAACGTGAGCAAGGCATCGCGGTCGACATCGCCTGGCGCTACTTCACCACGTCGAAGCGCAAGTTCATCGTGGCCGACTGCCCAGGCCATGAACATTACACCCGCAATATGGTCACGGGTGCCTCGCACTGCGACACCGCGCTTGTTCTCGTGGACGCACGAAAAGGCTTCTTGCCACAGACACGCCGCCACCTCGCCGTGCTCGCTCTCATGCGGATGCGCTCGGTGGTCGTCGTCGTCAATAAGATGGACTTGGTATCCTGGGACTACGCTCGCTTCGACGCGATCCGGCACGACGCAATTGATAGTGCCTCACACCTGGGCCTGACCGAGGTTGTCGTTATTCCCGTGAGCGCGATGGATGGCGGCAACGTGGTGCGCGATGCACCGGACGCCCCTTGGTACGACGGGCACACCGTATTGCGCACCCTGGAGACGATCCCGGTGCATCGGCAGCCAAGCGCTTCGTTTCGGCTGGTAGCGCAGCGGATCAACCATCCAAGCCCGGATTTCCGTGGCATTTCAGGGCAGGTTGTCGGTACGCCCCTGAAAGTCGGTGATGTCATTCGGGTGCTGCCGTCGAATGCGCAGGCGCGAGTCCGGCGCATCTGCACCTTCGACGGCGATCTGCAGGAAGCGCATCCGGGTCGGGCAGTAACCGTATTGCTCGATCGGGAATTAGACGTGTCCAGAGGCGACTGGCTGGTGAAAGCCTCAGACCTCGTCCCTACAGTGACCAATCTCCTCGAAGCCAACGTAGTCTGGATGTCGGAAACACCGCTGCTCCCCGGTCGCCGATACGATCTGCAGATTGGGTGCGCCACCGTGCCTGGATCAGTGCGCCGAATCATTCAACGGCTGGATGTGAACTCCCTGAGCACGCACGGTGCCGATCACCTGGATGCCAACGACGTAGGTCGCTGTGAAGTTGTCCTCGAACGCGCGATCCCTGTGGATTCATATGCCGACTCCATTGAAACCGGCGGCCTGATCTTCGTCGACCGACGCACGTTCCGCACCGAAGGTGCCGGCATGGTAGCGTCTGTAGCGGAGCGCAAGGTGGTCTGGCACGAGGCTGCCGTGAATCGCATAGCGCGCGTCGCGATCAAGGGCCATCCTCCGCAGGCGATATGGCTCACCGGCCTCAGCGGAGCAGGGAAATCGACTATCGCCAATGCGTTGGAAACACACCTGAATACTGTCGGGCTGCACACGATTCTGCTGGACGGCGACAACGTCCGACACGGTCTTTGTAGCGACCTGGGATTCTCGAAGGCGGACCGAGCGGAGAACATTCGCCGCGTCGGTGAGGTTGTGAAGTTGATGCTGGATGCCGGCCTTCTTGTGATCACCGCGTTTATCTCACCATTTCGAAGAGAAAGGCAGCTTGTTCGCGAGATGGTGCGCGAGGGCGAATTCCTGGAAGTGTTCGTTGACGCGCCCCTCGCGGTGTGTGAACTACGCGACCCGAAAGGCTTCTACAAGCAGGCGCGGACAGGTGAGGTTTCCAGTTTCACTGGCGTTTCCCAGGCTTACGAGCCGCCGCCCAAACCCGAGCTTCGCATAGATACCTCGACTATGACCGTCGCCGAGAGCGTTCAGGCGATCTTGGGAGCGCTGAAGGCACGGGGAATCCATGCCTGACGAAAGCCACGAGTACCTGAACGAACTGGAAGCCGAAGCGATTTACGTCCTGCGGGAAGGAGTGGCACAGGCAATCCGGCCGGTATTGCTCTTTTCAATCGGCATAGACTCCTGTGCAATGCTGCATCTGGCTCGCAAAGCCTTTTACCCCGAACCCCTTCCCTTCCCCGTGCTGCATGTCGACACGAAATGGAAGTTCCGGGAAATGATCGAGTTTCGCGATTCCGAGGCAAAACGCCTCGGATTGCGTCTTATCGTTCATACGAATCCGGAGGGTCTCAAGCAGGGGATCAATCCGGTCACCCACGGCAGCCGCGTCCACACCGAGATCATGAAAACGCTCGCCCTGCGTCAGGCATTGGACGAGGGAGGCTATGACTGCGTGTTCGGCGGGGCTCGCCGCGACGAGGAAGTCAGCCGGGCCAAAGAACGGATCTTCTCGCATCGCAATCCCCATCATCAGTGGGAGCCCCGCAACCAGCGCCCCGAGTTGTGGAGGCTGTACAACGGCCGTGTACCTGCGAAAGAGAGCATGCGGGTGTCTCCCTTGAGCAACTGGACAGAGCTTGACGTCTGGAGGTACGTGCGCCGAGAGCAGATTCCTGTAGTGGGGCTGTACTTTGCCAAGCTCCGGCCCACTGTAGTTCGAGACGGCATGTTGATCATGATGGATGACGATCGCCTCCCGCTTGCGCCCGGCGAGATGCCCCGCCAACAAATCATCCGATTCCGCACCTTGGGCTGCTACCCCCTGAGCGGTGCCACCCGGTCGAACGCCTCGACCCTGGACGATATCATCGCAGAGATAGAGACATCGCCGACCTTCGGGCGCCATGGGAGACTGATCGACAAGGACCAAGTAGGTGCGATGGAGAAGTAGAAGCGAGAGGGGTACTCCTGAATGTCCGTTCGGACGAGCAATTTCTTTCGCACTCTCTAATTCCTCCAACGCCTAGTTCCTACCGTCAACGAAGTCCGAGCCCCCTAACCAAGTGACGCTCTACTACGCCTTCAACGGTGACGCCGACGGACTGTGTGCTCTCCAGCAGCTTCGTCTCGCTGAAGCGCACCAAGCAAGTCTCGTCACAGGCGTCAAGCGTGACATCGACCTGCTCCGCCGTATCCCAGGCGAGCCTGGCGACGCCGTCACCGTGCTCGACGTTTCACTCGATCACAACCGCCACGATCTACTCCGATTGCTCGAACGCAAGGTGTCGGTGCGATATTTCGATCACCACCGCGCCAGCGTGCCGCCTCGACATCCGCTGCTCGAGGCCTACATTGACGAGGCCGCGGATGTCTGCACCAGCATCCTGGTGGACCGCCACATCGGCGGACGGCATCGGGCTTGGGCCGTGGTGGGGGCGTTTGGAGACAACCTGCCTCAACCGGCACTCGCACTGGCACGCGAAGCGGGCTTGAATGCTCAGGTCACGGGGATCTTGCAGAGCCTCGGGATCTGCCTCAACTACAACGCCTATGGGGAATCGATTGAAGATCTGCACTTCCCTCCCGCCGAACTGGCCGACGAAATTCTCTCGTTCGGCAACCCGGTAGACTTCGCCGCGCAGACCGAGACCCATGCGAAGCTTCAGGCTGGCTACGAGGAGGACATGGCGAAAGCGCGGCGCGCAGCAGCAAGTCAGGGCGAGAGCGCCGGAGTAATCGTGTTGCCAAACGAACCTTGGGCACGGCGTGCCGTCGGCGTCTTGATAAATGAACTCGCGCTAGACCGCCCCAAGGTCGCATTTGCGGTCTTGTCGCCGAAGGTTTCCGGCGGATTTACGGTAAGCGTGCGCGTCCCCGCAGATGGCCCGGTGAGCGCCTCGGAGTTTTGCGGCGCCTTCGAAACCGGCGGTGGCAGGAAATCAGCCGGGGGAATCAATCACCTGGCCGAAACCGACCTGGACCGTTTCGTGGCGCGTTTCGAGGAGCGCTTCGTCCTTCGGTGATTCGGCCCGGGGCGGGTGCCGCAACTATGCCGGCGCGGCAATCGCCGGAGCCCCTCGCCGAATGCTTCACGGCTATCGAGTCCGATCTTCTCCGGCCACCGGACTCGCCGTGACGACCTGGAAGAACACCTCGTCCTGCTTGATCATGCCCAGTTCGTAGCGGGCCCGCTCCTCCAAGGCGTCGAATCCCTGCTTAAGGTCGCGAACTTCCGCGCCCAGGGCGCTGTTCTGCTGCTGTAGTCTGGCGTTGGTCTGCCTTTGCTCCTGCAGCTGCCGCTCGAGGCTCCAGACCCGAAGCCATCCTCCCTTACCGAACCACAACGGGTACTGCAGCAGCAGTATGAATGCGGCCAGGCTGATTGCAAGCGCTTTCATCTCAACTGGTAGAAAGCCTCCCGACCGGGATAGCTGACGGCATCGCCGAGATCCTCCTCGATGCGGAGTAGCTGGTTGTATTTCGCGATGCGGTCGGAGCGAGAGAGCGATCCAGTCTTTATCTGGAGAGCATTCATCCCGACGGCGATGTCGGCGATCGTCGTGTCCTCCGTCTCGCCCGAACGGTGCGAAATCACCGCGGTGTAGCCCGAGCGTTTGGCGAGCTCAATGGCGGCGAACGTTTCAGTCAGCGTGCCGATCTGGTTCACTTTGATGAGAACGGAGTTGGCGATGCCGAGCTGGATGCCTTCGCGCAGAATCTTGGTGTTGGTGACGAATACGTCGTCTCCTACAAGCTGTACCTTCTTGCCGAGCCGCTCGGTGAGTGCCCGCCAGCCGTCCCAGTCGGACTCGGCCATGCCGTCCTCGATGCTGAGGATCGGATATTTCTCGACCCATGCGGCCAAGACCTCAATAAAGTCCGACGAGCCGAGCTTCCGCTTGTTGGAATCGAGGACATATTTGCCGTCCTCATAGAACTCAGAGCTCGCGCAGTCGAGCGCCAAAGCCACCCCGGTGCCCGGGTGGTACCCCGCGCGGCCGATCGCCTCGAGCACCAACTGCAACGCCGCTTCGTTGCTGGGCAGATTCGGCGCGAATCCTCCTTCATCGCCGACCGTCGTCGGCATGCCCTTGTCCTCCAGCAGCTTCTTCAAGGCGTGGAAGACTTCGGCCCCGCAGCGCAAAGCTTCGCGAAAACTCGCCGCGCCGACCGGCACGATCATGAACTCCTGGATATCGAGGCTATTGTTGGCATGAGCCCCGCCGTTGATGACGTTCATCATCGGCACTGGCATCTGCATGCCGCCCGAACCACCCAAGTAGCGGTACAGGGGAAGCCCCGATTCTTCGGCGGCCGCCTTCGCCACCGCCATCGACACAGCGAGAATGGCGTTGGCGCCCAGGCGCGCCTTGTTCTCGGTTCCATCGAGCTCGACGAGGGTCTTGTCGATGAAGCTTTGCTCCTGGGCGTCCAGTCCCATGATCGCTTCGGAGATTTCCGTATTGACGTGCTCGACCGCCCTGAGCACGCCCTTGCCACCGTAGCGACCCGTGTCCTTGTCTCGCAGCTCCAAAGCCTCGCGCTTGCCGGTGGAAGCCCCGGAAGGCACGGCCGCGCGGCCCATCACGCCGGATTCGATCAGCACGTCGGCCTCGACGGTGGGATTGCCGCGTGAGTCTAGGATCTCCCTCGCAACAACATCGACGATTGAGCTCATTCTCCGCCCTTCTTCTTTCCGGTTTTCAGTCGTTCCTCGGCGAACCCGCTTTGTTTGACCAGCGTATCGAGATCCTTGAGCGTTCGCAGCAGCTCCTTCATGCGGTCGAGCGGCCACGCATTCGGTCCGTCGGAGGGCGCATTGTCAGGATCCGGGTGGGTTTCCATGAAGATCCCTGCGACTCCGCTCGCCACCGCGGCGCGCGCCAGAACCGGAACGAACTCGCGCTGGCCACCGGACGAGGTCCCCTGCCCCCCGGGGAGCTGAACCGAATGCGTCGCATCAAACACTACCGGGCAGCCAGTGTCGCGCATAATCACAAGTGAGCGCATGTCGGAGACCAGATTGTTGTAGCCGAAGGAGGCGCCCCGCTCGCACACCAGGATGTTGTCTTTCCCGCTTGCCGCACGCGCTTTCTCGACCACGTTCTTCATTTCGCGCGGCGAAAGGAACTGTCCTTTCTTGATGTTTACCGGCTTGCCGGCAGCAGCCACCGCATGGATGAAATCAGTTTGACGGCAAAGAAAGGCAGGCGTCTGCAGCACGTCGACCGTGCCCGCTACTTGGGCGATGTCCTCCTTTTCGTGAACGTCCGTCAATACCGGCACGCCCACCTTCTCCCTCACTTCGGCGAGAATCTCCAGTCCCTTTTGCATTCCCAGCCCGCGGAACGATTCCCCGGAGCTCCGGTTGGCCTTGTCATAGGAAGACTTGTAGATGAACGGGATTCCAAGCTCCTCTGATATTTCCTTCAGGGAGACCGCGGTGTCGAGAGCCAATTCCCGCGACTCGACAACGCATGGGCCGGCGATCAGAAACAGGGGTTTGTCGAGGCCGACCTCAAATCCGCAGAGCTTCATCTAGGCGGCAATGGCGGTCTTTGTCTTGCTCGACTGATATAGAAGCGCAGCTTCGACAAAGGCCTTGAATAGAGGATGGCCCGCCCGGGGAGTGGACGTGAACTCGGGGTGAAATTGGCAACCGATGAACCAGGGATGAACGGGCAGTTCCACCATCTCGCAGAGCTGTTCGCGCTGGGTGAGGCCGGATATCCTCAGGCCCTTGTCCTTGAGCCGCTGCACATACTGGTTGTTCACTTCGTAGCGGTGGCGATGGCGCTCGTTGATCGTGTCCGTGCCGTACACCTTGCATGCGAGACTCGCGGGGTCCAGCATCGCCGTCTGCGCGCCGAGCCGCATGGTGCCGCCTAGCCCTGACTTTTCATCGCGGCGCTCGATTCGCCCGTCGCGGTCCTGCCACTCTGTCACCAACGCGATCACAGGGTGCGGTGTGTCCTGGAACTCGGTCGAGTTGGCATCAACCAAGCCGACAACATTGCGCGCGAACTCGATCACCGCGAGCTGCATCCCAAGGCAAATGCCGAGATACGGTACTCTGTTCTCGCGCGCATATTGAATCGCTTTGATCATGCCCTCGACACCGCGCTTGCCAAACCCCCCGGGTACCAGCATTGCATCAACACCTTTCAACAGGATGCCAATTCCTTCCTTCTCCACCGCCTCGGAGTCGACGTAGCGAATGTTGACCCTGCTGCGCGTGTGTATCCCTGCATGCACCAGAGCTTCGTTGAGCGACTTGTAAGAATCCGCGAGATCGACGTACTTACCCACCATGGCGATGGTGATCTCGTGCTGGGGGTTCTCCAGCCCCTCGACCAGCTTCTTCCAGACTCCCAGGTCGGCAGGCCTGGCGATGATACTGAGCTTGTGGCAGACGATTTCGTCGAGCATCTGCTGGTGCAGCATCCAGGGAATCTTGTAAATGGAATCGACGTCCCAAACCGAGATCACCGCACTCGCCTTTACGTTTGTGAAGAGCGCGATCTTCCTCTTCTCCTCGTCCGGAATCGGTCGATCGGATCGGCAGAGCAGCGCGTCCGGCTGAATGCCGATTTCGCGCAGCTCCTTCACCGAGTGCTGCGTCGGTTTGGTCTTGATCTCGCCGGCAGCCTTGATGAAAGGCACCAAGGTCAAGTGGACGTAGCAGGTGTTCTGCGAGCCGAGCTCCATGCCCATCTGCCGCACAGCCTCGAGAAACGGCAGCGACTCGATGTCACCGACCGTGCCGCCGATCTCCACGATTGCAACCTCGGCCTCACCCGCGCCCCGCGCGATGAATGCCTTGATCTCGTCGGTGACGTGCGGAATGACCTGCACCGTTCGGCCCAGGTAATCGCCGCGGCGCTCCTTCTTGATCACCGACTCGTAGATCTGCCCAGTGGTGAAGTTGTTGCTCTTGTGCATCTTCGCCGACTGGAAGCGCTCATAGTGGCCGAGATCCAGATCGGTCTCGGCTCCGTCTTCGGTCACGAACACCTCTCCATGCTGGAAAGGGCTCATCGTGCCGGGATCGACGTTGATGTACGGGTCGAGCTTGAGGAGAGTGACTCTGATGCCGCGCGATTCGAGAATGGCGGCAAGAGAGGCGGCGGCTATCCCCTTCCCCAGAGAGGAAACCACACCGCCCGACACGAACACATACTTGGCCATCTAAAACCAGGGGGATGGGATATACGATGATACACGAAAACTTTTTACCGCTCAATTCTCCTTGCGGCGTTCAGGCGTCAAGCGGTCGCGCTTGCTGCGGATTCGCAGTTCTGCCCTCTGCGCGTCCGGGTGCGCCGGCGGGTGGGCCCTACGTTCGGAGTTCCTGGAGGTTCCGGAAGTGCTCGAGCGCCTCGGGGTTGGCAAGCGCCTCGATGTTTCTTACCAGACGCCCATGTACGACGTCTCGAACCGCGAGCTCGACGATCTTGTTCGACTTGGTACGCGGGATGTCGGACACTTGCACCACTTTCGCCGGCACGTGCCGGGGCGTCGCGTTCCTGCGAATCTGGTCCTTGATCTTTGCCACCAGCGCATCACTGAGCGCTAGGCCCTCGCGAAGTTTCACGAACAGGACCACGCGTACGTCGCCGATCTCCCCCGGGGGCCACGTCTGGCCGATTACAAGCGATTCGACCACTTCGTCGAGCTGCTCGACCTGGCGGTAGATCTCCGCCGTGCCGATGCGCACGCCGCCCGGATTGAGCACGGCATCCGAACGTCCGTAGATGATCATGCCATCGTGCACTGTCAGTTCGCACCAATCCCCGTGCGTCCAGACTCCGGGAAATCTCTCGAAGTACGCCGCGCGGTACTTCGATCCGTCCGCGTCGTTCCAAAACCCGATGGGCAGAGACGGAAAGGGCTTCGTGCATACCAACTCGCCCTTTCGTTCTTTCACCGAGCACCCATCTTCGTCGAACACTTCGACTTTAAGGCCCAGCGCCCGGCATTGGATCTCGCCGCGCCACACCGGCAGCACGGGATTGCCGAGCACGAAGCAGCCGCAGATATCTGTGCCGCCGGAGATCGAGGACAGGCACACGTCCCGCTTGACTGATCGGTACACGTAGTCGAAGCCTTCCGGCGCGAGCGGTGAACCCGTCGACAGAATAGTGCGCACGTGCTCGAGCTTGTGCGTTTTCGCCGGCTGCAGACCCGCTTTGGCTACGGAATCGATGAATTTCGCCGAGGTGCCAAGATGAGTCATGCCTTCAGCGTCCGCGTAGTCGAAAAGGATGTTGCCGCCTTTCACGAAGGGTGAGCCATCGTAGAGCAGCAGGGTCGCACCGGAGGCGAGGGCCGAGACCAGCCAGTTCCACATCATCCAGCCCAGCGTCGTGAAATAGAAGAGTCGGTCTCCGGGCAGGAGATCGCAATGCAACCGTTGCTCGCACAGATGTTTGAGGAGCGTGCCGCCTTGACCATGCACGATGCACTTCGGGACTCCGGTCGTCCCAGAGGAGAATAGGATGTACAGCGGGTGGCTGAATGGCAGTTGCTCAAAGCGGATGTCCCCGCCCGGCTGGCCGGCGATAAAGTCTTCGAAGCGCAGCGCGTCCCGGATCGCCGAGACTTCCGGCCTCGAGTTCAGGTAGGGAACAACCACGACGCGCCTCAGGCTCGGGAGTTTCAGCACGATCTCGCGGACCTTTTCCAGAGAATCGATCTCCTTTCCATTGTAGAAATAGCCGTCGGCAGCAAACAGCACCGACGGGGCGATCTGGCCGAAGCGATCGAGCACGCCCTGGACGCCGAAATCTGGGGATGATGTCGAGACGGTCGCGCCCACGCTCGCCGCGGCGAGCGTGGCCGCGACCGCTTCAGGGATATTGGGCATGTAAATGGCCACCCGGTCGCCGGGCTTCACACCCAGGGCGCGCAGTGCCTGCGCGAGGCGCGATACCTGGTCGTAGAGCCCGCGGTGGGTGACGCGGCGGTTCACCTTGTCCTCGCCCCAGAAAACCATCGCGGTCGAGGCATCGCGACGACGCAGGAGGTTCTCGGCGAAATTCAATCGGGCGTCGGGATACCACTGCGCGCCGGGCATCCTGTCGCCCCCGGCCAGCACGCGGTTTCCCTTCGTGCTTGCGCGCACGCCGGCAAACCTCCACAAGGAATCCCAGAATTGTTCCGGCCGGTCGACCGTCCACCGATAGAAATCCGGATACGTGTTGAAGCCGAGCTTCCACTCCTGGATCGCCTGGCGCGCGAAGCGCGTGAGGTTCGCCTCCTCGATGCGCTCCTGGCCCGGCTGCCATAGCGGCTTTTCGGCCATCGCGGTCCTCCTCCTGCCGCCATTATAATTAGCGATCAACCCAAAGCGTACGGAAAAGCGTTGCGGAGCGGACTCAGGGCGCCGCCCGATTCGAAGAACACCCTGCTGCCCGGACCGGAGAATCCATGGCGCGCGAATCCATGCAGTTCGACGTCGTGATTGTCGGCGGCGGGCCCGCGGGCCTGGCGACCGCAATCCGGCTGAAGCAGCTCGCGGCGGAGCGCCGGGTCGACATCGGCGTCTGCGTGCTCGAAAAAGGCTCCGAGATCGGCGCGCACGTTCTTTCCGGCGCGGTCATGGACCCGCGCGCCTTGGACGAGCTTTTCCCCGACTGGAAGGAGCGCGGTGCGCCGATGAAGACGCCCGTGAGCGAGGATCGCTTCGTGTTCCTCACCGAGTCGCGCAGTTTCAAGATCCCGAATGTCCTTCTCCCTGAGTGCTTCCGCAACCACGGCAACTACGTCGTCAGCCTCGGCAATGTGTGCCGCTGGCTGGGCAAGCAGGCCGAGGCGCTGGGTGTTGACATCTATCCAGGATTTGCCGCCGCCGAGGTGCTCTTCGACCAGAAAGGGGGGGTGCGCGGAGTGGCCACGGGCGACATGGGCGTAGGACGCGACGGCAAACCGACAGACCGGTTTCAGCCCGGCATCGAACTGCACGGCAAGTACACGGTCTTCGCGGAAGGCTGCCGCGGGCACCTCGGCAGGCGCCTGATCGAGACGTTTCGGCTGAGCGAAGACTGCGACCCGCAGGTCTACGGCATCGGCCTGAAGGAACTGTGGGAAGTCGACTCGACGAAACACGACCCCGGGCTGGTCATCCATTCCGCGGGATGGCCACTCGGCTCGGATACCTACGGCGGCTCGTTTCTCTATCACATGGAAGGCAATCTCGTTTCAGTCGGCTTCGTCGTCGGACTCGCGTATGCAAACCCGTACCTCGACCCCTATGAGGAATTCCAGCGCTACAAGACGCATCCGCACATACGTGGCATTTTCGAAGGTGGCAAGCGCATCGCGTACGGGGCGCGGGCAATCGCAGCGGGCGGCCTGATGTCATTGCCCAAGCTCGCATTTCCCGGCGGCATGCTGGTCGGCGACGAGGCGGGATTTCTGAATGCATCGCGCATCAAGGGCAGCCATGCCGCGATCAAATCCGGCATGCTCGCCGGGGAGGCTGTGTTTGCTGCGTTGCAGGCGGGGCGATCCGCAGACGAGCTGGACGCGTACGGAAGGGCGTTTCAGGACTCCTGGCTGTTCGACGAGCTTTACCGTGCCCGGAACTTCAAGCAGTGGATGGCGAAAGGTCTCTATCCAGGTAGTCTGATGGTGGGCATCGAGCAGTATCTGCTCGGCGGCAAATTCCCCTGGACTCTGCACCACCCGCACGCCGATCACGAATGCCTTAGGCCGGCCTCCGAATTCCACCCGATCGAGTATCCGAAGCCCGACGGCAAGCTCAGCTTCGATCGCCCCTCCTCGGTGTTCCTCTCCAACACCAATCACGAGGAAAACCAGCCCTGCCATCTGACGCTCAAGGTCGCGGGCGTGCCCGTCCGGATCAATCTCGGCAAGTACGCCGGACCGGAGGCCCGCTACTGCCCCGCAGGCGTATACGAGTTTGTGAAGCGCGAGGATGGTTCCGAAAACCTGCAAATCAACGCGCAGAACTGCGTCCACTGCAAGACCTGCGACATAAAGGACCCTACGCAGAACCTCGTCTGGGTCACGCCCGAAGGCGGGGGCGGCCCGAATTATCCGAATATGTAGCGCTGTTGTCTTAGCGCCAACAGGAGAAATAGACAGAGGTTGCTGATATACCAAGCTATTTGCATGTTACGAACGTTCGTTCTATTATGTCCGCATGCACAAAGGTGAACAGACCCGTACGCTCATCCTTAACGAGGCCGTTTCCCTCGCAAGCCAAGTGGGCCTGGAAGGCCTCAGCATCGGTTCCCTCGCTGCCCGCCTCCGTCTCTCGAAAAGCGGTCTGTTCGCACATTTCGGCTCCAAAGAGGACCTCCAGCTTCAAACCCTCAAGCAGGCCCAATCACGCTTCGAGGAATCCGTCTTTCGCCCTGCCCTGAAGATCCCGCGCGGCCTGCCTCGCCTGCGGGTGCTGTTCGCAAACTGGCTGGAATGGATCAGCCAGGGCGCGCAAGCGCCCGGCGGCTGTCTGATCCTTGCCGCATCGGTCGAGTACGATGACCGGCCTGGCGCCGTGCGCGATCTGCTCCTCGCCGGGCAGCGGGAGCTTCGCGGCGCGATCGCCAAGGCAATTCGCCTCGCCATCGACGAGGGCCATCTGAAGCCCGAAACGGATCCCTGGCAGCTGACTTTCGAGCTTTTCGGCATCATTCTCGCCGCCCATCACGACAAGCGGCTCCTCGGCGACCCACGTGCACTCGAACGAGCGGGCAGCGCCTTCGACCGGCTCCTGGCCGAACGCAGTGCGGCCTGAGCGCTTGCCCGCCTCGAGGACAGCGCAGCCTGTGAATTCGCCATCCCCGTCGCCGACGTGTGGCAGCGCTGCGGCATCGGCAAGAGACTGGTGGCCGCCCTCATCGATTCCGCCCGCGCGCACGGCCTCCGCACAATGATCGGTGAAGTCCTCGCGGCAAACACGCCCATGCTGCGCCTGGCCCGGTCGCAGGGATTTCGCATCGATCGGCATCCTGACGGGGGCGAACTGCGCCGTCTGAGCTTGGACCTCCTCCCATGAGCGCCCGCTCTCTCACAGTATCCTGGGAAGACCCGATGCCAGGCGCGAAGGAGGCGGCCGGGCTCGCTGGCCGCGAGTACCTCGCCGCGATCGTCGATGGGCGCTTTCCGCCGCCGCCGATTGCGAAGCTCCTCGGATTTCGTCTAGCGCAGATCGGTGAGGGTTTTGCCGTGTTCGAATGCACCCCGGGCGAGCAGCACTACAACCCCATCGGCGTCGTCCACGGCGGGCTTGCCTGCACGCTGCTGGATTCGTGCATGGGCTGCGCGTTGCACACAACGCTACCCGCTGGAACGGCCTATACGACCCTCGAAGTGAAAGTGAATCTGGTGCGCCCGATCACCATGGCGACCGGACTCCTGCGCGCCGAAGGCCGCGTCGTGCACGCCGGCAAGCGTGTGGGTACCTCCGAAGGGCGGCTCGTCGACTCCGGCGGAAAGCTCTACGCGCACGGAACGACCACCTGCATGATCTTCCCCGCCGCGGCGGGGGCGTCCTAACGGGCCGGCGTCGCTGGAACCGCGCGCCATCCCTCCCTGCATTCGGAGACGTACGGGTAGTAGGTCTTCGACGATTCGCAGTAATACCAGGTCCCGCCGCCGGGCGCCGCTCCTGCACTTCCCGCTTGCGGAGGCGGCGCCGCCGCGGCGTCATCGGGAACCCCCACCGGCGCCTCGGCCACGGCATACCCACCGGAAGACTGGACGTAGTAAACCTCGTTCGCATAGTAGTACGGCCTACCCGCCACCACGACCGTGGCGTACCCAGTCGGGAGGATCGGCACGATGATGCCGATCGGAGGCCTCACGACGACAAAGCTCGGGCCGCTTCGCCTGTACCACACTCCCGAGTGAAAGAAGAACGGCGCGCCGCGAAAAGTGATCGAAACGTGCCCGGGGGGAAGCACGCCAATGGAATACCCGAGGCGCGGATAGTAACGGTCGTGATGGAAGCGGCTGTCGTACACCAAATGCCGCGTACGAAAATGCTCGCGCTGAACTTCACGCCTTTCGGGAGGCCGCTTTTGGCCGTCCCGCCTGTCGCCGCGATGCTCCTGCGCGTACGCGAGTGGGTTGAAAAGGCAAATGACCGCGAGAAAAACCACCGCCCGCGAAGCCGATTTCAGTAGAAAGCTGTTCATTTCGATCTCCGCATCGGAAACCCGAGGGCATCGTGCCGGGACTCGAACGAAAAATCTGTGAGCAATTGTAAGACATCCACGTTCGAGAGCGAGCGAACGCCCTCCGCAACGGGCGCCTTGCGGAGCCACCTCGTGCAGCAACGCAGCAGCCAATTTCAGAAGCAATCAACCTCCGCGCGCGGCAGATCAGCCTGCGCGGACGGTGACGCGGTCGGCCGCGTCGGGTGATTCGGGCCTTCAGTGACGATTGATGAGCAATCCGATCACCGCACCGGCTGCAGCCGCGATACCGATCGTTTGCCACGGGTGCTCGTGCACATAGCTGTCGGTGGCGCCAACCGCGGCTTTCGCTTTGCCAACCACGCCTTCTTGCGCGTCAACCAGACGGGTCTTTGCGGTTCGCATGTTTTCCTCGAGCCTAGTGCGCAGTCCCGCCAGTTTTTCACCGGACTGATTTGCGGTCGCTTTCAATAGTTCCTCGGCATCCGAAAGGACCACCCTGAAATCGGCGACGAGCTTCTCTTTGGAATCCATAACCCTGGCATCCATGACAACCTCCGTTGCGGTGACTGAATCAACATTGTCATTGTAAGAAGCTTTCCCGGCCCCTATTTGACCTAAGTCAAGCCTGGCCCGATTATGCTAAACGGATGCCCGCGCATATCCCAATTGCCACCCACCCCCCTCTCCGAGCGACTAAACCGGGAGTGCGCCTGCGTCACGCTCGATCGCGATGCGCTGTGCGGCGCGCTGGAGCGCGAAGTGATCTGATCGCGAATCTCGTTCGGACCCTAGAATTGCTCCTCTGCCAACGCCATCACCCCCGCGGCTCCGCGCACGATGGTGTTTCTCAGCGCCGGCGCCTGCGCGAGCACGTGATCGGCATAGAAGCGCGCGGTTTTGATCTTCCCCTCGTAGAAGGACTTTTCGCTCCTTCCCTCGGCAAGTCGCTTGTGCGCGACCAGCGCGGCGCGCGCCATCTGCCAGCCGGCCGCGACGATGCCGAAGAGCCTGAGAAACGGCACCGATCCCGCATGCACCGCTTTGACATCGGTTTCGTAGATGGCGACGATCCAGTCCACGCACTCGGATAGCGCGCCGATTCCGGCCGATAAGGAAGCCTCGATCGCATCCAGATCCTCTCCGCGCCCCTTGCCGAGCTCGGACTCCAGTGCGCGCATCACCTTGATCACCGCCTTCGCCGTCGCCCCGCCCTCGCGGGCGATCTTGCGGCCTACAAGATCGTTCGCCTGGATTCCCGTGGTGCCCTCGTAGATAGTCGTGATCCGCGCGTCACGCAGGTGCTGCGCGGCACCGGTCTCCTCGATGAAACCCATGCCGCCGTGCACCTGGATCCCGGTTGACGCCACCTCGACGCCGGTCTCGGTGCTCCAGCCCTTGACGACCGGAATCATGAGATCGACGAACGCCTGATTGCGCGCGCACTCCTCCTTGTCCGGGTGGTGCCGCATACGGTCCATCGCTCCGGCGACCACGTAAGCAAGCGCGCGCATGGCTTCGGTCTGCGACTTCATGCTCATGAGCATCCGGCGCACGTCCGGATGGCGGATGATGGGCACCGCTTTGCCGCCGCCCGAAAGGTCGCGGCTTTGTATGCGCTCCTTTGCATATGACAGCGCCTGCTGGTAGGCACGCTCGGATATCGACAGACCTTCCAGGCCCACGGCGAATCGAGCCGCGTTCATCATGATGAACATGTACTCGAGGCCGCGGTTCTCCTCGCCAACGAGATAACCGACCGCGCCGTCCTTTTCCCCGTAGATCATCACGGCCGTAGGACTCGCGTGGATGCCGAGCTTGTGCTCGATCGAGGCGCACTTAAGGTCGTTGCGCAGGCCGAGCGAGCCGTCCTTGTTGACGATGAATTTCGGCACCACGAAGAGCGAGATGCCGCGCACGCCCTCGGGTGCATCGGGTGTGCGCGCGAGCACCATGTGGATGATGTTTTCCGAGAGGTCGTGCTCGCCGTAGGTGATGAAGATCTTCTGGCCGTGGAGTCGATAGCTACCGTCGGCCTGGCGCACCGCGCGGGTCTTGACGAGAGCGAGATCGGACCCGGCCTGCGGCTCGGTGAGATTCATCGTGCCCGCCCAGGTGCCGGCAACCATCTTCTTCAGATAGGTGGCCTTCAGAGGCTCGGAGCCGCGCAGCAGCAGCGCTTCAACCGCGCCGGTGGTGAGCATCGGGCAGAGAGAAAACGAAAGATTTGCCGACTTCCACATTTCGACCACGGGTGTCGAGACGATCCTCGGCAGCCCCTGGCCGCCGTATTCGGCCGGCAGCTGCAGACCGTTCCAGCCGCCCTCGATAAACTGCTTGTAGGCTTCCTTGAAGCCCCTGGGTGTTGTGACCGCACCGCCATTCCACTTCGAACCCTCTTCATCAGCGGGTTTGTTGAGCGGCGAGAGCACGCCGCTTGCGAACTTGGCGGCCTCTTCCAGCACCTGATCCACGAGCTCCGCCGTCGCTTCCTCGCAGCCGGGGAGCTTCGCGATGTCGGGCAAGCCGGCAAGCTCGTTGAGGACAAACTGCATGTCTCGGATGGGGGCTTTGTATTCGCTCATAGGTAACCTTTTCGGGGCTGCACCATCAGAATTACATCAGCCGAGTTCCTTCACCAACTCCGGCACGACCTGAAACAGGTCGCCGACGATGCCGTAGTCGGCGACCTGGAATATCGGTGCCTCCTCATCCTTGTTGATGGCGACGATGACGCGGCTGTCCTTCATCCCGGCAAGGTGT
>DATBLP010000092.1:0-10650 GCA_036555245.1 Burkholderiales bacterium
CGGGGACAACGTCAAGATGGTGGTGACCCTGATTGCCCCGATCGCCATGGAGCAGGGCTTGCGCTTTGCCATCCGCGAAGGCGGCAAGACCGTGGGCGCCGGCGTAGTGGCGAAAGTGATCGAGTAACCCCGTGAACCAGAAGATCCGCATCAGGCTCAAAGCATTCGACTACCGTCTGATCGATCAGTCGGCCCTCGAGATCGTGGATACGGCGAAGCGCACGGGCGCCGTCGTCAAAGGCCCAGTGCCGCTGCCGACTCGCATCGAGCGGTTCGACGTGCTGCGCAGTCCGCACGCGGACAAGACCTCGCGCGATCAGCTGGAGATCAGGACGCACCTGCGCCTCATGGACATCATCGACACGACCGACAAGACGGTGGACGCGCTGATGAAGCTCGATCTGCCGGCCGGCGTGGACGTGGAAATCAAGCTGTAGGAATACCGTGGTCGCCGGACAATTGAATCCGGCCCCTGAACAAAGGGCAAGAACATGACATTAGGACTGGTCGGCCGCAAGGTGGGCATGACCCGCGTTTTCACCGATGACGGCGATTCGCTGCCGGTGACGGTGCTGGACGTGTCCGACAACCGCGTAACGCAGATCAAGAAGCCTGCGACGGACGGCTACAGCGCCGTGCAGGTCACTTTCGGGAAGCGCCGCGTATCGCGCGTGAACAAGGCGGCTGCGGGGCATCTCGCCAAGGCAGCGGTCGAGGCAGGTCATGTCCTGCGTGAATTCCGCATCCCCGAAAAGGACCTGGAAAACCTGAAAGTGGGGGGCAAGATCGGCGTCGATATCTTCAAGGTCGGCCAGATGGTGGATGTCTCTGGAACCTCGCAGGGTAAGGGATTCGCTGGCGTCATCAAGCGGCATCATTTTTCCTCCAACCGGGCCAGCCACGGCAACTCCATTTCGCACAACAAGCCTGGCTCGACCGGAATGGCGCAGGACCCGGGCCGCGTATTTCCCGGAAAGCGGATGGCGGGCCATCTGGGGGCTGCCAAGCGCACCGTCCAGAACCTCGAAATCGTGCGCGTCGATGCCGAACGCCAGCTCCTTCTGGTAAAGGGCTCCGTCCCCGGAAGCCGCGGGCGCGATATCGTGGTGCGGCCGACTTCCAGGGCGGCGCGTCCCGTTGTCGTTTCCGCCAAACCGCCCGCTGCAGCCAAATCCGCTGCCGCATCCAAGCCCGCTGCCGCAGCCAAGCCGGCACCCGCGCCCAAGGCGGCGCCCGCCGCGAAGGGCGGTGCCTGATGGACCTGAAGCTCATCAATGACCAGGGTAAGAGCGCAGCGACCGTCGCGGCTTCCGATGCACTGTTCGGGCGCGACTACAATGAGTCGCTAGTGCACCAGGTCGTGATCGCCTACCAGGCGAACGGACGGCAAGGCACCCGGGCGCAGAAGGGCCGAAGCGACGTTCGCCATTCGCACAAGAAGCCGTGGCGCCAGAAGGGCACCGGCCGCGCGCGCGCCGGAGACGTTGCGAGTCCGTTGTGGCGCGGGGGCGGCAAGATCTTTCCAAACCTGCCCGATGAGAATTTTTCGCAGAAGCTGAATCGCAAGATGTACCGCGCCGGCATGTGCTCGATCCTCTCACAGCTGGCGAGGGAGGACCGACTCAAGGTAGTGGAGGATTTCAGCGTCGACGCGCCCAAGACAAAGCTGCTCGCGCAGAAGATAAGCCGGATGGGTCTGCAATCCGCCCTCGTGATCACCGACAGCGTCGACCAGAATCTGCATCTCTCCGCGCGCAACCTGCCCAACGTGCGGATCCTGGACGTCCGCCACACGGACCCTGTGTCCCTGATCCAGTTCGAGCAGGTCATTCTTACCAGGAAGGCCGTCGCGAAATTCGAGGAGGTTCTGAAGTGAACGCGGCAGTGCAGAAGGATCGGCTGATGCAGGTACTCCTTGCCCCACTGGTCTCGGAGAAGAGCACTTTCGTCGGGGAAAAGAACAACCAGTACGTTTTCCGCGTTCTGGCGGATGCGACCAAGCCCGAGATCAGGGCGGCGGTAGAACTCATGTTCAAGACCAAAGTGAAATCGGTGCAGATTACGAATGTGAAGGGCAAGGAAAAGCGCTCCGGACGCTTTGTCGGGCGTCGTGGTGGCTGGAAGAAGGCCTACGTCTCGCTGATGCCGGGGCCCGATGGGAAGAAGCAGGAAATCAGCTTTCAGGCTCCGGAGTAGCCATGCCGCTCGTCAAGGTCAAACCCACTTCGCCGGGTCGCAGGCAGCTCGTGAAGCTCGTCAATCCAGACCTGCACAAGGGCGCGCCGTATGCTCCGCTCCTCGAGAAGCAGTCGAAAAAGGCGGGACGCAACGTCAACGGCCACATCACCATGCGCCATCAAGGCGGAGGCCACAAGCAACATTACCGGATCGTGGATTTCCGCCGCAACAAGGATGGCATCGTCGCGAAAGTCGAGCGTCTGGAATACGATCCGAACCGCAGCGCCAATCTCGCGCTGCTTTGCTACGCAGACGGCGAGCGCCGCTACATCATTGCCCCCAAGGGGCTCGCCGCCGGAACGCAGGTCCTGTCCGGCGTAGAAGCGCCGATCAAATCGGGGAACGCGCTCCCGCTCAGGAATATCCCGGTGGGCACCACCATCCATTGCGTGGAAATGCAGCCGGGCAGGGGGGCACAACTGGCGCGCGCCGCGGGCACATCGGTGCAACTCCTCGCGCGGGAGGGCAGCTATGCCCAGGTGAGGCTGCGTTCGGGCGAGATCCGCAAGGTGCACGTTGACTGCCGCGCCACCATCGGCGAAGTCGGCAACGAGGAGCATAGCCTCGAATCGATCGGCAAGGCCGGGCGCGTTCGCTGGCGAGGCGTGAGGCCGACGGTGCGCGGCGTCGCGATGAACCCGATCGATCACCCCCACGGCGGGGGCGAGGGCAAGACCGCTGCCGCGCAGGACCCAGTGAGCCCATGGGGCACTCTCGCCAAAGGTTACAAGACGCGCAAGAACAAGCGCACGCGGAGCATGATCATTCAGTTCAGGCACAAGAAGCGAGACAAGGGATAGACCATGGGGCGTTCGGTCAAGAAAGGTCCTTTCGTGGACCATCATCTGATGAAGAAAGTCGACGCGGCGCGCGCTTCGAACGACAAGCGGCCGATCCGGACTTGGTCGCGGCGTTCCACAATACTGCCTGATTTCGTCGGGCTCACCATCGCGGTGCATAACGGCAAGCAACACGTTCCCGTCTACATCTCGGAGAACATGGTGGGGCACAAGCTCGGCGAGTTTGCGCTGACCCGCATCTTCAAGAGCCACGGCATGGCGGACAAGAAGCTCCTGGAGGCGGCCGCTGCCGCGAGGGCGGGCGGCGGAGGAACCGGGGCTCCGTCTGCGGCGGGTGCACCCGCTGCAGCCGCTCCGGCGGCTCCTGCCGCGGGCGCAGAGAAGAAGTAGGGGCAAGACATGGAAACCCGAGCGACGCTCTACGGAGTGCGACTGTCGGCCCAGAAGGGGCGGCTGGTCGCGGATCAGATTCGCGGGTTACCGGTGGAGAAGGCGCTCAACCTGCTGGCGTTTAGCCCCAAAAAGGGCGCGCAGATCATCAAGAAAGTGCTGGAATCGGCGATCGCCAACGCGGAGCACAACGACGGTGCCGACGTCGATGAGCTGAAGGTGAGGCGAATCTTCGTCGAGCGTGGTATCCCACTCAAGCGATTCCACGCCCGTGCCAAGGGGCGCGGCAATCGCGTGACCAAGCACACCTGCCACATCTTCGTCACCGTCGGCGACGAGGAGAAGAAGAAACCCCCGACGAAGGCGAAGAAATAGGACGTTTATGGGACAGAAAATTCATCCGACCGGATTCAGGCTCAGCGTCAACAAGAACTGGTCGTCGCGCTGGTATGCGAACACCAAGAATTTTGCCACGATGCTGAACGAGGATCTGAAGGTACGCGACTACCTGAAGGGACGGCTCGCCCATGCTTCGGTCGGCAAGGTGATCATCGAGCGTCCGGCCAAGGACGCCCGTATCACAATTCACAGCGCGCGGCCCGGAGTCGTGATCGGCAAGAAGGGCGAGGACATCGAAATGCTGAAAGCCGATCTGCGCAAGCTTCTCGGTGTGCAGATGGTGCATGTCAATATCGAGGAGATCCGCAAGCCGGAGGTCGATGCGCAGCTCATAGCCGATTCGATCGCGCAGCAGCTCGAAAAACGCATCATGTTCCGCCGCGCGATGAAGCGCGCCATGCAGAACGCGATGCGCCTGGGAGCCCAGGGCATCAAGATCATGAGCGCGGGCCGGCTGAACGGCATCGAGATTGCGCGCACGGAATGGTATCGGGAGGGACGCGTGCCGCTTCATACCCTGCGCGCCGACATCGACTACGGTTTTTCCGAAGCCAAGACGACTTATGGCGTGATCGGCATCAAGTGCTGGGTGTACAAGGGCGAAGTCATCGCCAAAGGCGAGCAGCTAGTCTCGCCCCAGGCGCCGGCCTCGGACGAAGTTCTCGCGGCGAAGACAATCAAGAAGGCGCCGCCACCTAAGCCCGCCCCCCATGCCGCCGCAGAAGTGCCGAGTCCGGCGGCCGCTGTCAGCGTGCCTGCGCCTGAAGTCGCCGTGACGGAAGCCAAGGCAAAGAGCCCACGCGCCCGTCCGACGGCCTCGAAGAGAGCCGCAGGCGAATCCAAAGCCAAGGGCGAGGCGAAGTCGGAAGCCAAGCCGAAAACTGCGGTGAAGAAATCGCGGAAGCCCAAGGCTTCTTCGTAGCGACGGAGCGAATCGATGCTTCAACCAGCAAGGACCAAGTACCGCAAACAACAGAAGGGACGCAACCGGGGAGTCGCCACCCGCGGAACGAGGGTATCGTTCGGGGAGTACGGCCTCAAGGCGACCACCCGTGGCCGCCTGACAGCTCGGCAGATCGAAGCGGCGCGGCGTGCCATGACCCGGCACATCAAGCGCGGCGGGCGGATCTTCATCCGCATTTTTCCCGACAAGCCGGTCTCGCAGAAGCCGGCGGAGGTGCGCATGGGCAACGGCAAGGGCAATCCCGAGTATTTCGTCGCTGAGATTCAGCCCGGAAAAGTTCTCTATGAAATGGACGGGGTGGACGAACCCGTGGCGCGCGAAGCGTTTGCGCTGGCGGCGGCCAAGCTCCCCCTCCGCACGATATTTGTATTCCGCCAGATGGGCGGGTGATAGCAGTCATGCGGGACCATAACATATGAAAGCCAGTGAGTTTCGTGCGAAAGATCAAGCACAGCTTTCCAAGGAACTGGAGGATCTGTTGCGCGCACAGTTCAGCCTACGCATGCAGAAGGCGACACAGCAACTCACCAATAGCAGCCAGCTGAAGAAGGTGCGCCGGGACATCGCCCGGGTGCGAACCATCCTGAGGGAAAAGGCGGGAACCAAATGAGCGAAACTAAGACGCCCCGGACGCTGACGGGCCGAGTGGTAAGCGACAAGATGCAAAAGACAGTAACGGTGCTGGTGGAGCGCCGCGTCACGCACCCCATGTACGGCAAGATCGTTACCCGCTCGAAGAAGTACCACGCCCACGACGAAAAGCGCGAGTGCCACGAGGGCGATGTAGTGTTGATCGAGGAGTGCCGCCCGATCTCGCGGACCAAGGCGTGGAGGGTGGCTAAGCTGGTGGAAAAGGCGCATTCGGCCTAGTCTTGCCTTGCGCAAACGGCTCGATCCAAAGTAAAATCTATACCCCTCGCTTCTGGCCAGCTCGGTTCTCCTGCCCGAAGCGGATCGTCCCGGACGGGATCCAAAACTGCCTGCCAAGCGGCAAGATCCGGCAGACAAGTTGGAGAGAAGAAATGATTCAGATGCAAACGGTGCTCGATGTCGCCGACAACACCGGCGCGCGTGCGGTCATGTGTATCAAGGTGCTCGGCGGCTCGAAGCGCCGTTACGCCAACATCGGCGATGTGATCAAGGTGAGCGTCAAGGACGCTGCGCCGCGCGGCCGCGTGAAGAAGGGCGAGGTTTACCATGCTGTCGTGGTACGCACCGCCCAGGGAGTGCGGCGGGCCGACGGCAGCCGCATTCGCTTCGATTCCAATGCGGCGGTGCTCTTGACCCCCAAGATGGAGCCGATCGGGACACGCATATTCGGGCCGGTGACGCGCGAGCTTCGCAGCGAGCGATTCATGAAGATTGTGTCGCTCGCGCCCGAAGTGCTCTAGGAAAGACCGCGACCGGAACATTGGGATATCTACCGACACTCTAGCGACTGCATTGCGACTATGGAAAAGATCCGAAAAGGCGACGACGTTATCGTCATCGCCGGCAAAGATAAAGGGAAGCGCGGCACGGTGCTGCGCATTGTCGACGCCGCGCACGTCATCGTGGAGGGCGTGAACCGGGTGAAAAAGCATCAGCGCCCCAATCCGATGAAGGGTGTTACCGGGGGCATCGCCGACAAGGACATGCCTATCGATGTTTCCAATGTGGCGCTATTCAACTCGCAGACCAAGAAGGCCGACAGAGTCGGGTTCAAGCTGATGGACGACGGGCGCAAGGTACGAGTATTCAAATCCAACGGTGAGATGGTGGACGCGTAAACCATGGCACGCCTGCAGGATCATTACCGCAAGACAGTTGTCCCCGAGCTCATGAAGAAGTTCGGGTACAAGACCTCGATGCAGGTGCCCCGCATCGAGAAAGTCACTTTGAACATGGGGGTAGGCGAGACGACCCAGGACAAGAAGATCCTCGATAACGCGGTCGGGGACCTGAGCAAGATTGCCGGCCAGAAGCCGGTCGTCACGAAGGCGAAGAAGTCGATTGCGACCTTCAAGATCCGCAAGGACTTCCCGGTGGGGTGCAA
This sequence comes from Burkholderiales bacterium, assembly GCA_036555245.1. Taxonomy (GTDB): domain Bacteria; phylum Pseudomonadota; class Gammaproteobacteria; order Burkholderiales; family SG8-39; genus VBDM01. The sequence goes on from DATBLP010000092.1 coordinate 6,827, forward strand.
GGTGACGCTCCGTGGCAAGCGCATGTACGAGTTTCTGGACCGCCTCGTTACCGTTGCCATACCCCGTATCCGTGACTTTCGCGGGGTCTCGAGTCGGGCCTTCGACGGCCGCGGCAACTACAACCTCGGCGTCAAGGAACAGATCATCTTCCCCGAGATCGAATACGACAAGATCGATGCTCTGCGGGGACTCGACATCAGTATTACCACGAGTGCGAAGTCCGACGACGAAGCGCGCGCGCTTCTCGCGGCCTTCCGCTTCCCGTTCAAGACCTGAGGTTTCCATGGCCAAGCTTGCTCTCATCAATCGCGAGGAGAAACGCCGCAAGACGGTGGCGAAATTTGCCGTCCGGCGCGCGGCCCTGTTCGCTATCATCAACGACGCCAGGCGTAGCGACGAAGATCGACAGGAGGCGCGGGAAACGTTGCAGCGGCTGCCGCGCGATTCCTCGCCGGTGAGGCTGCGAAACCGCTGCAAGCTGACTGGGCGTCCGCGCGGCGTCTTCCGTAAGTTCGGTCTGGCGCGCAACAAGCTGCGCGAGATTGCCTTGCGTGGGGAGATCCCAGGCGTGATCAAGGCGAGCTGGTAGAAGGAGGCGCCGAATGAGCATGACCGATCCCATCTCCGACATGCTGACGCGGATCCGCAATGCCCAGGCAGTGGGAAAGACTGCCGTCGGCATTCCCCATTCCAAGTTGAAGGTTTCGATCGCGCAGGTGTTGAAGGACGAGGGCTACATTGAGGGTTTCGCGGTGCGCGACCAGGAAGGCAGGCAGGAGCTGGAGATCAACCTCAAGTACTACGCCGGGCAGCCCGTCATCGAACGGATCGAGAGAGTGTCCCGGCCGGGGCTCAGGATCTACCGCGGCCGCGATGATCTACCCAAGGTAATGAACGGCCTCGGAGTAGCGATCGTCTCCACCTCGAGAGGGGTGATGACCGATCGCAAGGCGCGAGCCACGGGAATCGGCGGCGAAGTGCTCTGTATCGTCGCCTAGGAGCCCCGTCATGTCGCGCATAGCGAAATATCCGGTTACGCTGCCCAAGGGCGTCGAAGCGACCCTTGCGCCTGAGGCGCTTTCGATAAAGGGACCGCTCGGGACGCTGACACAGCCGCTACGCAGCGACGTTGGCGTAAAGAAGGAAGGCGATAGCCTGGTGTTCAGGAATCTGGATGATTCGGCAGAGGCGAATGCCATGTCCGGGACTATGCGCGCGCTCGTCGCAAACATGGTGCTCGGAGTCACCAAGGGATTCGAAAGGCGCCTGACGCTGGTCGGGGTCGGCTACCGTGCCCAGGCACAAGGGGACAAGCTGAACCTTTCGCTCGGATTTTCCCATCCCGTTGTGCATGCAATGCCCAAAGGGGTGAAAGTCGAGACTCCGTCGCAGACGGAAATCGTCATCAAGGGGCTGGACAAGCAGCTCGTGGGCCAGGTGGCCGCAGAGGTACGCGCCTATCGGCCTCCCGAGCCCTACAAAGGCAAGGGCGTTCGCTACACGGACGAACATATAACCCTGAAAGAGACGAAGAAGAAGTAGCCATGATTGACAAGAAGGCAGCCAGGCTCCGACGCGCATCGCAGGCCCGACACAAGCTTCACCAACTTGGGCCGGTGCGCCTCGCCGTCCATCGCACCAATACGCATATCTATGCACAGGTTTGCTCCGCGGACGGCAAGGTGCTGACCTCGGCGTCAACGGCCGAGAAGGAAATGCGCACGAAACTCTCGAATGGCGGCAACAAAGCTGCGGCCGTGGCTGTCGGAAAGCGGATCGCCGAGAAGGCCAAGGGTTTGGGAATCCAGGCTGTCGCATTCGACCGGTCGGGCTACAAGTACCACGGACGGGTCAAGGCGCTCGCCGACGCTGCCCGGGAGGCCGGGCTGAAATTCTGATTTCGAGGACTCACGATGGCGAGAATGCACCCCAGGATGCAGGGCAGCGAAGAGCGCATGGACGGGCTCAAGGAGAAAATGGTCTCCGTAAACCGCGTTACCAAGGTGGTAAAGGGTGGGCGGATTCTCGGATTCGCCGCGCTTACGGTAGTCGGAGATGGAGACGGCGCTGTGGGAATGGGTAAGGGCAAGGCGCGCGAAGTGCCGGTCGCCGTGCAGAAAGCGCTGGAGGAAGCGCGCCGCAGGATGTTTCGAGTGACCTTGAAGAATGGCACGCTGCAGCATGCCGTTATCGGCAAGCACGGTTCTTCGAAGGTCATCATGCAACCAGCTTCCGAGGGCACCGGAATCATTGCGGGCGGGCCCATGCGGGCGGTATTCGAGGTGATGGGCGTCACCAATGTGCTCGCCAAATGCATCGGATCCACCAATCCCTACAACGTCGTTCGCGCAACGCTCGACGGACTGAAGAGAATGAACACGCCCTCCGGAATTGCAGCCAAGCGGGGTAAGTCGATCGAAGAGATCACCGCTTGAAGGAGTGGACCCATGGCCAACAAGAAAATTCGCGTGACACTCGTAAAGAGCACCATAGGCCGCAAGGCTGAGCATTGTGCAACCGTGCGCGGCCTCGGCATCAGGCGGCTGCATCAGACCGTCGAAGTGAACGATACGCCCGAGGTACGCGGCATGATCAATCGCGTGAGCTACTTGGTACGCCTAGAGGGATAGATGAACCTCAATACTCTGAGACCTGCAAGCGGCTCGAAACACGCGCGCAAGCGCGTAGCCCGGGGGATCGGCTCGGGATTGGGCAAGACCGGAGGGCGCGGGCACAAGGGCCAGAGGGCTCGCTCCGGAGGTTTTCACAAGATCGGCTTCGAAGGCGGTCAGATGCCGCTGCAGCGCAGGCTGCCCAAGCGCGGCTTCAAGTCGCTGGTTCGAGGGGGCACCGCCGAGATTCGCCTATCCGATCTCGATCGCCTGAAGGCAGAAAAGATCGACCTTGCCGCGTTGAAGGAAGCGGGCATCGTGCCGGACTCGGCGAGCGCCGCCAAGCTGATCGTGTCGGGCAAGCTCACGCGCAAAGTCGCGCTCACGGGGGTCGCCGTGAGCAAGGGCGCGCGTGCGGCGATAGAGGCGGCCGGCGGAAGCACCGACGCGCCTGTTCCGCAGCCCAAACCGAAACGGGAAGCGAAAGCCACTACGGTTGCGCAGCCCGCAGGCGAAGTCAAAGCGAGCGCAGACGAAAGCGGAACGAAGCCCAAATCGCGGGCCCCCGCACCCAAGGGAGGCGACGCAAAGAAAAGGAACGAAGCCAAGAACGCGCCGGAATCTCAGGCGAGGCCCGAGGGCGAGAAGGGCAACAAGCCTTAGATGGCCACGCAAACCACCCAGCTCGGAAAGACGGGCAAGTACGGTGACCTGAAGAAGCGGCTTCTCTTTCTGCTCGGGGCCTTGGTCGTTTTCCGCGTTGGCGCGCATATCCCGGTTCCGGGTATCGACCCGATTCGCCTCGCCGAATTGTTTCAGTCCCAGCAAGGCGGGATTCTCGGCCTGTTCAACATGTTCTCGGGCGGGGCACTCTCGCGCTTTACTATCTTCGCGCTCGGCATCATGCCCTATATCTCGGCATCGATCATCATGCAACTGATGACCGCGGTGTCTCCGCAGCTCGAGCAGTTGCGAAAGGAAGGACAGGCGGGCCAGCGCAAGATTACGCAGTACACGCGCTATGGGACGGTATTTCTGGCTCTTTTTCAGGCAACGGGAATTTCCGTCGCGCTCGAATCCCAGCCAGGACTCGTCATCGATCCGGGGCTGATGTTTCGCTTTACCACGGTCGTGACATTGGTGACGGGCACGATGTTCCTCATGTGGCTTGGGGAGCAGGTAACCGAGCGCGGTCTGGGCAACGGCATCTC
>DATBLP010000051.1:0-2096 GCA_036555245.1 Burkholderiales bacterium
GGAGATCAGCCGCCTCATCGGCAGCGTCGAGCGCGCGGGCTATACCCTGCTTCCCCTCGACATGCACTACAAGAACGGACGGGTGAAGGTCGAAATCGGCCTCGCGAAGGGCAAGAAGCAGTACGACAAGCGGCGGGACGAAAAGGAGAAGGCCTGGCGGCGCGAGCAGCAACGTTTGCTTCGGATCAGGACCTAGTCCGGGTGGCGGTCGTCCTTCACTCACTGGCCACCGGTCAGAGACGATGCGCAGTCACGAATCCACGGCACGCAAGAATGGGGTGGCTGATGGGACTCGAACCCACAACACCTGGAATCACAATCCAGTACTCTACCGTTGAGCTACAGCCACCGTCCGAGAAGGCAATTCTGTCAGGGCTAATCTGGCGCGCCCGGCGGGAATCGAACCCACAACCCCCGGCTTAGAAGGCCGGTGCTCTGTCCGTTGAGCTACGGGCGCCCTGCGGCAAGGCTGCCGTGCCCGGCGCCGATTCGCAAGACCGGGCCGCACGCACCGGCCCGGGCCGCGCCCCCGGGGAGCCGGTGCAATATACTCCCCGAACCCCCTGATAGTCAATGAAAAATCGGAATTTTCACGTGCCCACTTCTGAGCTTGCTAGGCATCCGGATTTCATATATAAAGCGTTTTTTTCAGACTGGAACTGGACCGCATGCCGACTGAACTGCACAAGGCTTTCCCTCCCTATAAGCCGAAGGGAAAAGAGGATTACATGAACCCGCGCCAGCTCGGCCATTTCCGCAAGATGCTCGAGGAGATGAAGCGCGACCTGTCGCAGGACATCGACCGCACCGTCCACACGATGCAGGACGAGGCCACGATTTTCGCGGATCCCAACGACCGCGCCAGCCAGGAATCGGACATGTCACTGGAGCTGCGCAACCGCGACCGCGAGCGCAAGCTGATCAAGAAGATCGACGAGACCATTTCGCGCATCGACCTCGGCGAATATGGCTACTGCGAGTCGTGCGGGGTGGAAATCGGGTTGAAGCGCCTGGAAGCGCGTCCCACCGCGACGCTTTGCATCGACTGCAAGACGCTCGACGAAATGCGCGAAAAGCAGGTCGCAAAGTAGCTCGCTGCAGCGGGCCTTCGGGCTTTTTCCGAAACGATAAAGGGGCGGTTGTCCGCCCCTTTTTATTGCTGCTTCCTTCGCCGCCGTCGCCCAGGATTGCCGCGGGGTCGGACGGATCGCAGACTACTGTGTGGTCTGGATCTCGATCGCGACCGCCTTCATGGAGAGCCGCAGCCTGCCCTTGTCGTCCGCCTCGAGCACCTTGACGCGAACCTGCTGCCCTTCCTTGAGGTAATCACCGACGTTGTTCACGCGCTCGTTGGCGATCTGCGAGATGTGCAGCAATCCGTCCTTGCCCGGCAAGACGCTCACGATCGCTCCGAAATCGAGCAGCTTCAGCACGGTGCCCTCGTAGATGCGCCCGACCTCGACATCCGCGGTAATGGCCTCGATCCGCTTCTTCGCCGCCTCGCCCGCTTCGGGCGAAACGCACGCGATCGTGACGGTCCCGTCGTCCTGAATATCGATCGTGGTGCCGGTCTCCTCGGTCAGCGCGCGGATGACCGCCCCGCCCTTGCCGATGACGTCCCGGATCTTCTCCGGCTTGATCTTCATCGTGATCATGCGCGGCGCCCACATCGAAAGTTCGGCGCGCGGCGCTTCCAGAGACTGCTTCATCGTCTCCAGGATGTGAAGGCGTCCCTCGCGCGCCTGGACCAGCGCGGCGTGCATGATCTCCTTGGTGATGCCCTCGATCTTGATGTCCATCTGCAGCGCGGTCACGCCCTTCTCGGTGCCCGCGACCTTGAAATCCATGTCGCCCAGGTGATCCTCGTCGCCGAGGATGTCGGACAGCACTGCGAAGCGGTTACCTTCCTTGATCAGTCCCATCGCGATCCCGGCCACATGCGACTTGAGGGGCACCCCGGCATCCATCAGCGCAAGGCAGCCTCCGCACACGCTCGCCATCGAGCTCGAGCCGTTCGACTCCGTGATCTCGGAGACCACGCGCAACGAGTAGGCGAATTCCTCGGGACCCGGCAGCATCGACAGCAATGCGCGCTT
>DATBLP010000060.1:0-1949 GCA_036555245.1 Burkholderiales bacterium
TCCAACAGCGCACGTGCTTCGGTCCGGAGTTTTTCCGGAAAGTCGCGACGCAAGATCCGCTCGACGTCGGCCGGCGCGACATCGGGGACGGGTTGCTCCAGACGGCCAGGTCCTATTCCTGCCACGGGTAGAAGACGCTGAGCGGCGCCACGCGGTAGATGAAGATGCCGGCCTGCACGCCCGGGTCCGCATCGAGTATCGCTTTCGCGGCATCCATCGAGGCCGACTTGAGGATGATCAGGCCGTAGTCGCCGTAGCGCGCGCCGAAGGAGATGGCCCCCTCCTTCCGCAGCCGGTTCATGTTCGCCGAGTGCTCCGCGAATCCGCGCTGCACGGACGGGTCCAGCGACTTGTCCCACGCGGGGCCCGTCTCGAAATGGACAATGAACAGCGCCGGCGCTTCCTGCGCCGTCGCGCCTGGCGCGGCGACAACCGCGGCGGCAATCAGCAGCGTCAGAACAACTGCCTTCGAACTCGCCGTCATGTGGCTTCGACCAATTGCGGCTCAAGCCGCACGAGCTTCAGCGACATCACGACAAACCAGATGCAAAAGAAACCGTTTCCGATCCGTTGAGCCAGCCCGTCAGGGAGCGTGCCCCTCAGGGCAAATGCTGCAACGAGGGCAAGCACCACCAACATAACGCTCACGACATGAAGACCTCGCCAGCCCGGATTTCGTCTCATCGGTCCGACGAGCATCAGGGCGCCGACTGCCCACGCTGCCCCGGATACGAGTGAGCTGATGAAATGCCCCCGTGTGGAAGCGGACGTAACATCCGCGACTCCGTTTGCCATCTCGGCGGGCATGACGCCCTGGCCGGCAATCGCCAGGCCGGAGAGCACGAGGAGAGCTGTCGCAAGCGTCCGCGACAGCGACGGCGTCGTGTTCGCGGCACGAGCGATCGCCGCGCCGACGATCGCAAGCAGCGCTCCCGGGATGATGAAGCCCAGAACGTTCCATGCCGTCGCGTAAGGTGTCCCAACCGCGCCAAGCTCGCTAATCGTGTTCGCGACATGAGAATACGACGGCCTGAACGCGCCGAGCGCGACGGAAGCCGCCCAAAATAGGACCCAGGCACCGATACCCAGGAACCCGATTCGGCGACTATTCATGGCTTGCCCCCGAGCCCACACCGCTACGAGCCGCTATCCGCCACATATAACGTCGCGCATCAGGCGCGCGCGTCAGCACGCGTCGCCCTGGATGCGCTTGTTAAAGCGCACGGTTACTTGAGATCTTCCAACTTGACGCCCCGACCAGCACGCAGACTCCTGCGAGCCTGATCGACGCGCTCAAGCAGCCTGGGATCATTCTCCAGGCGATAGTCGAACCAGTCGTCTTCGGACTCAAAACCGATAAGCACGCCCGCAGGCTTGCCGTGACGCGTAATCAATATCTCCCGCCTTCCCGCCTCACGGAGGAAGCGGGAGAGATCATCCTTAACTTCAGACAGGGGTACTTCCTTCATTTGGGTTTTCCGAGTCGAGCGAGCCATTTATCTACCTCCGACTTTGCAACGATCGCCAAAACCTCCACCGTCGAACCCGCTACATCGTAGAACACACGCACGTCCTCAATCCTCAACCGGTATTGCGGGCGGCTGTGGCCACGCAGGCGCTTGATGCGACTCCGACTGGTCTTCGTGGGTTCATGGCGCAAGTATGTTTCTAGCCCGTCTCTCACCTCTGCCCGGAGAGCTGCCTTCAAGCTGCGAAGGTCTTCGACTGCCTCGGGAGCAAGGATGATGTCATAGGCCATTCTGGCCAGATTATAGCCAGAATATCGGCTGTCCGGAAGTGCGCTCTAACGATTGAGTTGAGCGGCGCGCGCGCCGGCGTATGAGCTTGGCACTTTATCCCTCACGCGTCCGCTCGAACGATTTGTTAGGTGGCAACACTCAGTCCTCTTCTTCAACCCAAACGCATGCTACTGCCGACGGTGTTACGGC
>DATBLP010000062.1:0-13085 GCA_036555245.1 Burkholderiales bacterium
TGCTCGATGCGCGCTCCACGGATCTTTTCGAGCGCGAACCCGCGGCAATTCTGGAGGGTTTCTTGCTGATGCAGCAGCGCTCGGAGCTGAAAGGAATGACGGCGGCAACGCTGCGCGCCCTGTGGAGGGCGCGCAGTCGCATCGACACTGCGTTTCGACGGGATCCACGCAACCGGTCGATGTTTCTCGCCCTGTTGCAGCAGCCTCGCGGCATCGTTCATGAGCTCAGACGCATGAACCAGTACGGCATACTGGGACGATACCTCCCGTCATTCCGCCGAATCGTCGGCCAGATGCAGCACGATCTCTTCCACGTGTACACGGTGGACCAACATATTCTCACCGTGGTGCGGAACTTGCGCCGGTTCACGATGCTCGAATTTGCGCACGAGTATCCCCTATGCAGTCGCCTGATCGCCGGCCTCGACCGGCACTGGCTGCTCTACATCGCGGCAATATTTCACGATATTGCCAAAGGACGCGGCGGAGACCATTCGCAGCTTGGCAAGCTCGAAGCCCGACGCTTCTGCCGCGAGCACGGACTCATGCGGGAGGATGCGCGCCTGGTGGAATTCCTTGTCGAGCACCACCTCACCATGTCTTCCACTGCACAAAAACGGGATTTGTCCAATCCGGAGGTGATACGTCGTTTTGTCGAGGTTGTGGAGACGGAACGGCGGCTTGTCGCGCTCTATCTCCTTACTGTGGCCGACATCCGTGGCACGAGCCCCAAGGTCTGGAATGCCTGGAAAGGCAAGCTGCTGGAAGATCTCTTCCACGCGGCGGAGCATCTGCTGAAGGGAGGCAGGCTCGAGGCCGACCAGTACATCCAGAACAAGCAGGACGAGGCAAAGCGCTTGTTGCGGCTCTACGGACTCTCGGACACGGTGCAGGATGCGTTCTGGCGGAATCTCGACGTCTCCTATTTCCTCCGTCACGACGCCCAGGAGATCGCATGGCACACGCGCCTGCTGCACTACAGGGTGGACGCGGGATCGCCGGTCGTGAAGGCGCGTCTTTCACCTGCGGGGGAAGGCCTGCAGATCGTGATCTATGTACCCGATCAGCGCCAGCTGTTCGCCCGCATTTGCGGTTACATCGGATCCATCGGCTTTTCCATCGTCGATGCAAAGATCTATACGACCCGGCACCGCTATGCGCTCGATACGTTCCAGATTCTCGATATCGGGAGCGTGGCCCATCCCCGGGACGTGATCGGGGAGATCGAGAAGAATCTCGCGCAAAGCCTGGCCAGCCAGTCCCCCCTGCCGCCATCGGTGCAGGGACGAGTGTCGCGCCGCGTCAAGCACTTTCCCATTGCGCCGGAGGTGCGCGTCGTTCCGGACGAGAAAGGACAGTACTACTCCCTGTCGGTCACCGCCGGCGACCGTCCCGGACTGCTGTACGCCATCGCACGAGTGCTGAGCGGCTACCAGGTCAGCGTGCATACGGCCAAAATCGCGACTCTGGGGGAGCGCGCAGAGGACGTGTTTGTCGTGTCGGGCGAGGCCCTCGCGAATCCGAAGACGGTGCTTCAGCTGGAAACCGATCTGATGGAGAACTTGCAGGGCTAGCGCACTGCGCTCCGTCGCGGATCCCGATCGGAGCCGCCCCGGCTTCCCCATGGCGCGTCCTTCAATCGTCGATGACTTCCTGACCGGGAAACAGCACGTCGACGAAGCCGAACATGGCCATGTCGCGGATGCGCATCGGATAGAGGATGCCGTCGAGGTGGTCGTACTCATGCTGGACCACGCGCGCGTGGAATCCCTCCACGCTGCGGTCGATTGGACGGCCCGCTTCGTCGAACCCCCGGTAGCGCAGGCACTTGAAGCGTGGAACGACTCCCCGCATGCCGGGGACCGACAGGCAACCCTCCCAAGCCTCTTCGATCTCGTCGCCGATCGGCGTGATCTCCGGGTTGATCAGCACAGTGTCCGGAACTTCCTCTGCATCGGGATAACGCGGATTGCGCGCCACTCCGAAAATCACCACGCGCAGCGGCACCGCTATCTGGGGAGCGGCTAGGCCGGCCCCGTTCAGGTGCGCCATGGTGTCGCGCATGTCCTTGAGCAAGGCGTGCAGGTCGGGCGTGTTGAAAGTCTCGACCGCTCGCGACTTCTCGAGCAGTCGCGGGTCGCCCATTCGCAACACTTCGCGGATCATGCGGCAGCCTCGATGATGCGCCTGACGCGGCCCATCGTCGCCTTCAGGACTTCTTCTATCTGTGCAATGGATACGCCGCCCATGCTGGCGCCACGTCCGGCGGCATGATTCACAACGACCGCGACGGCAGCGTAGCCCAGGCCGATCTCGCGCGCCAATGCGGCTTCGGGCATTCCGGTCATCCCGACGATGTCGGCTCCGTCGCGTTCCAGCCGGTCTATCTCTGCCGCCGATTCCAGTCGTGGACCCTGCGTCGCGGCATACACGGCACCGTCGACCACGTCCTCGCCGCAAGCCTTCGCCGCGGCAAGCAGGCGCCTTCGCAGTGAAGGAGTGTAGGGCTCGGTGAAATCGATGTGCTTCACCGGCATTTCGTTCTCGAAGAACGTGCTCATCCTGCCCCAAGTGTAGTCGATGATCTGGTGCGGAATCACGATCCTTCCCGGACCCAGATCTGCGCGAATCCCGCCGACGGAGGCAACCGACACGATTTCGGTAGCACCCCGATCCTTGAGCGCCCAAAGGTTGGCTCGGTAGTTGATCTGATGCGGCGGGATCGTGTGGCCGTCGCCGTGGCGCGCCAGAAACGCGACCGGAAGCCCATGGATCGCGCCAAAAGTAAGAAGCCCCGACGGCTCCCCGTAGGGCGTGCGGACCGCCTCGCGCTGCGAGACATCCAGGCTGGCAAGCCGCGTCAGGCCGGTCCCGCCGATGATCGCAAGCATGCCGGGTCAGGAATCTTTCACGGCATAGATCGCCGGCAGGTTGCGCCACGCACCCGATACATCCATGCCGCAGCCGAACACATAGCGGTTGGGCAGGCGCAGCCCGACGAAGTCGGGCACGATGGGCTTCCTGCGGCCGATGTCCTTGTCCGCGAGCACTGCACTGAGGCAGGCCTGTGCGCCCAGCGCAAGCACGCGGTCGCGGATGGCGGCAAGCGTATCACCGCCGTCGAGGATGTCATCGAGCACCAGCACTGCCCGGCCGGTCACGTTTTCCCTCGGCGACACGGTCCAGACGATTTTTCCTCCCGAAGTCGCTTGCCCGTAGCGCGATGCGTGAACGTAGTCGAACTCGAGCGGGAAGCGGAGCTTGGGCAGAAGGTGGCCGGCAAAGAAGATCGAACCTCCCATCACCGCAAGCACGAGCGGAAAGCGGTCCTTCAGGCTTGCGCTGATCTCGATTGCCAGGCGATCGATGGTTTTCCGCACCGCAGCTTCGTCGAACAGCTGGTCCGCCTCGCGGAGAGTCTTCCAGGCTTCATCGGGACTCATGGTTGGGGCTGAAGTATAAGCGCCCCCACGCCGCCGCGTCAGAGCTCCTTGAGGAACTGGTCGAATTCCTTTCCGGTTTCCGGATGTTTTCTCCCGTAGGCCACGGTCGCCTTCAAGTAGCCGAGCTTGGAGCCGCAGTCGTAACGGGTACCCTTGAAGGAATAGGCAAGGACGCGGTCTTCGCGCAGGAGCGCCGCAATCCCGTCGGTGAGCTGGATCTCGCTTCCCGCCCCGGGCTTGATCTGTGCCAAATGGTGAAAGATGCGCGGCGTCAGCACATATCGCCCGACGACCGCCAGCGTCGAAGGCGCTTCCTCAGGCTTCGGCTTCTCGACGATTTCCAGGACGCGCTCAAGATCCTGCGCAATCGGCTCGGTCCGGACAATGCCGTACTGGCGAGTTTGCTCGCGCGGGATCCGTTGCACCGCGAGCAGCGAAGACTGGTGCCGTTCGAATATCTCGGTCATCTGCTGCAGCGCCGGCGGAGTGCCGTCAATCAGGTCATCGGCAAGGATCACCGCAAAGACCTCGTCGTTGACCGCGGCCCGTGCGCACAGCACCGCGTGGCCCAATCCGAGCGGCTCGGTTTGCCTGATGTAGATGCAATTGACCGATTTCGGAATGACGCTTTGAATGATCTCGAGGAGTTCGGTCTTTCCGCGCGCCGCCAGCTCCGCCTCGATTTCGTAGGCCTTGTCGAAGTCATCCTCGATCGCGCGCTTGTTGCGCCCGGTGATGAATATCATGTCGGTGATCCCGGCTGCCACCGCTTCCTCGACCGCGTACTGAATGAGCGGCTTGTCGACGATCGGCATCATTTCCTTGGGGCTAGCCTTGGTGGCCGGAAGGAACCGGCTGCCCATCCCCGCGACTGGAAATACCGCCTTGGTCACTCTTTTCACGAACTGGGCTCCTTGAGAATTCTCAGCAGCCCAGCCTCGTCGATAACGACGACGCCCAGCTGCCGCGCCTTGTCGAGCTTGCTTCCCGGCTCGTTACCGGCAACGACGAAGCCGGTCTGCTTCGAGACCGAACCCGCCACCATTCCACCAAGTGCTTCGATCCGTTCCCGCGCCTCCTCGCGCGTCATCGACGGCAGTGTACCCGTAAGCACGAAAGTCTTACCTGCAAGAGCTCCCGCCTTCTTTCCCGGTGCAGGCGCCGTCTCTTCCCAGTGCACGCCGCCCACCCGCAACTGCCTGATGACCTCAAGATTGTGCGGCTCGGTGAAAAAGCGCCGGATCGACATGGCCACCACGGGGCCCACATCCTGCACCTGCTGCAAGTCCTCCTCGCTTGCCTGGACCATGCGGTCGAGGCTGCCGAAATGCCGGGCCAAGTCTGCTGCGGTGGCTTCCCCCACGTTGCGGATGCCGAGCGCGTAGACGAAACGTGCGAGCGTTGTCCTGCGCGATCTATCAATCGCCCTGACCACATTCGCGGCCGATTTCTCCGCCATGCGCTCAAGCCCGGCGAGGGCCGCCACGTTCAATTTGCGCTGATACAAATCCGCCGGCGTCTTGATCAAGCCTCGCTCGACAAGCTGGTCCACCAGTTTGTCACCAAGACCTTCGATGTCCATGGCGCGGCGCGAGGCAAAATGCAGGATCGCCTGTTTGCGCTGCGCCGGGCAGAACAACCCGCCCGAGCAGCGCGCTGCCGCCTCGTCGGGGAGCTTGACCACGCTCGAGCCGCACTCCGGGCATGAAGTCGGCATCAGAAACCGGCGCGCATTGCCTGGTCGTCGTTCTATGGCTACGCGCACGACTTCCGGAATCACGTCTCCCGCGCGTCGGACAATAACGAAGTCACCTATATGGATATCCTTGCGCCGTATTTCGTCTTCGTTGTGCAAGGTCGCGTTGGTCACCGTGACGCCGCCAACGAATACCGGAACGAGCCGAGCTACCGGAGTAAGCGCGCCGGTGCGTCCCACCTGAACGTCTATATCGACGATCTGCGTGGTCTCCTCCCGGGGAGGATACTTGTGAGCCGCTGCGAAATTCGGCTCACGATGAGCAGACCCCAGGCGGGACTGATCCGCGAGCGAGTTTACCTTGTACACGACGCCATCTATCTCGTATGGGAGTTCGTCTCGTCGCGTTCTCATGTAGTCGTAATACTCGAGCAGGCCCTTCAGCCCCCGCGCGACCCGCCTCTCCGGCGCAACTGGAATGCCCCATTGCCCCAGCAGATCGAGAAGCTCGGAATGACGAGCTATCCCTTTGACGCCATCGGCAACGCCGTACGCGAAAAAGCTCAGCGGGCGCCCGGCGGTAACGCGGGGATCCAATTGCCGCACGCTGCCCGCCGCCGCATTGCGCGGATTGACGAACTCCCGCTCACCGAGCCGCCGCTGCTGCTCGTTCAAACGCGCGAACTCTGCGAGGGGAAACAGCACCTCGCCACGCACTTCCACCTTGTCAGGTCTGCGGGGTCCTTTGAGTCGTGAAGGAATATTCTTCACGGTACGAAGATTCGCGGTGAAATTCTCGCCTGTCGTTCCGTCGCCGCGAGTCGCGCCAAGCGCAAGCATCCCGGATTCGTAAATCAGCGTGACGGCCAGTCCGTCAAGCTTTGGCTCTGCCGCATACTCGATCTCGTCCGAACCCAGCGCCTTGCGGCATCTTTCATCGAACTTTTCAGCGCTCTCGTTCCGGATGGAGAGCATCGGGACGCGGTGAACGACCTTGGCGAACTTGGTTTGCGGCGCGCCGCCCACCCGCTGTGTCGGAGAGCCCGCGGACCTCAGCTCGGGGTGCTCGCGCTCAAGCCGTTGCAGCTCCTTGAAGAGCCTGTCGTACTCGGCGTCCGAAATGGTCGGGGCGTCGAGCACGTAGTAGCGGTGGTTGTGTTCCTCGATTTCTCGACGCAGTTCCGCCGCCCGCTCGCGAACACTTCCCGGAACAGGCATCAGGAGAATAGCCGCAAGGCCAGCCCTCCAGCCGGAGTGATGCCTCGCGCTTCCATGCTCCGGTGGACATTCCTGATCTGGGCTCCGATGGCGTCGAACGCCGCAGGGCCCAGCGGTTGTCGATTCTCATCGACGACGTGGCCCCCGAGCCTCAGGGCGAGCTGTCCCGCCAGGTGGCGGAACTGGTCGAAATCCTCGTTCGCGGACCTCGGGACATCGAGCTCGAGCGTAACGCCGTGAAAACCGGAACCCCCTGCGCCTACGCTCCTGTCCGAGGCTGTCTCCATCTTCCCAAGCGTGCACAGAATCTGCCCGTTTCCGCCGCGGCGGTGGAACCTGCCGCTTTCGGAATCGATTTCGAATCCAGACGACTCAGCGAAGCCCCGGACCTGGCTCTCGGGAAAAGGCGCTTTGTCGGTTACGATGTGCACGACTACCCGGATGTCCACATCGCTGCAGAAGCGGTCGAGCTCGACGGCTCGATGCGCCGCAGATCCCGTCTCGGGGACCGTGGCGAGCGCTCCGAGACTGGCAGCCGTTTCCTCCACGGCGACCCCGAACGCCGCAATCTCTTCCAGGCTCGCGGCGCCCCGTCGGTCGACCAGTTGCAGGCCGGCGCGCATCCTGGTGTAAAGACGATCCGCGCGCGGCGTTTCCCACGATTGCGCCGTCTCGTCGAAGCCCTCCCAACGCACGGGTCGCGATGGGTAGGCGAAGGTCTCTGCGACTGCACGCAGCGCGCCGGCGCCGGATACGCCCTCCGTCGCCTCGATGGGCACGATGAAGTCTACGTGCTCGGAGAGACCGGCGTCGACCGAGGCGGCGCCGGCCGCGAACCCTTCAGTCTGCAGCGTTTCGAGCGTGCCGAGCGCGGGCTCGACCCGCCCGGCCCCCCCCGGCCGGTCCCCATCGTCCGAACCGTGATCTCGCAGGAGGACATCCTCGGGGCTGCGGGCGAGACCCGCCTCCGCTCTTCGCCGATACTCGCGCTCCTGCCACTTGTTGTAGAGAAATACGGAGGCGACGACCCCGGCACCGATGGCCAGAAGACCGAGTTGCAGGTCGCTCATGCTCAGGCGGCTGCGGGCTCTTCCCGCAGCTTCAGTGCTTCTTCAATATCGACCGCCACAACGCGCGACACGCCTTGCTCCTGCATCGTGACGCCGACCAGCTGGTGCGCCATTTCCATGGTGATCTTGTTGTGGCTGATGAACAGGAACTGGGTCTGCTCCGACATCTTCTTGACCAGATCGCAGAAGCGCTCGGTGTTGGTGTCATCCAGCGGCGCGTCGACCTCGTCAAGCAGGCAGAACGGCGCCGGGTTGAGCTGGAAAAACGAGAAAACGAGCGCGATGGCAGTCAGTGCCTTTTCGCCTCCCGAGAGCAGGTGGATGGTGGTGTTTCTCTTTCCCGGAGGACGGGCCGTCACCTGCACGCCGCAATCGAGGATCTCTTCGCCCGTCATGACGAGCTTCGATTCGCCGCCGCCGAACAGCGCCGGGAACATTGCGCTGAAATGACGATTGACCGAGTCGAACGTCGCTTGCAGCAGCTCGCGTGTTTCCCGGTCGATTCTGCGAATCGCGTTTTCCAGGGTCTCGAGCGCTGCGGCGAGATCGGAGGACTGCGAATCCAGAAACTGCTTGCGCTCCTGGCCCGCGGCGAGCTCTTCGAGGGCCGCCATGTTTATGGCGCCGAGCTCCGCGATCGCATTGGTGAGACGGGTTATCTCGCCTTGCAGGGGCGCGGCCTTCTGGCCTTCCTTCATCGCGGAGGCGAGAGCTGCCTCGTCGGCGCCGGCATCGCGCATCTGCTGGGCGAATTGCTCATAGCTGATTCGCGCGGCCTGCTCCTTCAGTCTGAGCTCGGCGATGCGGTCGCGCAGCGGCTGCAGCTTCTGCTCGCAGGCCAGCCTTGCTTCCTCCGCGGCGCGAAGACTGCCGGCGATCTCCTCTTGCCGATTGCGCGCGCCAGCGAGGGCCTGCTCCCGCGTCACCCGCGCTTCGAGCGCACGCTGAAGCTGGTCCCGCAGGACGTGGTCGTCCGCGCCGGCGAGCTCGGCTTGCAGCTGATCCAGATTTGCTCCAGCGGTCCGGGCTTGTTCGTTGAATACCTGGGAGGATCTTTCTATCTCGCTCAGTTTGGAAAGACATTCCTTCTCGAGATACGCGGCCTCCTGAACTTCGCGCTCGGCGCGCTGCAGAGCACCGCGCTGGGCCTCTAGGTCTTGCTCCGCAGAGGCGTATTCCTGCTGGGCTTGCTCGAGAGTTCGATAGAGTTCGTCGATCTCCCGCTGGCGGCGTTCCAGCTCGGATTCGGCTGCAGCCTGAGCCGCCTGCTCCGGCGCCTTGTGCGCGGCGACTTCCTGCAGCGCCGCTTCGATCTGGCGGCTGCGCTCCTCGTATCGCTCCTGCCCCTGCGCAAGCTTCAGGCTTTCCAGCTGGCGCTCGTGATGGTGTTGTTTGAGAGCCGTTCCGGCCACGCGTAGCTTGGCGAGGCCTTCGTCGTGCTCGGCGAGTGTTCGATCGAGTTCGGAGACCTCAGTCCCCTGTTTTTCGATCTCCGCCTGGCGGTTGCGTGCCTCGGCCGACAACGATTCGATCTCACGCTGACGCGCGAGAATGCCGGTGTCGGCGGGGTCCGCCGCGTGAAAACTCACGCCGAAACGGCTGAACTGATGGCCTTCGCGGTTGACGAGTACGACGCCGGGAGTCAGAGCGAGGCGGGTCATGAGCCGCGGCACGCCTTCGACGGCATAGTACGGCGACAGCCAGGTCGCAAGGACGCCGCGCGCGGACGGGTCGAGCGCGTTGACGTAGTCAGCCAGCGGTTTCAGGCCGTGCGCATGTTCCTGCTCCGCGTCCGGTCCGGAAGCGAATACGCTGACCTTTGCCGGGGGAGGATCCTCAAGCAGGCGCTGCAGCACCTCGGGGTCGGACAACTCCAGCGCGTGCAGCCGCTCGCGCAAGGCCGATTCGACTGCAGCCTCCCACCCCGCGTCGACCCGTATCTTTTGCCACAAACGGGGCTTCGAGCCGAGCTGGTGCCGGTCGATCCAATCCTGGATCTTGCTGTTCTCCTCGACCTGATTCTGAATCCTCTGCAGGGTAAGCAGCTTCCCGTCCAACGCGGAAAGCTCGCGTTCCAGCGCCTGCAGGCTCCCGCTCGCCGCCTGGCGTCGCTCGTCGAGCGTCGCGCGCGCTTCCTCGACCTGGGCCAGCAGCGCCTCCTGCCGCGCAAGCTCGGCGCTGCTTTGCGCCAGCTCCTGTTTAAGGCGCGCCAGGAGTTGCATGTCGGGCGCGATCAGCTCAGCGCGTTCGGCGAGCAAGCGTTCCTCCCGCTGCTCGAGGCCCTGGAGCGTCTTTCCGGCATGCGCGAGATGGGTCTGCTCGACCTGGAACGCCCGCTCCGCCTGGGCGATGCGTTCGCGCTCGTCTGCGAGGCGCGCGTGCAGGAGGCGGAAGGCCTGCTCCATCTGCGGCAGCTTGCCCTGCTCTTCTGCGAGCTTGCTCCGGGATCGCTCGAGCGCTTCGCGTGATTGGCCGAGCCGCGCCTGCCAGTCCCGGGCCTCTTCCTGGAGGCTCGCCTGGCTTTGCTGGCCCATGTCACGCTGCGCCCGCAACTGCGCAAGCTGGGCCTCGAGGCGCTGGCGGGTGTCGGCAACGAAGCGTATTTCGGCTTCCAATCGCGATACCTCGGCGTTGGCGCCGTAAAGCTCGCCTTGTGCTGCGCCCATTGCATCGCCCGCGGCGTAGTGCGCGGCACGCTGCTCTTCGAGCTGCCGCTCGATTTCCCGCAACCGCGCCATATCCGCTTCGAGCTCCGTCGTGCAACGCTCGATCTCGCGCAAATGACGTTGCGCCTCGGCCTCGGCCTCGTTGCGCCGGAGCAGCCACAGCAGATTCTGCTTGTGCACCCGCTCGGCCGTGAGCTCGTTGTATTTTCTTGCTATCTCCGCCTGCTTGCCCAGCTTTTCGACCTGCAGGGCGAGTTCCTGACGGATGTCGGCCACCCGTGCCAGGTTCTCGCGTGTGTCGGCAAGACGGTGCTCGGTCTCGCGCCGCCGCTCCCTGTACTTCGAGACTCCCGCGGCCTCCTCGAGAAACACCCGCAGCTCCTCGGGCTTCGCTTCGATGATGCGGGAGATCATGCCTTGCTCGATGATGGCGTAGGCGCGCGGCCCGAGACCTGTGCCGAGAAAGATGTCCTGAACATCGCGTCGCCGGACGTGTGCGTTGTTGATGTAGTAGGAAGACTCGCCGTCGCGCTGAAGTACCCGCTTGACTGAAATTTCGGCGTACGGCGACCATTGCCCCGCCGCTCTCCCGAGGCTGTTGTCGAAGCTGAGTTCCACGCTCGCGCGCGCAACGGGCTTGCGCAAGGACGAGCCATTGAAAATCACGTCCTGCATCGAGTCCCCGCGCAGCGCGGCCGCGCGCGACTCGCCGAGCACCCAGCGGACAGCGTCGATGATGTTCGACTTGCCGCAGCCGTTGGGTCCGACCACTCCGACAAGCTGGCCGGGGACACCTACGGTGGTGGGATCGACAAAAGACTTGAAGCCGGCGAGCTTGATGTGAGTGAGCCGCACGCTAGCAGAAGGGGCTACAGATCCGGATAAAAGAAAACCGGCCGCAAGCCGGGTTCATGGTCGAAAAACGTAGCCCATATAATAGCACCTCCACCTCGGAGTCCGCGCCCTTTATGCCGTCGAAGCCCCGCAAATCGCTGGACAGTTTTCCCAATCCCAGCCCGAACCGCGACTATCTTATCCGGATGCAGATTCCGGAGTTCACCTGCCTTTGCCCCCGGACCGGCCAGCCGGACTTCGCGACGCTCCATCTGGACTACATACCCGATCGCAAGTGCGTGGAACTGAAGAGCCTGAAGCTCTACATCTGGTCCTATCGGAACAAAGGCGCTTTCCACGAGGCCGTCACGAACCGCATCTGCGACGACCTGGTGGGACTGCTCTCGCCCCGCTTCCTGCGCCTCACGGCGCGGTTCTACGTGCGCGGCGGGATATTCACCAGCGTCGTGGCCGAGCACCGCAAGGCCGGATGGGAGCCGGCTCCCGGTCTGGAGCTCGCGCCGATCGAGGAGGGGCGCAGCACGCATTGAGTTCAGGGCGCGCTCCCGCCCGAGCCTCCGCACACCGCCGAATGAATCCCCGACTGAAGTTGCTGCAACCCTATCCCTTCGAAAAGCTGCGAAAGCTCTTCGAGGGGGTCAAGCCCAATGCGGAGCTTGCGCCGATCAGCCTGGGAATCGGCGAACCGCGTCATCCGACGCCGGAATTCATCCGGCGTGCCCTGTCGGACAACCTGGGGAAGCTGGCGAGCTACCCTCCCACCGTCGGCAGCGAATCGCTGCGGCAGGCGATCGCCGAATGGCTCGTGCGGCGCTACGCTTTGCGTGCGATCGACTGGAGGACCGAGGTGCTGCCGGTCAACGGATCGCGAGAGGCTCTGTTCGCCTTCGCGCAGACGGTCGTGGACCCCACGAAGGCCGAGCCCGTCGTCCTCTGCCCCAACCCTTTCTACCAGATTTACGAAGGCGCTGCCCTGCTGGCCGGCGCGCGTCCCTGCTACGTCCATACCTCCGCCGAGCGCGGTTTTGCCGCCGACTACGGATCCATACCCGCGGATGTCTGGCGCCGGGCGCAGCTCCTCTATGTCTGCTCACCGGGGAATCCCACCGGAAAGGTGCTCGGTCTCGATGAATGGGAGGAGATCTTCGCGCTCGCGGACCGTTACCGCATTGTCGTCGCCTCCGACGAGTGCTATTCGGAAATCTACTTCGAGGAGGCCGCCCCGCCGCTGGGCGCCCTGCAGGCAGCAGAGCAGTTGCGCCGCGGCTTCGAGCGCCTGGTCGTGTTCTCCAGTCTGTCAAAAAGGTCCAACGTGCCCGGTATGCGGTCGGGATTCGTCGCCGGGGACGCCACCGTTCTGAAGGATTTCCTCCTCTACCGCACCTATCACGGCGGCGCCATGAACCCGGCGGTCCAGGAGGCCAGCGTCGCGGCCTGGCGGGACGAGGCGCACGTGCGCGAGAACCGCGGGAAGTACGCCGAAAAATTCGCGCGCATCACGCCGATGATGCAACAGGTTCTCGAGACGGAGCGCCCGGACGCGGGCTTTTACCTGTGGGCTCGTACGCCCATCGCGGACCAGGATTTCGCCAGGCGACTCTATGCCGAGCAGCATGTCACGGTCCTGCCGGGGAGTTTTCTCGCGCGTACCGCAGGCGGGATCAATCCCGGGATGAACTACGTAAGAATGGCGTTGGTTGCAGAACTCGGCGAGTGTCTCGAGGCAGCCCAACGTGTCGTAGAATTCGCCAGACACATTTGATGCGACATGCGGATGCGGGATCTCCAAGACATCATCGATGAAGCCTGGGAAAACCGCGCCCGCCTTTCGCCCGGTTCCGCTGCAGCGAGAAAACTCGGCAAGACGGTCGGCCAGGTGCTCGATGCCCTGGACAAAGGGCGTTTGCGGGTGGCCGAGAAGGCCGGCGCCACTTGGCGCACGCACCAGTGGATCAAGAAGGCCGTGCTCCTCTCCTTCCGCCTCGAGAACAACCGAATCGTGCGAGCCGGATCGCTCCAGTTCTACGACAAGGTCCCGACCAAATTCGGGCGCTACACTAGCAAGCAGTTCGAAGGCGGCGGCTTCCGCGTAGTACCTCCAGCAGTGGCGCGGCGCGGTGCTTACATTGCAAAGAAC
>DATBLP010000080.1:0-3018 GCA_036555245.1 Burkholderiales bacterium
GTGAAATTATTGGGCAAGGTCGCCGCTCATGAATCGTGTCCAGCCCTTGTCAGATGATAACGGAAACCGGCTGCGTCTCACGGTTGCGTCCCGATTGAGTCACCCCCAGGCGGCAAACGCGAGGCCGATTCCGGTTCCGGCGGGCGTCCGGTATGACGGGGTATAGGAAATCCAGCTGAGATCGAGATCGGCCGCTGCGCCCGCGACGACGATCCAGTTGCGGATCTCCGAGTTGCCCGCTCTCAGTCTGCGCGGATCGAGGCTGGCGAGGAAGGCGGTGTCTTTGCTGCGCAAGGCTTCGATGATCGGGCGGTCCAGGTCTTCCTCCACGACGAAATGGGAGAGCCCGCCGGAAGCGATGATTCCCACGCGCGCCTCGCCCGGGTAGGATTCGATCGCTTTCCTCAGCGCCCTGCCGAGATTCACGCAGCGCTTGGGCAACGGCGGGTTCGGCGGATTGTAGGTATTGAGGAAGACCGGAACCACGGGCAGCACCGGCGCGCCGTTCCCCTTCAGGTACCAGCGGTGCACGAACGAATAGGCGTGTCCCTCGCTCTGGTCGGGGGCGAGGCCGTTCACCGCGGAGACGTCGAACTCCTCGCCGATCAGGCTTTCGATGAGATGCAGCGCGAGCGGCCGATGGCAGGGATAGTGGGCGTCGCCGTCGTCCTCGTAGCGGCGCATCTGCGCGCGGTTGTACCACTCCTCCGGCCACATGAATTTCCTGGCGTTGCTGCGGCCGGCGTTGCGGATGGATTCGCCGTAGTAGATGCCGATGGAAGGCATGTGCTGGTCCTGGAAGAGCTCGTGCTGGTCGTCGCCGACGATGACGAGCGCATCGAGCTTCGCCGCAGCAATCTCGGCCTTCAGCCGCCGTATCGCGGCGTGCACCTCGTTGAAGCGGCCGGTGATCGCTTCCGTGGCGAGCAGCTCGCCGATATTGGAGGGCGCTCGCGCGAGCACCTCCTCGTAGGAACGCGGCCGGCCTTCGCGATCGAAGTACTTCATGCGCAGGTCGCTTTGCCGGAAGCCGGTGAGCCAGTCCTGCAGCTCGGCGGCGAGCATCACGCTGTGCGAGGAGCCGAACGCGGCGGCGAGGCGCGCCATCTCAGTTCACCTTGGCGAGGCGCATTCTCAGCGCCCGGCCCCGGCATTCTCGCCGAGCTCCCTCAGGGGCGGCCCGGCCTCGCCGGGAACCGGGTGTCGGTCCACGTTGAGTACCATCGACACCAGGGTGTAGTAGCCCGAGATCGCGATCAGATCGACGACGCCGCGCTCGCCGAATTGCCGGAGCGCCGCGGCGTATGCGGCATCGCCTACCGACTTTTTGGCGTGAAGGTCCCTGCAGAAACCATAGACGGCTGCCTCGTCGTCGTTCATCCCGGCGGGTCGCCTTCCTTGCGCGAGATCATCCGCAATCTCCGGCCGCAGGCCCGCCTTCATCGCAAGCGAGATGTGCGCGTGCCACTCGTACTGGGCGGTCCAGTGCCGCGCCGTGATCAGAATCGCGAACTCCTTGAGATGTTCCGGGATGGAGCTGTCGAAGCGCACGTATTCGCCGAGCTTTTGCGCCCGGTCTGCGAGGGCCGGGCTGCGCAGCAGCGCGTTGAACGGTCCACGCACGCCGCTCCGCGGACCGGAAGCGATTTCCCTGTATACCTTGCGCTGCGCTTCGCTCATGTCTCCTTCGGAGAGCGTCTTGAAGCGAGGCGGGCCGTGCCGGTCGATCATTCTGAATTTCCCTGGTGATTTGCCTTACCGGGCGAAGCTTGCGCCGCATATGATAGCCTGTAGCTCCCGTCCCGTTCGCGAGAATCCACCATGAATGTTCGCGCCGTTGCCTTGGCTCTTGGCATTGCGATCCCGGCTCTCTTGTTCCGAATGGCGTCGGCGCAGGAAGACTACCCTTCCCGGCCGGTGCGCATCATCGTCCCCTACGCGGCGGGCGGCAATGCTGACATCTTCGGCCGCACGCTTGCCCAGAAGCTCGGCGAGACCTTCAAGCAGAGTTTTGTCGTCGAGAACCGGCCGGGTGCCAACGGCGGGATCGGAACGGATTTTGTGGCCAAGTCGGCGCCCGATGGAGCGACCCTGCTCGCCACGGCGAGCGGTCCTATCGTCGTCAATCCTTTGCTGTATGCCCGGGTTCCGTACGATCCGCTGCGGGATTTCGCGCCGGTGGCGCAGTGCGCCGTCTACCAGTACGTGCTCGTGACGCTGGCGAGTTCGCCGATCAGAAGCATCGCCGAGCTGGTGGCGGCGGCGCGCGCGAAGCCCGGCGCAATCTCGTACGGCTCGACCGGGGTGGGTGGAGGCAATCACCTCGCCGGCGAGCTGCTTGCGCTCTCCACCGGCACGCAGCTCACGCATGTTCCGTACAAGGGAAGCGCGCTTGCGCTCTCCGATCTCCTGGGCGGGCAGCTGTCGTTCATGTTCGATACCGTGATCACGTCGGTTCCGCATATCCGCTCCGGGAAGCTGCGCGCCTTCGCGGTTTCGAGCACAAGACGCGCATCGAGCCTTCCCGAGGTCCCGACCATGCAGGAAGCGGGCATCAAGGGCTTCGACATCTCGCAGTGGAACGGCATTCTCGCGCCAGCGGGCACGCCGCGGCCGATCGTGAATCACCTCAATGCGGAGATCGTGAAGGCGATGCACGCGCCGGACGTGCGTGAGCGCATCGGCACCCAGGGCGGCAACGAGATCGTGACGGGGACGCCCGAGGCGTTCGCTGCGCTGATTCGGAGCGACCTGCGGATGTACGCGAAGCTTATCAAAGACGCGAAGATCCCTGCGCAGTGAGAATCCTCGTTCTTCCCGGCGACGGCATCGGGCCGGAGATCACGGCGGCCACGCTCACGGTGCTCGGACGCGCGAACGACGTCTTCAGGCTCGGCTTGAGCTGGCAGCACGAGGAGATCGGCCTAGTCTCCCTCAAGAAGGAAGGCACAACGCTTCCCTTGCGAGTGATGGAGGCGGCACGCGCGGCGGCCGGGGTGATCCTGGGCCCGCTATCGA
>DATBLP010000091.1:0-8200 GCA_036555245.1 Burkholderiales bacterium
GGGGGACTGGTTCCAACGTCAAGGACCGGTCGCAACCTGATCCTAAACTTCAAGAGAGGAAAACATGAGGAAGCTTATCCCCATCCTGGTGGCCGCGGTGTTCGCCGTGTCGAGCGGTTTTGCCGTCGCGGCAGACACCGGTGCCAAGTCGATGGAAAAGAAGGAAGAGATGAAGAAGGGCAACAAGAAGCCGGCGAAGAAGGCTGTAAAGAAGGCGAAGGCGGCGAAGAAGGAAGAAATGAAGAAGTAAGTTGCCCCTCGAAGGCAAGAGGCAGGGCTTCGACCCTGCCTTTTTTGTTTACCTGCAGACTAGGAACGTGAACCTGAAAAGGGGCCTCGTTGCAGCCGTAGCGATGATCGCGCAGGGCGCGTTTGCGCAACTGCCGACGATGGAACTGGCTGCGGGCGTCCACCTCATCCGTGCCGAGGTCGCCTACACTTTTGAAGCGCGAGCCCAGGGTCTGATGTTCCGCAAGCACCTTGCTTCGAACCAGGGGATGCTGTTCGCATTTCCCCAAACCGAGAGGCATTGCATGTGGATGAAGAACACGCTCATCCCGCTCTCGGTGGCGTTCGCCGATGAAAAGGGTCGGATCGTCAGTATCTCGGAAATGCAGCCTCAAACGGAAACCACGCATTGCGCGGCGCGGCCCGCCAAATTCGCGCTGGAGATGGGCACAGGCTGGTTCGCCGCCAGGGGCATCAAGCCCGGTTCGTCCCTTCGGGGACTCGAGAAAGCCCCTGCCGCCCGCTAGTTGCGGGCTCGGTGGAAAGGCGGATCGCTTTCGCGATCCGCCCAGGCGTCCGGCTGATCTAGCCGAAGAAAAGCGCCGAGTGCGCTCCCGCCGCCATGAAGTACAGCATCGGCAGGGAGAGCATCGTATTGGTTCTGGAGGCGATGAATCCGACGCGGCGCGCCTTGTTCTTTTCGTCGTCGGTAGCCTGAACAATCCCCAGGATCTTCTTTTGATTGGGCCAGATCAGCACCCAGACGTTGAAGAGCATGATCGTGCCGAGCCAGGCGCCGATGCCGATCGCATAGTACCCCTTGTTGAGAAAGAAGAAGGCATCGAAGAAATGTCGTCCCAGCAGCGACGCGCCGGCTAGCCAAGTCACCACTGCGGCCCAGCGGAAGTAAAGCAATGCGCGAGGCACGACGTGCTTCGAGATTCCGGCGGCGGTGCCATCGGCCGCTGCAGCCTTCGCCGCGGCCACGTTGACGAAGTTGAAGTAGTAGAGCAATCCGATCCACATCACCCCTGCCAGGAGGTGGATCCAGCGCGATATTGCAGGTACCCAGTCCATGTCAGCCTCCCAGATAAAACCGGACGATGTTGTGAAGGATCAGGGTGATGATCAGGCCGCTTATGATCGTCCCCCAGAGTGAGTCGAGCGGATTCTTCATGGTCGTTCTCCCGATGATCGGGCCGCGGACGGCGCCCGGCGTAATTCTCGGTCCAAAGCAAGCCCGATTGCAAGCGCGAAGCGCCCAAAGACCCCTGGCTGACCGCGGGCTTGAAGCGCCTGCTGCTGCATGTCCGGTCGCCGCGGCGCCCGCTAGGGCTCTTCGCTCTTTTCTCCGATGCGCGCGCGCGCGCGTCCCCTGGCAAAGCGCAGGCTTATCGTCTCCCCGACCGCAATCGCGTTGCTGTCACGCACGACGCTTCCATCCAGTTTTTGTACGAGGCTGTATCCGCGCCCGAGCACCCGGACCGGATCGAGGTGCGCAAGGCTTGCGCCAGCCCGTGTGCAGGCGGAAACGGCGCGCTCGAGCGCTGCATGCGCTGCCGCTGACAGCCGGGAAACCCAATGGGCGGTTTCCGCGGACAGCTCGTCGGGGTCCGGCAAATGCACCTGACTGCGCCGCACCAGCTCGACAAGCCGCCAGCGCTGGTCAGACACTGCCCGGATCGCCGCTTGCGCGAGCCTCAGCTGCAACTGGCCGATCATTTCACGCCGGGTGCGCAGCGCAGTGCCCGGATGAACAAGTCTTCGCGCCAGATGGTCGACAAGCTGCATTCGGCCTTCGAATTCCCGCCGGGCGCACAGTCGCAGACGTTCTGCCAGGGTGGAAATCGCGATCCGGAGCTGCTCCCGCTGGGGACATGCAAGTTCGGCGGCGCTCGTGGGGGTAGGCGCGCGCTGGTCGGCGGCAAAATCGGCGATCGTGAAGTCCGTCTCGTGCCCGATGCCCGTGACGACCGGAATCGGGCAAGCGCGCAACGCGCGCGCCACTACTTCCTGATTGAATGCCCACAAGTCCTCCAAGCTGCCCCCGCCGCGCACCAACAACAGCACATCGCATTCCCGGCGCGCCCCGGCCACCTCGAGGGCGGCGGCGATTTGTTCCGCGGAACCTTCCCCCTGCACGGGAGTGGGATACAGGATCACCGGAATGGAGGGATTGCGCCGTTTCAGAGTCGTCAGCACGTCGTGGAGCGCAGCCGCGTCGCGCGACGTGACTATGCCGATCCTGCCGGGAAAGGGGGGCAATAGGCGCTTTGCCGCGGGATCGAAGAGGCCCTGTCTCGCAAGTCTGTCACGCAAGCGCACGAAGGCTTCGAACAGCACGCCCGTCCCGGCGCGTCGCATCGTTTCGATGTTGAGCTGGAAGTCGCCGCGAGGTTCGTACAAGGTAAGCAGCGCTCGTGCTTCGACCTGCATGCCGTCGGCCGGTTGCCAGTCGAGGTGCTGCTGCTGGTAGCGGAACATGACGCAGCGCAACTGCGCGTGCTCGTCCTTCAGTACGAAATAAGCGTGCCCCGACTTGGCAACGACGAAGTTGGATATTTCTCCAGTGACCCACAACAGCGGGTAACGCTTCTCGATGAGGTCGCGAACACTGCGGGCGAGGGCCGATACGGTCAGAATTTCCGAAGGGGAAGGCTTGGAAACCCGCGCCAGCTCTCGTTCTACGGGCATTTTTCGATTGTAACCTATCCACATAGCCCGTCGCGTCGGGCAGGCTCTATGGGCTATTGAGATGGAGGCCGAAGGAGTGCGTGCAACTCCTTGATCAGGTGAGCAAAAAACCAGCGTTCAAGTTTGTAGCAGCGAACGAAAATCCTTTTGTGCGGCTCACTTAGGCACGTTCTTCTGTGTCTATGCACAAGCTTATCCACAGTATTTGTGGATAAGAATCGCTTGTCGGAAAGACTGGAATCGAATTGACTTCGAACCGGATTTGTTGAATCACTGCGATCCGCACATCGGAGGTCGATTCGAGCTCGTTCCCCTCGAACGTATTGCGGCATCTCTGGGCAATGAGACCACTCATGGAAAATCTCGCTGAATTCCTCGGCTTGCCGAAACCGCGGTCGCAGGCTAAAGTGAGCGCGGTTTTTTTGCGCGGAGATCGCGGTTGTTTTCCATTATCCAGGCTGCAGGATGGCCCATATATTTTCTCCTGGCCGCATCCATCATCGCAGTTGCGCTCATCATCGAGCGCTTCATCATTCTGCGAAAGGAGAAGATCGTGCCAAGCGGCCTTCTGGAAAAGGCCGTGGCGAGCTACCAGAGGCAAGGCATAAGCGAGGACATGCTGACCGCCCTCGCGAAGGAGTCGCCGCTCGGGCAGGTGCTCGCCGCGGGCCTGCGCAACTACCGCAGCTCGCGCGAGGTCATGAAGGACGCGATCGAAGAGGCGGGACGCGCCGTCACGCATGAGTTGGAGCGGTTTCTAACGACGCTCGGAACCATCGCCACGATCAGCCCGCTAATGGGCTTGTTCGGCACCGTGGTCGGGATGATCGAGATCTTCGGGTCGCAGTCCCCGTCCGGCGCTAACCCGCAGGAGCTTGCGCACGGCATCTCCGTGGCCCTGTACAACACGGGCTTCGGCCTGGTGATCGCAATCCCGGCCATGATCTTCTTCCGCCATTTTCGCGGCAAGGTCGAGAGCTTCGTGGTCGAAATGGAGCAGCAGGCTGCGAGACTTGTCGATGTCGTGCACGGCGAGCGCTTCGACTTCCCGCAACGGTCCGGCAGCCAGTCGTGAAGTTCGCCCGCACTCGCAAAGAGGACCCGGAGATCAATCTCATTCCGATGATCGACGTGTTGCTGGTGATCATCATTTTCCTCATGCTGACTACCACGTATTCGAAGTTTGCAGAACTCCGGGTGAACTTGCCGCGTGCCGACGCCGAGAAACAGATCGAGCGTTCGAACGAGATCAACGTGATCGTCAGCGCAAACGGGCAGTACGTCTTGCAGCGAAGGGCGATTCAGTACCGCGATGTGGCTGGCCTGGCCGACGAGCTGCGGCGCGCCGGTGCCAACATGAAGGACCCGGTCGTCATCATCAACGCCGACAACAACGCCACCCATCAGTCGGTGATTCGCGTCATGGACGCGGCGCGGCAGGCGGGCTACGGGCAGGTGGCATTCGCGGTGGAGCAGACCGCTAAGTAGCGCCCGGCACGCCCATGGAGGCGGCCCGACCCGCGTATTCCCATTCAGAGGGCTTTGCCGAGCGCCATTGGTACCGGCTGAGCCTGCTGTCCTTGGTGCTTTTCCCCGCCAGCCTGGTGTTCTGCGTCGTCGTCGCGTTGCGCCGCTCGCTTTACCGGGCCGGCGTGCTGCGCTCGGTGCGGCTCCCCGTTCCGGTGATAGTCGTCGGCAACCTCACCGTCGGCGGGACCGGGAAGACACCGCTGGTCCTTTGGCTCGCCGAGGCATTGCGCCGCCGAGGAATGCATCCGGGGATCGTCAGCAGAGGATTCGGGCGCGGCAGCAATGGATTGCGCCAGGTCAGGGCAGGGGACGACGCGAAGCAGGTCGGAGACGAGCCGTTGCTCCTTGCCGAGCGCTCGAAGTGTCCCGTGTGGATCGGCGCCGACCGCGCGCTTGCCGCGCGCGCGCTGCTCGCCGCGAATCCGCATTGCGACGTGGTTCTGTGTGACGACGGCCTGCAGCACTACGGACTCGCAAGGGACTTCGAGATTGCCGTCGAGGACGGGCGCGGCATGGGAAACGGGCTGCTTCTGCCCGCCGGTCCTTTGCGCGAACCCGCGGGGCGGCCCGTGGACGCGACCGTGGTGAACGACGACAGGTCGAAGCCCGGGACTTTCCGCATGCGGCTCAAACCCGCAGGATTCTTCAGAGTCGATTCCAATGGCGGTGCAGTTCCGCAGTCGGAATTGGCGGGCAAGCGACTCCACGCTGTGGCGGGCATAGGCAATCCACTGCGGTTTTTTTCCGAGCTCACCCGCTTGGGGCTGCAGTTCGCCGCGCACGCGTTTCCCGATCACCATGCGTTTGAACCTTCGGATCTGGAGTTCCCGGCTTGCGACCTCGTACTGATGACCGAGAAGGATGCGGTAAAATGTCGCCGCTTCGGCCGGCATGATCTCGTTGTCATGCGCGTCGAGGCCGAACCCGACCCCGCTCTGGCCGAGCTGATTGTGGAACGCATCAATGGACGCGCGCCTGCTTGATATCCTCGTCTGCCCGATATGCAAGGGGCCTCTTGTCTACCACAAGCCTCAGGCGGAGCTCATCTGCAAGCCCGACCGACTCGCGTTTCCCATCCGAGACGACATACCGATCATGCTCGAGGAAGAGGCGAGAAAGCTTCCCCCCGAAGAGGAAGTGGCGGATTGAACGACGGGTGACGCGCTTCGCGCGCGCCCCTCGCCGAACCGTTTTCCCATTCCTCCGGCTCCCACATGTCATTTACGGTCGTGATCCCGGCGCGGTATGCCTCCACTCGGTTTCCGGGAAAAGCTCTCGCCGACCTCGGCGGCAAACCGATGGTGGTTCGGGTAGCCGAGCGCGCGCGGGAGAGCGGCGCCCGGCACGTCTATGTGGCTACCGATCACCCTGAGATCGCCGGCGCTGTCGAGCGGTCCGGATTCCAGGCCGTGATAACGCGTGCCGATCATGTCACCGGCACCGATCGGATCGCAGAGGCCGCAGAGCACCTCGGGCTGGGCCCGGACGCGCTCGTCGTCAACGTCCAGGGCGACGAGCCGCTCATCGAACCCGGTCTTGTTCGTGCGGTGGCGGCCCTCCTCGCGGAAACGCCGGAAGCTGCCGTCGCCACCGCCTGCAGCCCGATACGCGATGCCGCCGAGCTCTTCAACCCCAATGTCGTCAAGGTGGTCCTCGACAATGAAGGGTTTGCGCGCTATTTCAGCCGGGCGCCGATTCCCTGGGCCAGGGACGCTTTCGCCATCTCTAAGAACGAGCTGCCCGAAGGGCTGCCGTGTTACCGTCACATCGGCGTCTACGCCTACCGCGCGGAGTTCCTGAGAATATTTCCCAAGCTCGCGTACGCTCCCATTGAGCGCTTCGAGGCGCTCGAGCAGTTGCGGGTCCTTTGGCACGGCTACTCCGTGGCGGTTACCTTGCGGCAGGATGCTCCCCAGCCGGGCGTTGATACGCTTGATGATTTGGAACGCGTACGAGCGCTGTTTGACCGAAAGAGTCATGCACGCTGACTTGCCTTCCCGACAGTGCGAGAAGGGTCCCGTGGTGCGAAGTCCGCGACGGCCATTATGAGGCTCGTCCTTCTCGGGCCGCCCGGGGCGGGCAAGGGAACGCAGGCGAGCTTCATCCGCGAGCGCTTCGGCATTCCGCAAATCTCGACCGGCGACATGCTGCGCGCCGCAGTAAAAGCGGGCACGACCTTGGGCAAGGCCGCAAAGCAGGTGATGGATGCGGGTCAGCTGGTTTCCGATGACATCATCATCGGGTTGGTTCAGGAGCGGCTGAAGCACCCGGATTGCAGGAACGGGTATCTGTTAGACGGCTTTCCGCGAACCATCCCCCAGGCGGAGGCGATGCGCAATTCCGGGGTGAATCTGGATTTCGTGCTGGAGATCGACCTAGGCGCCGACGAAATCATACGACGCCTGAGCGGCCGACGTGTTCATTCCGCCTCGGGACGAAACTATCACCTCGCGTTCAATCCGCCCAGGGTTTCCGGCAAGGACGACATCACCGGCGAGCCTCTGATCCAGCGCGACGACGACAGGGAGGAAACGATCAGGAAGCGTCTGGAGGTCTATCAGCAGCGGACGCGCCCGCTTGTCGAGTACTATTCGACGTGGGCGGCGCAAGGCGACCCGCGCGCTCCCCGCTACCGCAAGATTTCGGGAATCGGCACGGTCGAGGAGATCCGCGAGCGGATTCTGGCTGCCTTGGGCTAAATTACTGCGTCATGAAACCAAGAAGAAATGCCTTCTACGCCCAGTCGGGCGGCGTGACTGCGGTAATCAACGCGAGTGCCGCGGGACTGATAGAGACCGCTCGCAAGCATCGGAACCGAATCGGCAAGGTCTACGCCGGGCGAGATGGAATCATCGGTGCCCTCACCGAGGACCTTGTCGACACGAGCAGAGAATCGGCGTCCGCGATCGCGAGGCTCAGGGTTACGCCCGGCGGCGCCTTCGGCTCCTGTCGCTACAAACTGAAGGGCATGGAGGAAAACCGCGCGCACTACGAGCGCCTGATCGAGGTATTCCGTGCCCACGACATCGGCTACTTCTTCTATAACGGCGGCAATGACTCCGCGGACACCGCGTGGAAAATCTCGCAGGTCGGGGAGAAGCTCGGTTATCCGCTTGTCTGCGTCGGCATTCCCAAGACCGTGGACAACGATCTCGCGATCACCGACAACAGCCCAGGATTCGGGTCGGTGGCCAAATACGTGGCGACCTCGATCCGTGAAGCAGGATTCGACGTGGCCTCGATGGCGAGGACTTCTACGCGTGTCTTTGTCATGGAGGTCATGGGCCGGCACGCAGGATGGATCACCGCAGCCTGCGGTCTGGCGGCCGACAAGGAGGGTGAGGCACCGCAGATCCTGCTATTTCCGGAAATCCAGTTCGACGAGGAGAAATTCCTCGCCCGGGTAAAGCGGGTCGTCGAGCGCGAGGGTTACTGCGCCATCGCCGTGTCCGAGGGGCTGCGCAACAGGGATGGAACATTCCTTTCCGAAACGGGGTTGAAGGACGCTTTCGGCCATTCCCAGCTCGGTGGCGCGGGCGAGATCATCGCGAAACTCGTCAAGGACCGCCTGGGCTACAAGTACCACTGGGCGCTCGCCGATTACCTGCAGCGCGCCGCACGCCACATCGCCTCCAAGGTCGACGTCGAACAGTCGTACAAGCTCGGTGTTGCCGCGGTCAAGCTCGCGATCGCCGGCAGAAATGCGGTGATGCCGGTGATCGAACGGGTGTCCAGCAAACCTTATCGC
>DATBLP010000096.1:0-8186 GCA_036555245.1 Burkholderiales bacterium
CGCTAAGCGATGAGGAACTCGAGCGGGTCGCCGCGCGCCTCGATTCCCTTCCCGCAGGGGGAGATCTGCTAGAAGCGACACTGTTTATCGCATTCATAACGTTTATCGTTCTTCTGGTGACCGACATACTCGGCTTCACCAAGGTGTTTCCCTTTACCCGGAAGGCCAAGTGACCCTCCCCTCTTGGCCAAGCCGGACCGCCCGCCGCCTTCTGGCGGCGGGCATCTTCTTTGCGTCGCTTGCCGGTTGCGCCACGCCGCAACTGCAGGCGACCGCGCAACAAGATGCGCAAGTCCCGCGGCGGGTCGAGCTCGGCGACGTCCCGTTCTACCCGCAGGATGAGTATCAATGCGGACCGGCCGCGCTCGCGACGGTGCTCGCGTTCGCAGGCAAGCCAGTCGAGCCTGAGGCGTTGCAGCCGCAGGTGTATCTTCCCGGACGGCATGGAAGCCTGCAGGTGGAAATGCTCGCCGCGGCGCGCCGCAACGGGCTCGTCGCCGTTGAACTGAGACCCAGCCTCTCCGATCTGCTTGCCGAGCTCGCTGCCGGCAATCCGGCCATTGTTTTGCAGAACCTTGCGTTCAGCTGGAGCCCCGTCTGGCACTACGCCGTGGCGATCGGCTACGATTCGGAGGCGCAGCGGATCGTATTGCGCTCAGGCCGTGAGCGCAGGGTCGAGGTGGGGCTTGCGGCGTTCGAGCGCACCTGGAAGGGAGGCGACTCTTGGGCGATGCTCGCGCTGCCTCCGCAACGCATGCCGGCAAGCGTGGCGCCACGAGACTACCTGAGCGCCGTGGCGCGGCTGGAAAGGGTCGACCCCGGGGCTGCGAGGACTGCGTACCAGAGCGTCTTGACGCGCGCACCGGACGAGCTGGTGGCACTCCTGGGTCTGGGAAATACGGCCTACGCCGCGGGCGACTTCGAATCCGCGGAGCGTGCTTTCAGGAAGGCGGCCCTTGCCCACCCGAGCTCGGCGGCCGCTCACAACAACCTCGCGCAGGCGCTCGCCGATCTCAAGCGTTATGAAGAGGCGCTGGCCGAGGCGCGCATCGCGGTCGGTCTCGGCGGCCCGCTCGAGGAAGTCTCGACCCGGACGTTGAATGCCCTGGTCGCTCGTGCAGGACTCCGGGAGGAACTGCAGCAGTGACCTGACGGCCGCTCGCTTCCTCTCTCGTCTTGAGCTGAGCCAAGGGACCTAGACGGCTATTGGGGCTTTTATCGCCGGGTGCGGGTCGTAGCCCTCGAGAACGAAATCCTCGTACCGGAAGGCGAACACGTCTCTGGCCGCCGGATTGAGCCGCATGCGCGGCAGCGGCCGGGGTGCGCGGGAAAGCTGTTCCCTTGCCTGCTCGAGATGGTTGACGTAGAGATGTGCATCGCCCAGGACATGGATGAACTCGCCGGCTCGAAGGCCGGTAACCTGGGCGGTCATCATGGTGAGCAGCGCATAGGATGCGATGTTGAACGGCACGCCGAGAAAGATATCGGCGCTCCGCTGATAGAGCTGGCAGGAGAGCTCGCCCGCGGCGACGTAGAACTGGAACAGCGCGTGGCAGGGCGGCAGCTTCATCCTGTCGATTTCGGCCGGGTTCCAGGCCGTAACGACGTGGCGGCGCGAATCCGGATTCCTCCGGATCGAATCCACGACCCGCGCGATCTGGTCTATCGAGCCTCCGTCGGGCGAAGGCCAGCTGCGCCATTGTGAGCCGTACACCGGCCCGAGTTCGCCCCGCTCGTCCGCCCATTCGTCCCAGATGGTCACGCCATGCTCCTGCAGCCAGCGCACGTTCGTGTCGCCCCGCAGAAACCACAGCAACTCGTAGATGATCGATTTGAGGTGGACTTTCTTGGTGGTGAGCAGCGGAAAACCCTGCCGCAGATCGAAGCGCATTTGCCAGCCGAACGTCGACAGCGTTCCGGTGCCGGTGCGGTCAGTCTTACTTGCGCCGCGCTCGAGCACGTGGCGCATGAGATCGAGATACTGCTTCATGGCGGTCGGTTGTGGCGGAGTCAGGATGATAGCGGCTTATGCCCTGCCGAACGAGGCGGGATCACGCGCCAGGCCCAGATCACCGCGCATGCGAAGGCGCAATACGCGAGGGCGAACACCCACTCCGGGAAATCGTAGTAGAGCAGTCGCGCGAGCCAGCGCCCCACGAAGCTCCGGTCCTGAGATCCCGCGGCGCGCAGCCAGTCCTCCCAGCGCGTAAGCGGGCAGCTGAGTCCGAGGAGCGCCTCCGCGGAAACGAAGGCGATTGCCGCAAGGTGCAGTGCGCGGAGAGTCCGGTTGCGAACCCAGCTCCAGCGCCGGGCCCCTGCCAGAATCAGGGCGAAACCGCCGACCACGAACAGCACGAAGAGAACGTGCAGAAGGAGAATTGCGTCGGCAAGCCATTGGGTCATCAGGCTTTCAGGCTTCTCCCGACCGCGGCGCACCCGCAGCAGTGGGGCGCGAAGGATCGGCGCACCATTCGCTCCACGAGCCCGGATAGAGGCGTCCGCTCGGCAACCCCGCGATTTCCATGGCGAGAAGATTGTGAGCGGCGGAGACGCCCGAGCCGCAGTAGTGCACGACCTCCTCCGGTTCCGAGCTGCCGAGTACGGCGCCGAATTCGCTTCGCAGAACGGCAGGAGCCTTGAAGCGGCCGCCCGTCTCGAGGTTGTCGCGGAAATAGCGGTTGCGCGCTCCGGGTATGCGTCCGCCGACCGGATCCAGGGTTTCGTTCTCTCCGCGGAATCGGTCCGGTGCGCGCGCGTCGATCAGGACCATCCCGGCCTTTCCGAGGTGCGAGCGCACAAATCGCGTGTCGACGGAGTGTCTGCGCGGTTTCCCCTTGAACTGCGTGCGTCGCGGCACCGGAGCCCGGGTGCTTCGCGGCCGGGCCTCGGAAACCCACTTGTTCCAGCCGCCGTCGAGCACTGCGACCGGGAGGTGTCCGAGCCAGCGCAGCATCCACCAAAGACGTGCCGCGATCATGCCTCCTTGGGCATCGTACGCGACCACCTGCTTTCTTGGATTGACGCCGGCCCGTCCGAGCTTCTTCATGAACAGCGACGGATCGGGCAGGGGGTGGCGGCCGTTCGCTCCAGTCTTGGGTGCGGACAGGTCCTTGTCCAGATCCAGGAAACGCGCGCCGGGAATGTGGGACGCCCGGTAATCCCTTCTCCCGCGGCCGGGGGCGGTCAGGTCGTGCCTGCAGTCGAACACCACCCAGTCGGGATCGTCTAGATGCCGCGCAAGGATTTCGGTGCTGACGAGAGCCATGAGAACCATGGCCGGTATCTTACCCGCCGGGAATGGAGCTGGAGCGCCTTCGACTCAGAGGATTCAATGACCTCTCAAAGATTCCCGGCCAGCCCGCGGCGAACGTACTCATGGAAGTACATCATCCCGTCTTCCATCGGGGACTGGTAAGGGCCGACCTCGTTCTCGCCTCGATCGTAGAGGGCGCGGCGGCCGCGGTCCATGCGCTTGGCGATCTCGTCGTCCTCGATCGCCGTTTCCATGTAGGCGGCCTGCTCGGCCTCGATGAACTCGCGCTCGAAGAGCACGATGTCCTCCGGGTAGTAGAACTCGACGACGTTGGTCGTGAGGACGGGCGAGCGCGGGATCAGCGTGCTCACCACGAGCACGTGCGGGTACCACTCGAGCATCACGTTCGGGTAGTAGAGGAACCAGATTGCGCCCTGCCTGGGGTCCTTTCCCCCGCGGTAGCGGTTGAGGGCCTCGTGCCACTTGGCGTAGACGGGCGTGCCCGCCTTCGAAAAGCCGTTCATCACGCCGACAGTCTGCGCGGAATAGGCGTCGGCGATCTCCCACTTCAGGTCGTCGCAGGTGACGAAATTGCCCAGCCCCGGGTGATAAGGAATGACGTGGTAGTCCTCGAGATACACCTCGATGAAGGTCTTCCAGTTTTGCTCGAGCTCCATCACTTCCACGCGGTCGAGCATGTATCCGGAGAAGTCGAACTGGTCGGAGATGGAGAACGAAGCGAGGTCTTTCGCGACATCGCGTCCCCCAGCGAACAGCAGGCCCTGCCAGTTCTGCAGCGGCGTCTTGCCGAGGTTCAGGCAGGGATTGTCGGGGAAATGCGGCGCGCCGAGCAGCTCGCCCTTCATGTCGTAGGTCCAGCGGTGCAGCGGGCAGACGATGTTCTGCGCGTTGCCGCGGCCTTCCAGCAGGATCGCCTGACGGTGGCGGCAGACGTTCGAAAGAAGCTCGATGCCGTTCGCGTTCCGGACCAGCACTCTCCCGTGGTCCATCCCGGCGAGCGTGTGGTAATCGCCGGGATTCGGCACCATCAACTCATGGCCGATGTAGCCGGGTCCGTCCGCGAAGAGGAGTCGCTGCTCCAGGTCGAACACGCGCTGGTCGAAATACCAGGAAACCGGAAGCTGCGAGGTGTTCGGCTGCAGTCTTCGCGAACTAGGCAGGTCGGACATATGGGTGGGGGTTCTCCGTTTCGCGGGAAAATTAAAATGGGCGCGATTCTAGACCTTTTTAAATGGGGGCACCAGGGATTTTTTCCAGCCCCGAAGCGACGGGCGTCGAAGGCTGTCACAATATGCGGCACATGACAGCCCCAAGCGCAATCGCAGGGCATCCATTCGCACCGACATGAGCGCCAAACAATCCGCGAAGACCGAACCGCCCGAGAGCTTCGAAGGCGCCCTCGCCGAGCTGGAAAAGATAGTCGCCAGCATGGAGTCGGGGAAGCTCACCCTCGAGCAGTCGCTGGCCGCCCACAAGCGAGGCCTGGAGCTTGCACAATACTGCCAGGGGGTCCTCGCGCGGGCGCAGCAGCAGGTGAAAGTGCTCGAAGACAACACCCTGAAGAACTTTCTCGGTGGCGACGACGAGTGAATTTGCCGCTTGGACCGCAAATGTCCAGGCCCGCGTCGAAGCCGCGCTTTCCCGCTGCCTTCCCTCGGAGAAGATCGCTCCGCAGCGACTGCACGAGGCCATGCGCTATGTAGTGCTGGGCGGCGGCAAGCGCGTGCGACCCCTGCTTGCCTTCGCCGCGGGAGAGGCGGCTGCGAAGGAGCCTTCCCTGGCTGACCCCCAGCGGCTAGAGATCGCGGCCTGCGCGGTCGAGTGCATCCACGCCTACTCATTGGTGCACGATGATCTTCCCTGCATGGACAACGACGTGCTGCGCCGGGGCAAGCCCACCTGCCATGTCGAATTCGATGAAGCGACGGCGCTGCTGGTGGGCGACAGCCTGCAGGCGCTGGCGTTCCAGCTGCTCGCCGAGCACCGGCTGAGCGATGACCCTCAAACCCAAATCGAGATGATGGGGATCCTTGCGGCTGCCTGCGGGAGCCGCGGGATGGCGGGAGGTCAGGCGATCGATCTCGCCAGCGTTGGGCAGTCGCTTTCGCTCGCCGAGCTCGAGCACATGCACATCCGCAAGACCGGCGCCCTGATCCGCGCTTCGGTCGCGATCGGCGCCCGCTGCTCGAGCGCGGTCTCCGCAGGACAGCTCGCGCAGCTCGACCACTACGCGAATTGCGTGGGGCTCGCCTATCAGGTGGTGGACGACGTGCTCGACCAGGAATCCTCGACTGCGACTCTCGGCAAGACGGCCGGAAAGGACGCCGCCAGCCACAAGCCGACCTATGTCTCGCTGCTCGGGCTGGCGCGTGCCAAGGCGCTCGCCGGCGAACTGCGCGGACATGCGCAGTCAGCGCTTGAGTCGCTGGGCGCGGGCGCGCGCAGACTCTCGGAGCTCGCGGATTTCATCGTTCTGCGGAAGTTCTGACGACCTCGAGAGAAGAAACACCCGGAAAAACAAGGGGCCGATTTCCCCCGATTCTTGCGTGAATTCCTGCCGGAGCCCGCGCGGCGGCCAGACGCTCCCCCGGGAATTGCATCATAATTCGTCTTCATGAGTGCCATCGGACGGGCGGATCTCCCCGGCGTGCGCCCGGAATCCGGGCCGGCCGGCTACGACCCCACGCGCTACGAGCTGCTGAAGACGATCGACGAGCCTTCCGCATTGCGCAGGCTCGACCGCGCGGAGTTGCAGCGTCTCGTCGAGGAGCTGCGCGCCTACATTCTTCAGTCGGTGAGCCAGACCGGCGGGCACCTCTCTTCCAATCTGGGGACGGTCGAGCTGACCATCGCCCTCCACTACGTGTTCAACACGCCGCACGACCGCATCGTGTGGGACGTCGGGCACCAGACCTATGCGCACAAGATCCTCACCGGGCGACGGGAGGGGATGGCGCGACTACGCATGCCGGGCGGAATCTCGGGCTTTCCGCGCCGCAGCGAGAGCGAATACGATACGTTCGGAACCGCCCATTCGAGCACTTCGGTGAGCGCGGCGCTCGGCATGGCGCAGGCATCGAAACTAAAGGGGGAAACGGGCGAGAAGCGCCGCCACGTGGTTGCCGTCATCGGCGACGGCGCGATGTCGGCGGGCATGGCCTTCGAGGCGCTCAACAACGCCGGCGTGATGGACACCGATCTCCTGGTGATCCTCAACGACAACGACATGTCGATCTCACCCGCTGTGGGCGCGCTCAACCGCTACCTCGCGCGGCTCATGTCCGGAGGCTTCTACGCCGCGGCCAAGAGGGCCGGCGAAAAGGTGCTCGGCGGCGTTCCCCCTCTGCTGGAACTCGCAAAGAAGGTGGAGGAGCACGCCAAGGGGCTCGTCGTTCCTTCGACCCTCTTCGAGGAATTCGGCTTCAATTACGTCGGCCCGATCAGCGGCCACGATCTCGATTCGCTGATCCCGACCCTGAGGAACATCAGAGCTCTGAAGGGACCGCAGTTCCTGCACGTGGTTACCAAGAAGGGGCAGGGATACAAGCTTGCCGAGGCCGATCCGGTGCTCTATCACGGGCCGGGCAAGTTCAATCCCGCGGAAGGGATCAAGCAGTCTGCCGGCGGGAAGCCGAACTACACGCAGGTGTTCGGCCGGTGGCTGTGCGACATGGCGAAGCTTGATTCCCGGCTCGTGGGGATCACCCCCGCCATGCGCGAGGGGTCCGGACTGGTCCGCTTTGCGGAGGAGTTCCCCGAGCGCTATTTCGACGTGGGCATTGCCGAGCAGCACGCCGTTACCTTCGCTGCGGGGCTCGCCTGCGAGGGCCTGAAGCCCGTACTCGCAATCTATTCCACGTTCCTGCAACGCGGCTACGACCAGCTCATTCACGACATCTGCATCCAGAAGCTGCCGATCGTGTTCGCGCTCGACCGCGCGGGCCTCGTCGGCGGCGACGGCGCCACGCACAACGGGGCGTTCGACCTCAGCTATCTGCGCTGCGTCCCCAACATGGTAGTAATGGCTCCGAGCGACGAGAACCAGTGCCGCCAGATGCTGTTCACCGCATTCTCGCTCGATCAACCGGCTGCGGTCCGTTATCCGCGCGGGAGCGGGCCCGGAGCCGAAGTCGCGGCCGAGATGCGGGCGCTTCCTGTGGGCAAGGGCGAAGTGCGCAGGCGAAGCTCCGCGGAAAAAGACCGCGTTGCCATTCTTGCCTTCGGCAGCATGCTGAAGCCGGCGCTCGATGCCGGTGCCGAGCTGGATGCGACCGTCGCCGACATGCGTTTCGTGAAGCCCGTGGACGCCGATCTTGCGTCCGAGCTGGCGGCGACGCACGATCTCGTCGTGACGATCGAGGAGAATGCGGTAATGGGGGGTGCAGGCAGCGCAGTCGCCGAGGCGCTCGCGGAGCGCTCGAGCCCCACGCCGCTGCTTCAGCTTGGACTGCCCGACCGCTTCATCGACCACGGCGACCAGGCGCAGCTGCTCGCGTCCGTCGGGCTGGACAGGGCCGGCATCGTGTCCGCGATCCGCGCGCGGCTGAAATGATCGCGGCCCTGTGGATTTCCCTCGCGGTGGGCGGCCGCCACGTCCGTTTTCGGGCGGTCTTGAAAGGCCGGGAACGGCACGCATGTTAAGATCATCTAATTCCGAGCCACGTAGCGAAAGGCTCTCATGAATATCCGCGATCCCCTTGCCATTCCCGACGTCCAGAGCACCGAGGACCGGCGCAAGCTTGCCATAGACCAGGTCGGCGTCAAGGCCATCCGCCATCCCGTCCGCGTCGCCGAGCGTTCAGGTGGGGTGCAGCACACGGTTGCCACGTTCAATATGTACGTGGGACTGCCGCACCAGTTCAAGGGCACCCACATGTCGCGCTTCGTCGAGATCCTCAACGCCCACGAGCGC